>NZ_JBAGLP010000117.1:0-456475 GCF_036689775.1 Isoptericola haloaureus | reverse complement strand
GTCCCCTGGGACAGCGTGTTCAGCCAGTCCGGGAACGCCACCGGCGGCAGGAACAGGCCGCCGGCGAACGCCAGCGGGAACAGCACGACCTGCACCACCGGCAGGGCCGCCTTGGCCGACAGCGAGTAGCCGACGGCCATGCCCAGGAGCACGAACGGCACCGAGGTGGCCAGGATCGTCGCCACCCCGGCCAGCAGCTGCAGCAGCGTCACCGAGGCCGCGGTGAACAGCCAGCCGATGACGATCAGCGGCACCAGCCCGAACAGCGCGAAGATCGCGCCGTTGAGGATCCGCGCGACCATGCGGGGTGCCGGGCCGGCCGGCAGGGACCGCACGAAGGGGTCGAACGGGAGCTGGCGGTCCTCGGCCACGCCGAGCCCGTAGGTGAACAGGCTCGCCGAGCAGACGGCGAAGAGGGCGAGACCGGCCACGGCCATGGTCGCGTACACCGGGTTCTGCGCCACGTCGCTCTGCGGGACCACGAAGAAGAACATCGCCAGCGACGGGAAGAGCATGTTGCCCAGCACGGCGACGGGGATGCGCACGGTCTCCAGGAACTGGAACTTCAGGTGCAGCCAGGTCAGGCGTGCCGGGCTCACGGTGCCCGACGGCGGGACCTGCGCGGCGGCGGTCGTGGCGGTCATCGGTGGGCTCCTTCCAGGGTGTCCGCGGCGACCATCTCGGCGAAGGCCTCCTCGAGGCTGGCCCCGCGGATCTGCAGGTCCGAGAACTGCACGCCGGCGGAGACCAGGTCCCGGACCAGCGCGTCGGAGTCGGTGGTGTAGAGCTCCTGCGTGCCGTCGTCGCGGCGTTCGCCCCGGGCGACTCCGGGGAGCCCGGTCAGGTCGGTCGCGGCACGCAGCAGCACCCGACGCAGGCCGACGCGGCGCAGGATCCCGTCCAGGGAGTCGTCGGCCCGCACGACGCCGTGGTCGATGACCACGACGCGCTCGGCCAGCGCCTGCACCTCCTCGAGGTAGTGGCTGGTCAGCAGCACCGTCCCGCCCTCGGCGTGGTACCGCCGGATCGCGCCCCAGAGGGCCTGCCGCGCGGAGACGTCGAGCCCCGTCGTAGGTTCGTCGAGCAGGATCACCCGGGGGCGCCCGACCAACGCCAGGGCGACGGCGAGCCGTCGCTTCTGACCGCCGGACAACGACCCGGTCTGCTTGCGGGCCTTGTCCGTCAGGCCGAACTGCTCGAGCAGGGCGGCGGTCGGCATCGGGTCCGGGAAGTGCCCGCCGACGAAGTCGACGACCTCGCCGACGCGCAGGGTGGGCGGCAGGCCCGTCTCCTGCGGCGTGACCCCCAGCCCGGTGCGGGTCGCGGCGTCGCGCGGGTCCCCGCCGAGCACCCGGACACCGCCCGTGTCGGGTCTCCGCTGGCCGCTGACCAGCGACAGCAGGGTCGACTTGCCGGCGCCGTTCGGGCCGAGCAGGCCGACGAGCTCGCCGGGGCCGACGTCCAGGGTGACGTCGTCCAGGGCGACGACCTCGCCGAACCGGCGGGTGACGCCGTCGACGGAGATGACCGTCATGATCCGGCTCCTCTCAACAGGTCCTGCAGGGTGGTGGTGTAGTCCTCGAAGGCCCGGCGACCGTCCGTCGTCAGGGCGAGGTAGGTGACGGGCCGACGCCCGGCGAACTCCTTGGTCTGCCGGACGTAGCCGGCGTCCTCGAGCTTGCGCAGGTGCGTCGAGAGGTTGCCCGCGGTCATGTCCAGGAGCTTCTGCAGCTTGGCGAAGGTGATCTCCTCGCCGGCGCTCAGCGCGGCCAGCGTCGAGACCACCCGCAGGCGCGCCGGGGCGTGGATGACCGTGTCGAGCTCGGTCACGACGGCACCCCGCCCTCGCGGCGGCGCCGGACGAGCAGCCCGTGCCACACGAGCGTGATGGCGAGGAATCCGCCCCCACCGATCGTGGCCATGACGAGATAGGTGGCCGGCATCCCGGCGAGCGTCGCGGCACCGCCGGTGAGCAGGATCCACACGCCGAGGACGTACAGGCCCGTGTCGTCGAAGAGCGCTCCTCCGGTCAGGTACATCACGCCGATGATGACGCAGGCCAGCGCGTTGGAGACGAGGCCGACGACCTCGCCCGACGCCTCCGCCCGTCCGAGCCCGGCCATGACGACCGGGAACACGAGGAAGGCCATCGGCCACGCGGTCCCCCACCGCGCCCCGGCGCGGCGCTCGGGCCCGCGCGTCCCCGCCGTGCGTCGGAGCGCGTGGACGATCGTGATGACGACGGCGGTGCCGAGCAGCGCCCCGAACAGAGCGAAGGCGAGGGCGTCCGGCGCGCCACCGAGCGCGCGGGCGCTCCACCACAGCGCCGTGTAGCCAACCAGCCAGGCGACCCCCCACACCAGGCAGAGCAGCCGGCCGTCGGGTTCCGTCCCGGCACGGGCGCGTCGCTGGGACTGCGCGATGAGGTCCAGCGTGGCGGCGGGGTCGAGCGGTCGGTCGGGACTGCTCTCGGACTCGGTGCTCACGATCGACTCCTGAGGGGGATCCGTTTCGAGGTTTGTGCTACAAACTACTTTGCATCATGCCACCAGAGCGACGGTCCGACAAGACCCGAAAATGTGATATCACGTTATCGGCGCCGGACCGCGCGCCGCCCGACGACTCCTGGAGCGCTCCCCATGACCAGCACCACCCCGACCGGAACGCCCGTCGGCCACGCCGGCACACGGGTCGACATCACCGAGCGCGACGCCTGGTCGCTCGGTGCCGGCGGCACGGTGCTGGCGATCGTGCTCGCGATCGCCGTGTTCCTGCTCGGTGTCGCCGTCGTCGTGGTCGGCGGCGGCGTCGGTGTCGCCCTCGGCGCCGTGCTGGCCGTGCTCGGCGTCGTGGTGCCGACGGGCGTCGCCGTCGTCAGCCCCGGCGAGACCGTGGTGGTGCAGTTCTTCGGCCGGTACGTCGGCACGGTGCGGCGCACCGGCCTGGTGCTGACCGCACCCCTGACCACCCGGAACAAGGTCTCGGTGCGGGTGCGCAACTTCGAGACGAGCGAGCTCAAGGTCAACGACGCCGACGGCAACCCCGTCACCATCGCGGCGATCGTCGTCTGGCAGGTCGCCGACACCGCCCGGGCGAGCTTCGCCGTCGAGGACTACGACGACTTCGTCGTGGTGCAGTCCGAGTCCGCCCTGCGCCACGTGGCCATGTCGCACCCGTACGACGGCGGCGACAGCAGCGAGTCGCTGCGCGGCGCCACCGAGCTGGTCTCGGAGGAGATCGCCGCCGAGGTCGCCGAGCGCATCGCCGTCGCCGGCATCGAGGTCGTCGAGGCCCGCATCTCCCATCTCGCCTACGCCCCCGAGATCGCCCAGGCGATGCTCCAGCGCCAGCAGGCCGGGGCGATCGTCGCGGCCCGCGAGCGCATCGTCGAGGGGGCCGTGTCCATGGTCGAGAGCGCGCTGACCCGGCTCGAGACCGACGAGGTCGTGGCCCTGGACGACGAGCGCCGGGCCACGATGGTCTCGAACCTGCTGGTCGTGCTGTGCGGGGAGAGCCGCGCCACCCCGGTGGTCAACACGGGGTCGCTCTACCAGTGAGCGACCAGTGAGCGAGGCCGAGGACGCCGAGCCCGGCGGCCCGCGACGACGTCCGCCACGCAAGCAGGTGCTGCTGCGCCTCGACCCCACGGTGCACGCGGCGTTGGCGCGCTGGGCCGCCGACGACCTGCGCAGCGTCAACGCGCAGATCGACCTGCTGCTGCGCCGGGCGCTGCGCGACGCCGGCCGGCTGCCCCGCGACACCCCGCCGCCGCGCGGTCCGGGCCGTCCGCCGTCGAACCCCTGACCACCCCCTCGTTGTGGGCATGAAATCTGCAGGTCCGGACCGGTCCAGACCTGCAGATTTCATGCCCACAACGAGGGCGGGGTGGGGGGGGGGTGCCTAGGCTGTGGGCGTGGCCGACCCGAAGACAGTCCCCGCTCCGCGCTGGACCCCGCCCGCGCCCGCCGCGCCGGCCCGCACGCCGCAGGAACGCCGTCGGACCGGGGCCGAGATCTGGCTCGTCCTCGGCCTCAGCCTCGGACAGAGCGCGATCTACGCGGTCGTCAACATCCTCGCCCGGCTCACCTCCGGCACCACGCTGGCCGAGCAGTCCGCCACCCTGAACGCCACCCGGTCGGCACGCCCCTACGTCGACCTGACCTACCAGCTGCTCGGCATCGCCTTCGCCGTGCTGCCCGTCGCCCTCGCGATCTACCTCCTCAGCGCTCGCGGGCCAGGGACCCTGCGCCGCATCGGGTTCGACGCCGCCCGCCCCGGCCGCGACACCGCCTGGGGGTTCGCGCTCGCCGCCGCGATCGGCATCCCCGGGCTGGCGTTCTACACGCTCGGCCGCGCGCTCGGCATCACCGTGGAGATCCAGGCCAGCGCCCTGGCCGACTACTGGTGGACCGTCCCCGTGCTCGTCCTGGCCGCCCTGCAGAACGGCCTCCTCGAGGAGGTCGTCGCCGTCGCCTACCTGCACGAACGCACCGCGGACCTCGGCTGGCACCGGGTGACCTTCGTCGTGACCAGCGCGCTGCTGCGCGGTTCGTACCACCTCTACCAGGGCTTCGGGCCGTTCCTCGGCAACGTGGTGATGGGGATCGTCTTCTCCTGGTTCTACACCTCGCGCTGGGGGCGGCACCGCGTGCTGCCCCTGGTGATCGCGCACACGCTGCTCGACATCGTGGCGTTCGTGGGCTACGCCTTCCTGCCGGCCGACTGGCTTGCGGCCCTCGGCGTCGGATGACCTGACCGACCGACGGTCGACCCGGGCACGGATCACCCTCTCTCGACCGGCCCGACGCGGCCCGCGCACCTAGACTCGCCGATATGTCCCGAGCCAGCGGCGAGGCCCCCGCGGGCCCCGGCACCCCGCCGAGCACGGTGCACGACGTCGGCTCCTCCCGCCGGGAGGACGCCCAGCCGCCCACCGGCGCCTTCGACGCGCTCTTCCTCGCCGGCGGCGTCCCCGACGACGACGCCGGCCTCGTCCGCGTCGTCGACACGCCCGAGCAGCGGGTGCGCAACCCCTCCGACCTGCTCGGCATCATCAGCAGCGCCGTCGGCGTCGCACTGGTGCTGGTGCTGTCGGTCGTCGCCCACGGCACCACCGAGGGCGTCACCGCCGACGTGCGCGCGTTCAACACCCTCCTCGGCGAGCTGCTCTTCATCCCCGTGGTCGTCCTCGAGGGGCTCGTCACGCTGTTCGTCCCCGTCGTGGTGCTCGTCGAGCTCGCCGTCCGGCGACTGGGCCGCCAGGTCGTCGAGTCGATCGTCGCCGCCACGTTCGGACTCGTGCTCGGCGTCCTCGCGGTGCTGATGGTCGACTGGTGGGGCGGCGACGAGCTGCTGCGGTCGCTGTCGATCTTCCGCGACGGCGCCTGGCAGATCACGATCCCCGGGTACGTGGCGGGCCTGGCGGCGCTGCTCACCACCGCCGGCCCGCGCACCCGCCGCCGCACCGTGCGCTGGTCGTGGAACGTCCTCTACCTCGCCCTGATCATCGCCCTCATCACCGGGCAGGCGCCGCTGCCGGGCGTCCTGGTCGCCCTGCTGCTCGGCCGCCTGGCGGGCCAGACCGTGCAGTACGCCTCCGGCGTGCGCTCCGAGCGTGCCTACGGCGGCGAGCTCGTCACCGCCGTGCGCCGCGCCGGCTTCCGCCCGACGACGCTCGTGCGCGTGCGCGACGTCACGGCGCCCGCCGACGCCGGGGCCGCGGAGGACGCCGCTCGCCCGGAGCTGCCCGACGAGACGGTCACCGACGTCGACGCCTCCGGCGAGGTCACCTCGCGCACCACGCTGCGGGCCCTGCTGCGCAACCGACCCCGGTACGGCACCCGCCGCACCACCGGCACCGGCACCGACGACCCCCGCTCGCGGATCCCGTCGGCGCAGACCCTCGCCGACCCCGCCACCCGGGCCCTGACCCGCACCGGCGACGCCCGGGTCTACGCGATGTTCACCCCGGACGGGGACCGCCGCGACGTCGTCGTCCTCGACGGGGACCGCCACGTCGTCGGCGTGCTCACCCGGCTGTGGCGCGGCCTGCGCCTGCGGGGCCTGGAGGGCCGGGCGCAGGTGTCGCTCAAGGCCGTCGCCGAGCGCACCGCGATGCTCACCTACGCGGCCGACGCCGCGCACGTCCGCACCCCGCGCCTGCTCGGCGTCGGCGAGGCCGCGGACTCGATCGTGCTCGTCACCGAGCACGCCGTCGGTGCCGTGCCCTGGCGCGACCTGCCCGACGCGGCGCTCGCCGGGGCGCGCGGCGACGCCGTCCTGGCCGCCGCCTGGGCGCAGCTCGGGCGGGCGCACGAGGCCGGTCTGACGCACCACGCGCTCACGCCGGACGTGCTGCTCGTCGACTCCGACGGCCCCCGACCCCGCGTCTGGCTGACGGGCTGGGAGCAGGGCGAGATCGCCTCGACCGTCCTGGGCCGCCGGCTCGACCTGGTCCAGATGCTCGCGCTGCTGGCCCTGCGGGTCGGCCCGCGCCGCGCCGTCGCCTCGGCGGTGCGGGCGCTCGACGCCGACGACGTCGCCGCCGTCGGACCGCTGCTGCAGTCCATCGCCCTGCCGGCCGTGACGCGCGTGGCCGTGCGGCAGCGGCGCGGGATGCTCGACGAGCTGCGCGACGCCCTCGTCGAACGGCTGCCGCAGGTCGACGTCCAGCCGCAGAACATCACACGGTTCGGCGCACGGACCGTCGTCACGCTCGCGCTGTCGATCGTGGTGGTGACCGCCCTGGTCACCACCATGAACCTCGACGAGATCACCGACGCCGTGAGCCGGGCCAACCCCTGGTGGGTGGTCGCGTCCTTCGCCCTCGGGGCGATCACGTGGTTCGGGGCCGCCCTGACGTTCGTCGCGTTCTCCCCCCGACGGCTGCCGCTCTGGCGCGCCACGCTGACGCAGATGGCGGGGTCGTTCGTGGCGCTCGCGGCACCGGCCGGCATCGGTCCCGCGGCGCTGAACCTGCGGATGCTCACCCGACGCGGCGTCGAGCTGCCGATGGCCGTCGCGACGGTGGCGCTGGTGCAGGTGTCGCAGTTCGTCGTCACCGTGGTGCTGCTGGTCGTGCTGTCGATCTTCACCGGGTCGGGCGGGCTCATCGAGCTGCCGTCGATCACGGTGCTGCTCACCATCGCCGGGGTGGCGACCGTCGTCGTGGCGACGCTGCTGGTCCCGGCGATCCGCCGCTGGGTGTGGGGCAAGATCCGACCCACGCTGGAGCAGGTCTGGCCGCGGCTGTCGCAGATGCTCGGCCAGCCGACCCGTCTGGCGCTCGGCATCGGCGGCAACGTGGTGATGTCCCTGGGGTACGTGCTGGCGTTCGACGCCGCGCTGGCCGCCTTCGGCCAGTCCCTCAACCTCATCGACGTCGCCGTCATCTACCTCGTGGGCAACGCGCTGGGCGCGCTGGTGCCCACGCCGGGCGGTCTGGGCGGTGTCGAGGCGGCGCTGACCGCCGGTCTGACCGCCGCGGGCATCCCGGCGTCGATCGCGCTGTCCACGACCATCCTGTTCCGACTGGTCACCTACTGGGGCCGGGTGCCCTTCGGCTGGGCGGCGATGCGCTACCTGGAGCGCAAGGGCGACCTCTGAGCCGCCCCCGGCCGCTGTGCCGCCCGCGGCCGGTTGCCCGTCGACTGCCACCAGTCGCCCGCCGCCCGCCGCCTGCCGCCTGCCACCAGTCGCCGAGATCGACTCAGGGGGCCGAGATCGACTCACGGTGAGTCGATCTCGGTCCGGACGGGTCGATCTCGGCAGCGCGCAGCCCCGGATGCGCGCCCCCGGACGCGCGCCCCGGACGCGCGAAGGCCCGCCGTCCGCGACTCCGCAGACGACGGGCCTCCGAGGCGCTGACCGAGGTCAGCGGAGGATCACTTGGCGACAGCCTTCTTCAGCAGCGAGCCGGCGCTGATCTTGACGCCGTATCCGGCCGGGATCTGGATCTCCTCACCGGTGCGGGGGTTGCGGCCGGTGCGGGCGGCACGCTCGACGCGCTCGACCGACAGCAGACCGGTGACCTTGACGGCCTCGCCCTTGCCGAGGGACTCGATGAGCACCTCCTGGAAGGCGTTGAGCGCAGCCTCGGCGTCCGACTTGGTCAGGTCGGCCTTGGCGGCGATGGCCGAGGCGAGCTCGGACTTGTTCAGCGACATGTGAATCCCTTCTCCGGATCACGACGCACGGAGCCGTGCGCCGTCACGTTCACGGTCAGCCCGGTGGAACCGGTGGACCGGGAACACACTATGGAACATCCGCGGGTTCCTGCGACTTTTGGCCTCTTCGGCGCGCCAGCCGGACCCGTACGGACGGTTGGTCAGCTCAGCGGCCCCTGGGTGGGGCCCTGGCCGTGGTCGTCGTGCAGACGGCGTCGCGTCCGCATCAGCAGCACGGCCGCGACACCGATGATCGCCACGAGCGCGGCACCGTACAGCACCGGCATGGCCCCGGCGGCGGACGCGTCGTCCTCGGCGGGCGCCGACGGCGAGGGCTCGTCGGCCGGGGCGGCCGCTCCGAGCCCCTCCATCTCGCCCGACTCGGACAGCTCGGCCTCGGCGGACGCGGCGGGCACCGGCTCGTCGGTCTCCTCAGCGGCGTCCTGACCGGCCGCCGTGTAGGCGAAGCCGCCCTCGATCGGGTGCCCGTCCGAGGAGACGGCGCGCCAGGCGACCTCGTACTCGCCGCCGGCGACCTGCTCGCCCACCGTGGCGGTGACCACGGGGCCGTCGACGCTCACCTCGGCGTCGACGGCTTCGCCCGACGGCGGGGTCACCCGGACCTGGGTGCCGTCGGCGATGATGTCGGAGCTGTACGTCAGGGTCAGCGTGTCGACCGGCTCGTCCAGCGACGCCCCGTCCTCGGGGTCGGTGGACAGCAGCTGGTCGTGCGCGCTGGCGGACAGCGCGCCGAAGAGCATCGCGGCCGTGCCGCCGACGGCGGTCAGCAGCATCGCGAGCGCCACGATCGCCGCGATGAGCCGGTTCCGTCGCTGCGGGCGGACCGGTGTCCAGTCCGGCCCCTCGGACGGGACGGACGGTCGGGATCGGGGCCGGGAGCCCTCGGGGTTCTGCGCCACGTGGCCGACGATAGCCCCGCCGTCGGACGCTCGGCCAACGTCGACCCGGTGTCGTCGGGCACACTCGGGGTGTGGACTTCCGCAACGCCTACGCCCACGGCTTCGCCCGCGTCGCCGCCTGCACCGTGCCCGTGACGCTCGCCGACCCGGCGGCCAACGCCGCGGCGATCCTCGACCAGGCCCGGGCCTGCCACGACGACGGGGTGGCCGTCGCGCTGTTCCCCGAGCTGTCGGTCTCCGGCTACGCGCTGGACGACCTGCACCTGGCGGACACCCTGCTCGAGTCGGTCACCGACGCCCTCGAGCAGATCGTGGAGGCCAGCGCCGACCTGCGCCCGCTGCTCGTGGTGGGGGCGCCGCTGGAGATCGACGGCCGCGTGCACAACTGCGCCGTGGTGGTCCAGGGCGGCCGGGTGCTCGGCGTCGCCCCGAAGTCGTACCTGCCGACCTACCGGGAGTTCTACGAGAAGCGCTGGTTCGCCTCGGGCACCGACCTGCGCGGGGCGACGGTGCGGCTGCCGTTCGCCGACGACGAGGTCCCCTGCGGCCCGGACCTGCTGTTCCGCGCCTCCGACGTCGCGGGGCTGACGGTGCACGTCGAGGTGTGCGAGGACATGTGGGTGCCCGTGCCGCCGTCGGCCGAGGCCGCGCTGGCCGGGGCGACGGTGCTGCTCAACCCGTCCGCGAGCCCGATCACCATCGCCCGCGCCGAGGACCGCCGGCTGCTGGTGCGCTCGGCGTCCTCGCGCTGCCACGCCGCCTACGTCTACGCCGCGGCGTCGCAGGGCGAGTCGTCGACCGACCTGTCCTGGGACGGGCAGACGATGGTCTACGAGGCCGGCGACGAGCTCGCCGAGACCGAACGCTTCCCGGCCGGACCGCGTCGCGCGGTGGCCGACGTCGACCTCGACCGGCTGCGCCAGGACCGGCTGCGCCAGGGCACCTTCGACGACAACCGCCGCGCGCTCGGCGACCGGACCAGGGACTTCCGCACCGTCGAGTGGCGGGTGGGACCGCCGTCGGGCGACCTGGGCCTGCGCCGGCACGTGGACCGGTTCCCGTTCGTGCCCGACGACGCGGCGCGGCTCGCGCAGGACTGCTACGAGGCGTACAACATCCAGGTCACCGGCCTGGAGCGGCGGCTGGCCGCGATCGGGCAGCCGAAGGTGGTCATCGGGGTCTCCGGCGGCCTGGACTCGACGCACGCGCTGGTCGTGGCCGCGAAGGCGATGGACCGGCTCGGCCGTCCTCGCACGGACGTCCACGCCGTCACGATGCCGGGGTTCGCGACGTCGTCGGAGACCAAGGACCGGGCCACGCGGCTGGCGCGCGCGCTGGGCGTGCGCTTCGAGGAGCTGGACATCCGACCCGCCGCCGAGCAGATGCTGCGCGACCTCGACCACCCGTACGGCGCCGGTGAGCCCGTCTACGACGTGACCTTCGAGAACGTCCAGGCCGGGCTGCGCACCGACTACCTGTTCCGGATCGCCAACCACCGCGGCGGCATCGTGCTGGGGACCGGCGACCTGTCCGAGCTGGCGCTGGGGTGGTGCACCTACGGCGTCGGCGACCAGATGTCGCACTACGCGGTGAACACCGGGGTGCCGAAGACGCTGATCCAGCACCTCATCCGCTGGGTGGCGGACTCCGGCGACTTCCCGGCGGAGGTCGGCGACGTGCTGCGCGAGATCGTCGTGCAGGAGATCTCCCCTGAGCTCGTGCCGGCCGGCGAGGGCGAGGCGCCGCAGTCCACCGAGGCGATGGTCGGCCCCTACGCGCTGCAGGACTTCACGCTGTACTGGACGCTGCGGTGCGGGATGCGGCCGTCCAAGATCGCGTTCCTGGCGTGGCACGCCTGGCGGGACGCCGAGGCCGGGGCGTGGCCGCCGAACTTCCCCCACGACGACCGGTCGACCTACGACCTCGCGACGATCCGGCGGTGGATGCTGGTGTTCTTCCGCCGGTTCTTCGCCTCGCAGTTCAAGCGCTCCGCGCTGCCGAACGGGCCGAAGGTCTCCGCCGGCGGCACGATGTCGCCGCGCGGCGACTGGCGGATGCCCTCGGACGCCTCGGCGGCGGCGTGGCTGCGCGAGGTCGAGGAGAACGTGCCGGCCGAGTGAGTGCGGGGCGGCCCCCGTTCGATGCCGTCACCTGCTCCGTCGGTCGCCTCGGCCCGAGGGCTCGGCGATCACGTCGGTGATCATGTCGGCGACCGCTACGGCGATCTCGCTCGCCGTCCGGCCACTCGTCACGACGATGTCGGTCGCCATCGTGCGGCTGCCCGTGTCGTCGAACCACTCGGCCAGGAAGTCGTGACCGTTGCTGACCCAGTCGGTCCCCTTGTCGCGGAGCGACCGACGACGCAGCTCGGCCAAGGCCTCGGCGCGGTCCAGGGACGGCAGGACGAGGAGCCGGTGTTCGACCGGACGGAGAATGGTCGCCACGCGGGCGCGCAACGTGCCGTCCGCATAGCTGGTGTGCCCCGCACCGAGGGCGACGACGGCTCCGGGATGCGCGGCGACGACTCGTTCGACGGCGTGTGCGCGCGCCGGTTCCCACTCGCGCTCGGCCGCCACCCGTCCCACGGCGGCGATCCGGTCGACCAGCCGATCGATGCTCCATCCCACCTCGGCGTAGTAGGGGGCGGCGACCGCGTCGAGGTCGACGAACGGCCGTCCCAGCCCCTGGGCGACGAGTTCGCCCAGGGTCGACTTGCCGCACGCTGCGGGCCCGACGAGAACCATGAGCGGCGAGTCCGACATCGGACGATGATCGCACCCTCTGTCCGGGGGATATGGCGTCCTCGACCCACGCCGTCTTTCCGTATACGATATTCGAGTGAGTCAGGAGAAGATTCACGGGCAGCCCGTGAGCGACGAGCAGGTCCGCGCGTGGGCCGACGAGGCGGAGTCGGGCTACGACGTGACGACGCTGCGTCGGCGCGGACGCCCCAGCGCAGGCGACGGCCCCGGAACGGTCGTGCCGGTGAGGCTCGACGCCGCCACGCTCAAGGCACTGACCGAGCGTGCGCGAGAGGAGGGGCTGGCCAACCGGTCGGAGGCCATCCGTGCGGCGGTGCGCGCCTGGGCGCACGTCGCGTGAAGCTGCACGACGCAGCTCGCAAGCACTTCAGGCGCGACCGCCTGACCGAGGAAGGCGTCCTTCGAGCGGCAGCAGAACCCGTCTTCCGGTCCCCGCTCGACGACGAAGACGACCCCCGACGCTGGCTCCTGCTCGACGACACCGGGAGGCTCCTCGAGCTGGTCCTGCTCCGCTTCGACTCGGGGGACGAGCTCGTCATCCACGCGATGAAGGCGCGACCGCAGTACGTCGACCTGCTTCCCTGAGACCGACGGCTCGGACGCCGCGCACGATCCAGCGCACGCACTGGACGACGGCGGCGCCGACCGCGGCGTTGAGGGCACCGAGCAGCGCCCCTCCGAGCAACGCCGCCGGATCGGTCAGCGGCACGGCCCCGTCGACCACCAGCAGCACCGGCCACAGCAGCGTCGCCGTGAGCAGCGCCGACCGCCACCATCGGCCGAGGAGCAGCCCGAGCACGATCATCGTCGGGATCATCGATACCTCCTCGTCGTCGCGGACCGTCTTCCGAGCCTACCCACCCTGCCCGGATTGCCGTTGTCGACAATCCGGGCCGGTGGGTGGGGGCCGAGGCAGGATGGCCCCATGACTTCCACGCAGCAGCCCACCACCCCGGGCACCACCCGCAGCTCCGTCGCCCTCACGAACGGCCACGTCGTCCCCGTCGCCGGCGACCCGATCGAGCACGGCACGGTCCTCGTCGAGAACGGCGTCATCACCGCCGTCGGCGCCGACGTCGAGATCCCCGACGGCGTCCCCACCGTCGACGCGGGCGGCCGGTGGGTGCTGCCCGGGTTCGTCGAGTCCCACGGCCACGTCGGCGTGCACGAGGAGGCCGAGGGGTGGGCCGGCGACGACACCAACGAGAAGACGGCCCCGAACGGTGCCGCGTTCCGCGCGCTCGACGGGATCAACATCGAGGAGGAGGGTTTCCGCGACGCGCTCGCCGGCGGCGTGACCTCCGTCGTCGTCAAGCCGGGGTCCGCCAACCCCATCGGCGGGCAGACCGTCGCCATCAAGACCTGGGGCGGGCGCACCGTCGACGAGCAGGTCCTGCGCGAGGCCGTGTCGGTCAAGAGCGCGCTCGGCGAGAACCCGAAGCGGGTGTACGGCGAGCAGAAGAAGACGCCGTCGACCCGGCTCGGCGTCGCCTCGGTGATCCGCCAGGCCTTCCTCGACGCCCAGCACTACGCGGCCGCACGCGCCGCCGCCGAGTCCAAGGGCGAGCCGTTCGCCCGCGACCTGACCAAGGAGACGCTGGCCCGTGTGCTCGACGGCGAGCTCGCCTGGGACCAGCACACCCACCGCGCCGACGACATCGCCACCGCGATCCGCCTCGCGGACGAGTTCGGCTACCGGCTCGTGGTCAACCACGGCACGGACGGCGCCGCGGTCGCCGACGTGCTCGCCGAGCGCGGGATCCCGGTGATCTTCGGGCCGATGTTCACCACGCGCACCAAGGTCGAGCTGCGGAACCGCGACATCGCGCACCTGGCGCGGCTGGCCGAGGCCGGCGTGACGGTCGCGATCACCACCGACCACCCGGTGGTGCCGATCAACTTCCTGGTGCACCAGGCCTCCCTGGCCGTCAAGGAGGGCCTGGACCGGCAGGTGGCCCTGGAGGCGCTCACCACCAACCCGGCGAGCATCCTCGGGCTGGACGACAGGATCGGCGCGCTGCGCCCCGGCCTGGACGGTGACGTCGTGGTCTGGTCCGCCGACCCGCTGGACGTGAACGCCCGCGCCGAGCGCGTGTTCGTCACCGGCACCGAGGTGTACTCCTGGGACGCCGCGGCCGACGGCGGGCGGGGCGCGGGGCGCGTCGTCGAGCGGTCCGCGCGCTTCGTCTGAGCGCACCCCGCCCCGGGCAGGCGACCACGATGTGAGACACGCCACCAGTGCCTCGATCGAGTTGCCTGCCCGGGGCAACTCGGTGTCGAATCGTTCCTATGCGCTCCCTCTTCGCCGCGACCGCGGCTGTCTCCGCTGCCCTCCTGCTCACGGCATGCGCCGGACCGGACTCGGTCGAGCCGGCGGCGGACTCCTCCCCCACCCCGGAGGCCTCCACGGAGACGGAGGGTGCTGTCGACATCGCCACCACCTGCGCGGGCTACTACGACGGCGGCGAGCTCTCGATCGACCACCGGGTCACGACGTGGACTCCGGAGGTCTCCTCCCCGGCGACCGAGGAGAACACCGCGGAGCTCACCATCGTCCGCGACCGCCTCGACGCCCAGATCCGTTACGCCGACACCGGTCCCGCAGCGATCCTGCAGGCCATCCAGGAGCCGTTCGACGACGCGTTGAACGGCACGTCGGGGGATCAGGGCGCCGTCGAGGACGCCGTGACCGCGCTGGAGGCGATGTGCGACGACGCCGGGTTCGTGCGCCCCGAGTGACGACCCGTCGGCTGCTCGTCGTCCGGCCGGATCCCTGACCGGCCGGACGGCGGACCGCCACCCGGCGCGCGCCGGGCCCCGGGCGCTCAGCGCCCGGTGAGGAACCGGCCCATCAGCGGGCCCGCCGTCGTCGACCCGTACTCGCCGTCCTCCACGAAGACCGCGACCGCCAGGTCGTCCGCGATCGCCAGCATCCAGGCGTGCTGCCGGGACCCGTCCCCGTACTGGGCCGTCCCCGTCTTCGCGCCGGTCACCCCGGGCACGTCCGCCAGCGCCGACGCACTGCCCTCGGCGACGACGGCGCCCATCAGGTCGTGCAGGTCGGCGGCCTCGGTCTGCGTCAGTCCGCCCGCGGACCCGGCCGGCTCCGGCTCCTCGGCGGTGTCCGCTGAGGCGTCCGGCGAGGCGTCCGGCGAGGCGCTCGCCGAGGGCGAGGCCCCCGTGCCGCCGTCGTCCGTGCCGCCGTCGTCCGCGGCGCCGTCGTCCGCGGCGCCGTCGTCCTCGACCGGCCGGACCAGCACCGGCTCGACCCGCTCCCCCGCCGCGACCGACGCGGCGACGGTGGCCATGCCCAGCGGGGAGGCGAGCACCGCGCCCTGGCCGATGAGCGCCTCGGCGTGCCCCGTGGCGGACGCCTCGGTCGGCACCTCGCCCAGGAACGCCGGGGCCCCGACGGACGACGCCGCCCCGAGCCCCAGGTCCACCGCCGCTGCGGCGAGGTCGGCCTGCCGCACCTCCGCCCCCTCGCCGATCATGGCGGTGTTGCACGAGTGCGCGAACGCCGTGCGCAGCGACACCGCCCCCGTGGCGTCCTGCGGGTAGCCGGGCACGTTCTCGTACGTGCGGCCGTCCACGGTGACCGACGTCGGGCAGGTGACCTCGTCCTCGGGGAAGACCCCGGCACGCATCAGCGAGAGCGCGGTGGCCACCTTGAAGGTCGACCCCGGCGCGTACTGGCCCAGCGTCGCCGTCGACCAGCCCTCGCCGCCCGGACCGCTGGCGGCCGCCAGGACCTCGCCCGTCGAGGGCCGGACCGCCACGATCGCACTGGCCGGCTCGACGTCGGACAGCACCTCCTCGGCGAGGATCTGCAGGTCGGGCTCGAACGTCGTGGCGACGTCCGCACCGTCGACGGCCTCGACGCGGTACGCGTCCCGCACGACCTCGCCGTCACCGTCGACGACGTGGACGGCCAGACCCTCGCTGCCGGTCAGCGCCGCGTCGTACTGCCGCTGCAGACCGGAGATCCCGACGACGTCGCCCTGCTCGACCGCGCCGTCGGACTGCTCGATGATCTCGGCCGTCGCCTCCCCCGCGCGACCGAGGACCGACCGCGCGAACGACGACGTCGGGGCCAGCTCCATCGTGTCCGCCAGCACGTTCACCCCGTCGATCGCCCGGGCGTCGTCGGCGGTGAACGAGACCCCTGACGTCGCCTCGTCCTGGCGGATCGTGATCGCCAGGACGTAGGCCTTCTCCCCGGCGGAGGCCACGCGGTCCGCGTACGCCGCGGGGTCGAGCCCGACCAGCTCGGCCAGCGCCTCGGACTGCTCCGCGTACCGCGGGGGCTCGAGGTAGGTCTTGTCGATGCCGATGCGCCACACGTCGCGCTCGGTGACCAGCCGTTCGCCGTGGATGTCCAGCAGGTCGCCGCGGTCGGGCTCCAGGGACTCGAGCTCGAGGCGCTCGCCGCCGGCGAGGTCGGGGGCGACCAGGTCGTGCTGCCACTGCACCTCCCAGGTGCCGGTCTCCTCGGAGTCCTCGGGCGGCGGCGCCCAGACCAGCTCGGTGTCGGTCGTGTAGTCCCAGGTGTGGCCCGGCGCGAGCGGCCAGCTCCAGGCGAGCGTGACCGCGGCCCGCGGCGGCTCGTCCTCGGCCGTCTCGGCCTCGACGACCTCGGCCACCTCGACGCTCGACGCGGCGCCGGTCTCCTCGGCGGCAGCGAGCAGGGGTTCGACGACCTCGATCAGGTGCTGCTCCGGCAGGGCGCTCGTGTCGGACACCAGCGTCAGCGCCGACAGGTCCTGGCGGGCCAGCCCGTCGGCCAGCGCCTGCGCCGTCTCGTCGGGAGCCGGCCGTTCGGGCCCGGTGCACGCCGCGGCGGCGGCGAGCACGGCTGGAGTCAGGAGGACGGTCAGGGCACACGATGTCCGACGGCGCACCCGGCGAGCGTAGCGGGGCCGGCACGCGGGCGGAAGGTTCCGTGCGGCAACAGAATCGAGCGGGTGAAATCCGGCCGCACACGACACACGGTCCCGTCCGGGCCCTCCTCCTCGGTACGGTCGGAGGCGACCGGAGCGCCCGGCCGTGCCGGGATCATGTCCACGGATCGAAGACGAGGAAGCACATGGGGTTCATCAAGGCATTCGCCGGCGCTCTCGGCGGGACGCTCGCCGACCAGTGGAAGGACTTCATCGTCCCGCCGCCGGGTCTCGAGCCCACGGCGGCGCTGTTCCCGGCGGTCCGCCAGGGCCAGGACGCCGGACGTGGCGCGAACACCCAGGGTTCCGAGCACATCATCACCAACGGTTCCCGGATCGTCGTCCCCGAGGGGTACGCGCTGATGACGTTCCAGGACGGCGAGCTGACCGGCCTCGTCAGCGACCCGGGCGGCTACGTGTTCACCTCCGACGACCAGAACTCGCGGTCGGTGTTCGCCGACGACGGCTTCCTCAGCGCGACGGTGAAGACCTCGTGGGAGCGGTTCAAGTTCGGCGGGCGGCCCGGCTCCCAGCAGCTCGCGTTCTACGTCAACCTCAAGGAGATCCCGAACAACCGCTTCGGCACGCAGTCGGAGATCTACTGGGACGACGCCTACCTGCGGGCCCAGGTCGGCGCGATCACGCGCGGCAGCTACTCGCTGCGGATCGTCGACCCCGTGCTGCTCGTCAAGAACTTCGTGCCGCTGACGTACCTGAGCTACGACGCGAAGGTCTTCGACTTCGGCGACTTCGACAACGACGCGGCCAGCCAGCTGTTCAACGAGCTGGTGGGGTCGTTGGCGGCCGCGTTCTCCCACTACACGAACGACCCGAGCAAGGGGAACCGCATCGCCCGCATCCAGGGCGACGCGGTCGGCTTCGCGCAGTCGCTGAGCCACGCCGTCGAGGAGTCCTACCGGTGGACGTCGGACCGGGGGCTGACCATCGTCAAGGTCGCGCTGCAGGCGATCGAGTACGACGCGGACACCCGCAAGCTGCTCTCCGACGTCAAGAAGGCGGACGCGCTCGGCGGCGCACGCGGCAACTCGTTCATGCAGCAGGCCGCCGCCCGCGGGTTCCAGGCTGCCGGGGAGAACGGCGCGGGCGGGGGCTCCGACATGGCGTTCCTCGGCATGGGGATGAACGCGACCGGCGCGGCCATGGGCGGTCTGCAGCAGCCCGCCGGCCAGGTCCCCCCGCAGCAGGCGCCGCCCCAGGCGTCCGCGGAGCCGGCCGAGGAGGACGCCATGGCGAAGCTCACCCGGTTCAAGGCGATGCTCGACGCCGGGCTCATCACACAGGAGGACTACGACGCGGCCAAGAAGAAGGCGCTCGGGCTGTAGGCGATGGACGACGTGACCGAACCGGCCTCCGACGAGCAGGCCCCCGCCCCACCGACGACACCGCCGGAGCCCGACCACGGCCCCCGCGTGATCGACACCGACGCCGACGCCGTCGACGGACTGACCAAGTGCCCGCGCTGCGGGGCGACGCAGATCGCCCTGAACATCGGCTCGGGGATGCTGCGGTGCCACTACTGCCGCGACGAGTGGTCGACGCCGAGCGCCAACGAGGCGTTCGGCCTGGACGCCGGCGTCGGTGAGCTCCGCGGCGTCACGAGGGGGTCGGGCTCGTCCGACATCGTCCCGTCCGCCGAGATCGTGCTCACCTTCAAGTGCAGCGCGTGCGGCGCGGAGATCGTCATCGACACCGCGAGCAGCACCCAGGCGCGCTGCCACTGGTGCCGCAACACCCTGTCGATGAACCAGCAGGTGCCCAACGGCGCCGTGCCCGACATGGTGCTCCCGTTCAGCCTCCCGAAGGAGGAGGCCGTGCGGAAGATCGCCACGTTCGTGCGCAAGCGCCGCTTCTTCGCCCACCCGCGGTTCCGCAAGGAGTTCGACCCGGACAACGTGCTCGGCGCCTACCTGCCCTACATGGTCGTCGACGTCAACGCCCACGCCGCGTTCAGCGGGCAGGGCGAGCACCAGACCCGCAGCTACACCGTCTCGGTGGGCGAGGACCGGTCGGAGACCCGCTACGACGCGGACCTCTACGACGTCGGCCGCGCCTTCGACGTCGAGGTGCACGACCTCGCCGTCGTCTCGTCGCAGCAACGCCTCGACCAGGGGCTGAGCACCACCAACAACGTCATCAACGCGATCCGGCCGTTCGACCTGGAGAACGCCGTCGTCTACGACTCGAACTACCTGGCCGGGTTCACCTCCGAGCGCCGCGACACCAACATCGACGACCTGGCGCCGATCGTGGACGCGCAGTCGAAGGACGTCGCCCGGCACGCGGTCCACGACACCCTGCGTTTCTACGACCGCGGGGTGCGGTGGCACAGCGAGCAGCTCGAGGTCCGCGGGCAGCGGTGGGTGTCGGCCTACCTGCCGGTGTGGCTGTACAGCTACCACCAGACCAAGCGCGACGGCCGGTCGGTCACGCACTACGTCGCCGTGAACGGCCGAACCGGCGCGGTGATGGGCAGCGTGCCGATCAACTATCCCCGGCTGCTGCTGACCTCCGCGGTCGTCGAGGCCGTCGGGATCGTCGTCGGCACGGCCGTGATGATCTTCGGAGGTGGGTCATGACCGCTCTCGCCCTCACGCTCGACACGGCGGCCGTCCTGGCCTCCACCGGTTCGGACGGGGACGCCGGAGCCCTCGGGCTCGTCTTCTTCCTGTCCGGGTTCGTCTTCTTCGCCCTGATCTTCGCGCGCTACCGCAACGCGGACAAGCGGTACCGGCACGAGAAGCAGACCCGGACGGTCAGGAAGAACGTCCAGGTCCGCGACGACTTCGTCCGCTCCCGCACGGGGCTGAGGAACCGCACCATGGACGGCGCCAACCACGACTCCGTCTCCGGGTCGCTGAACCCGACGGCCGGCAGCGTCCAGGGCCTGATGCGGGAGATCGACCGCTACCGCCGTCTCGGCTGACCCGGAGCGCGTAGCCAGGACGACGAACGGTCTGGCAGAGTGCGGGCGTGCCCGCTGCCCTGCTCCGACGTCGTTGGCGTGCCCTCGTGACCGCGACGGCCGTCGCCGTGTCGCTCACCGTGCCGGTCGCCGTCCCTGCCACGGCGGCGGCACTGTCCCTGCCGTACCCGCCCGGGCCGACGCCGCCGGGTGCGCACACGGGCGTCGTGGGCTGGTCCCCGCTCGAGGAGACGACCGCGGGGACCGACTGGTCGGACGGCGTGGCGATCGCCCCGGGCGAGGGCAGGACGCTCGAGCTGCAGCAGGAGGTCGACGGCCGCTGGGTGACGCGGTGGACCACCACGATGCCCGACGACGGCACCTACTCCGCCGCGATCGAGCTCACCCGGCACTGGCGGCAGGCACCGGTCACCCGCTGGCGGCTCTTCGCCCCCGGCACCGCGCAGGTGGCACCCGCCGTCAGCGGGGTCAAGGTGGTCCGCACGACGTGGGAGGCGTCCACGGACCCCCGCGATCTCACCGTGCTCGTGACCAAGGACCGCGGCGTCACGCCCCGCGACTTCGTGCCGGGCCGGCTCGCCGCGCCCGACATGGCGGTGCAGGGCACCTGGGTCGAGCTGCGGCCGGCGGCGGCCGACGCCCTCGCCGAGCTGGCCGAGGCCGCGGAGGAGGCCACCGGGAAGCGGCTGGTCCTGGTCTCCGGGTTCCGTCCGGCCGGCTACCAGGAACGCCTCTTCGAGCGGTACGCCTCCCGGCACGGCGCCGAGGCCGCGTCGCGCTTCTCGGCACGGTCGGGGCACTCCGAGCACCAGACCGGGCTCGCGGCGGACGTCACCCAGGCCGGGGTGCCCTTCACCGAGTTCGGCGGCACGCCCGCCTCGGACTGGGTCGCCGAGCACGCGTGGCGGTACGGGTACGTCGTGCGCTACCCGGACGGCGGCGAGGAGATCACCGGCTACCGGGGCGAGCCGTGGCACCTGCGCTACGTCGGCGAGGACCTCGCCGCCTACCTGCACCACAGCGGCGAGACCCTCGAGGAAGCGTTCGGCGTCGACCCCGGAGTGGAGGGCGCGCAGCGCCCGTGAACGCGGCGGCGCCGGGCGTCTCGACACCTCGGACCCGGTAGCCTCAGCGCCCGAGCGCCGTCCCCAGCCGCTCGACGGCCTCGGTGAGGATCTCGGGCGAGGTGGCGAGGTTGAGCCGCAACCACCCGGCGCCGCCGGTGCCGAAGTCCCGCCCGTCGCCGAGCGCCACCTTCGCGGTGCGCAGCACGTGCCGGTGCGGGTCGACGTCGGCGGGGACGGCGTCGCGCACGTCCAGCCACATCAGGTAGGTGCCCTCGCCCGGGTGGACCCGGACGGCCGGGGCGTGCTCGGCCAGGAGCGTCGTGACCAGCTCGCGGTTGCGCACGATGCCGGCGCGCAGCGCGTCCAGCCACGCGTCGCCCTCGGTGTACGCGGCGGCGTGCGCCAGCACCGCGAGGTGGTTGACGGCGTGCCCGGCCTCCTCGGGGATGCGGCGCAGGTCGTCGGCCGCGTCGGGGCCGGCGAGCGCCGTCGCCGCACGCAGCCCGGCGAGGTTGAAGGCCTTGGAGGCCGAGTGCACGGCGATCGCCGAGCCGCTGCCGGGCACGGACAGCAGCGGCGTGAACGGCGTGGCGCCGTCGGCCAGGTCGGCGACGGTGAACGGCGCGTGGATCTCGTCGGCCACGACCCGCACGCCGTAGCGGCCGGCGAGCGCCAGGACCGCCTCGAGCTCGTCGCGGGTGTGCACGGTGCCGGTCGGGTTGTGCGGGCTGCACAGCAGCAGCACCGCGCGTCGGCCCGACCCGGGCCGGGTGCTGGTGGGTCCGCCGCCGGTGGCCTCGCGGAACGCCGACTCCAGCGTGCCCAGGTCCAGGCGGCCGGCGTCGGTCAGCGGCGCCTCGACGACCCGGCGCCCCTCGTTGCGGGTGTACCCGTAGAACGGCGGGTAGACGGGCGGGGTGACGACGACCGCGTCCCCGGGAGCGGTGAGCACGCGCAGGATCTCGACGAGGGCCACCATGACGTCGGGCAGGGTGCGGCTGGTGCGCTCGTCGGGCGTCCAGCCCCAGCGGCGCTGCGCGAACGGCACGAGGGCGGCGGCATAGGTCGTGCCCCGGTCGTAGCCGGTGTCACCGACCTGCAGCGCCCGGGTGACGGCGTCGACGACGAACGGCGCCTGCGGCACGTCCATCTCGGCGACGAAGAGGGGCAGGACGTCCTCGGGGTAGGCGGTCCACTTCACGGAGGTCCGCCGGCGCAGGTCGGCGAGGGTGAGCTGGTCGAGCGGGCTGGCGCTGGTGTCGATCACGTCTCCGGTCTACCAGACCGCGTGCGCGCGGGCCGTTCCCCGGGTCACACCCGGGCCCGGGGCACCTGTCGGCTCAGACCTCGGCGGGACGCACGACGTCGGACCACTGGTCCTCGCGCAGCGCGGTCCCGGTCTCCTCGAGCCCGGCCCAGCGGCGGGCGTCGGCGATGGTGTCGCCCAGCAGGCTCCGCAGGCGGTCGTCCGCGTCGCCGACGTAAGCCTCGCTGATGCCCTGCACGGCCGTGGACACGACCGATGGGGCGGCGTCCCGCACGAATCGCTTCGGCTTGACGTGGGTGCCGGCGCAGAACCGGCGGGCCCACTCGGAGGTCTTCGGCACCGCGCTCAGGGCCTCGACGCTCTCGACGGACATGGTCCCCTCGGGTCGGGCGTCCAGGACGTCGAGCATGCGCTCGGCGCCGTAGATCGCCACCGCGAGGGTCTGCTGCCGGTCGGCGGGCGCGACCGGGAGGGCCGTCTGGGCGGCACGCAGGGCGATGTGCACGTCCCAGCGCGGGTCGTCGCTGTTCAGCCCGATCACCGACGGGATCATCGGCGCGAGCTGCGGACGGTTCCGGTCCGACGTGAGGTCGTTGACGGCACGCGCCAGCATCGCCAGGAGCGGGTGCGTGCACTGCGGATGATCGCTCCAGCGCTCCCCGGCGAGGAACGACGCGAGCTCCATGAAGCAGGCGCCCTTCTTCGGGTTGCGGTGCTTGCCACGGCCCAGCATGGGCAGGGCGTCGAACGTTCCAGCGGTTCCCACCACGGTGCCACCCCCGTCTTGGTCCTGACTCCCAGTGTGCGCGCGGTGTGACGTAGATCGCAACGGGAAGACGCGAACTGGCTGGTCGCCGGGGGGCCCTCTCACCGACGCGGCCCGGGACCGTCCCCCGGACCGGGGCCGTCCGGGCCATACTGGGACGGTGCCCGCGACCCACGTCCTGGGTTCGCTGACCCACGGCGCTCCCGGGGACCACTCCGCGGACGAGGTGTTCGACCGCATCGTCCGGATCGCCCGCCGTACGCTCGACGTGCCGGCGGCGTGCTTCATCGTGCTCGGCGACGGCCCCGTGCAGCACCTCCCGGGTGCCTCGGGACTGCCCGACGCCGTCCAGCGCAGCCGGGTCTACGAGCTCGACCGTCCGGCCACGGGCATCGTCGCCGAGAGCCGGACGCCGCTCATCGTCCCGGACGTCGCCGCGGAACCGCTGGTCGCGGGCCGCGGCCTCATCGCCGAGATGGGCGTGCGCGCCATCGCCGGCTACCCGGTCGAGGACGGCCGTGGCGAGGTGGTCGGGGCGCTGTGGGCGCTGTGCGACGACCCGCGCGACTGGACCGACGCCGACCTGGCCACGCTGTCCGACCTGGCCGCCGCGTGCACCGGCGAGCTGCGGCTGCGCGCCGAGCGGGAACGCGCCCGGCGCGCCGAGCAGGTCGCCTTCCGCGCCCACCAGCGCGCCCAGTTCCTGCTCGGGCTGTCCGAACGGTTCGCCGGCGTCACCACCATCGAGGAGGTCGAGGAGACCATCGCCCAGGTGGTCGGCACCGGGATGGGGGCCCGCTGGTGCTCCCTGGCCCTGGTCGACGCCGACCGCCGTCACCTGCGCTACGTCACCGTCGGGCACCAGGAGCCGGGCTTCCCCGACGAGATGCGCAGCCTGCGCCTCGACGCTCCCCGGCCGGACGCCGCCGTCGTGCGCGAGCACCGCACCCGCTTCTACCGCGACCACTCCGAGATGATCGCCGCGTACCCGGCGATGGCCGGCCTCGGCCTGACGTCGACGGGAGCCCGGTCGTTCCTGCCGGTGATCGCCGACGACGACGTGATCGGCGTCGTGGTCTGCGTCTGGGACGAGGCCCGCGACCACGACGCCGGCACCGCTGCCCTGGAGACGACCGTCACGCGGTACGTGGCGATGGCACTGGAACGCGTCGCGCTGCTCGAGGCGCGCCGGCGCGTCGCCACCACCCTGCAGGAGTCGCTGCTGACCGACCCGCCGGACGTCGCCCACCTCGACATCTCCACGACGTACGCCCCGGCCGCGCGCACCGACCAGGTCGGCGGGGACTGGTACGACGCGGTCGTCCGCGAGGAGGGCACCGCGATCCTGACGATCGGGGACGTCGCGGGGCACGACGTCAACGCGGCCGCTCAGATGGGCCAGCTGCGCTCGATGCTGCGCGTGCTGGCCTGGAGCCACGACGAGGGCCCGGCGGAGCTGCTGTCCCGGCTCGACCGGGCGGACGCCCAGCTCGGGCTGCACGCCCTGGCGACCGCCGTCGTCGTCCGGCTGGACCACGACGCCGAGCCGCAGGGCGACAGCGGACCCGACGGCACCCCCGAGCGCGGCTACACCCTGACCTGGTCCGACGCCGGCCACCCGCCGCCGCTGGTGCTGCGCCGCGACGGCACGGTCGAGCAGCTCGCAGCGCGTCCGGACATGCTGCTGGGCATCGACCCGGGCACGGTCCGGCACGACCACGTCGACCGTCTGCTGCCCGGCGACACCCTCGTGCTGTACACGGACGGCCTGGTCGAGCGGCGCGGTGTCCAGGTGAACGACCGGATCGCCGAGCTCGAGCAGGCGCTCGCCGACGTGCACGGCGAGGCCACCGCCGCCCTGCCCCGCGCGCTCGTGCGTCGGCTGGTCGGCCGCTCGCAGCGCGACGACGTGGCGGTCCTCGTCGCGCGGGCCCGCGTGCCCGCGCCGTCCGGGCCGCCGTCCGAGGACGGTCCCGCCACGGCCGAGCGCAAGGTCGCGCACGAGGACCTCAGCGACCTCGGGCCCGCTCGCCGCTGGGTCGACGACGTGCTCGAGTCCTGCAGCGTCGACCCCGAGCACCGGCGCACGGCGATGCTGCTGTCCAGCGAGATCCTCACCAACGCGCTGGAGCACGGGGCGGGCCCGATCGTCGCGACCGTCGAGGTCGACGCCCACCGGTTGCGCGTCGGGGTCCGGGACGGCTGCACGCGCGCACCCGTGCTGCGCGCCCCCGAGCCGCAGGACCTGTCCGGACGCGGCGTGCAGTTCCTCGAGCGCCTGGCCTCCCGCTGGGGCGTGGAGCAGCACCTGGCCGGGGACGCGGTCGGCCGGCACGTCGCCCAGGGCGCGGGCAAGACGGTCTGGTTCGAGATCGACCGGTCGGCGCGCCCCCTGACCGGCGTCGTGCCCGTCGTGCGCCGCACCTCGCCCACCAGCTCGATCCCGCTGGTCGAACGGGTGCTGCCGTGGACGCGCGCGGAGGCCCGCCGCCGGCGCACCTGAGTCCTCCGCGCGGGTGTCGGAGGGACCGCCTAGCGTGTGAGACATGACACAGACGGCCTCCCCGGACGCCGGCACCTCTCACGACCTCGCCGCACGGCTCGAGGTCCACCGCCGCGAGCTGACCGGCTACTGCTACCGGCTGCTGGGCGGTGCCGCGGACGCCGACGACGCGGTGCAGGAGACGATGCTGCGGGCCTGGCGCGCGTACGACCGGTTCGAGGGGCGGTCCTCCCTGCGGTCCTGGCTGTACCGGATCGCGACCAACGTGTGCTTCGACGCGCTCGGGTCCGCCAAGCGGCGCGAGCGACCCATGGGCATCGGCGGCCCGCAGCCGGCCGAGATCGAGTACCTGGGCGAGACCCTGACCGAGGAGCGCTGGGTCGAGCCCGTGCCGGACGACGCCGTGCTGCCCCGCGAGGGCGACCCGGCGGACATGGCCGTGGGCCGGGAGTCGGTCCGGCTCGCCTTCGTCGCAGCGCTGCAGCACCTGCCGCCGCGGCAGCGCGCGGTGCTGGTGCTGCGGGAGGTGCTGCGCTGGTCGGCCGCCGAGACGGCCTCGCTGCTCGACACGACCGTGGCCTCGGTGAACAGCGCGCTGCAGCGGGCCCGCGCGACCCTCGGGACGAAGAACCTCTCCCGGGACGCCGACCGCTGGGGCGAGGTCGACGAGGCCCTGCTCGAGCGGTACCTCGACGCGTTCGAGCGGTACGACATGGACGCGCTGGTCGCGCTGCTGCACGACGACGCGGTGCTCAACATGCCGCCGTACACGCTGTGGGTGTCCGGTCCGGCGGAGGTCGTGCGCTGGATGGTCGGCCCGGGCCACGGGTGCCGCGGGTCGCGGTGCCTGCGCGTGCACGCCAACGGCTCGATGGCGTTCGGGCAGTACCGGGCCGCGCCCGAGGGCGGCTGGACCCCGTGGGGGCTGGTCGTGCTCGAGGACGACGGCGCCGGCCGCATCACGGGGATCACCACGTTCCTCGACACGGCCACCTGGTTCCCCCGGTTCGGGCTGCCGGACCGGCTGCCGGCCGAGCACGCGTAGCCACGGTCGGGTGGACCTCCGCCGGGTGCTCACCCGAGGATGGGCACCGTGACCGCCGACCGCGCCCCGCACCGGGACCTCCGGCTCCTCGCCCTGGTGGCGGCCGGAGGTGCCGTCGGTTCGGTGGCCCGCTACGGGGTCGGGCTGCTGCTCCCTCCGTCCTCGGGCGGCTGGCCGTGGGGCACCTTCGCGGTCAACGTCCTCGGCGCGTTCCTGCTCGGCTGGCTGCTCGAGGCGGTCGCCCGCCGGGGCCCGGAGACTCCGCGGCTGCGACGGGTCCGGCTGTTCGCGGGCACGGGTGTCCTGGGCGGCTTCACCACGTACTCCTCCCTGGCGCTGGAGACCACCGGCCTCACCGGGGACGGCGTCTGGCTCGTCGCCGCCGGCTACGTGGTGGCCACGCTGGTCCTCGGCACCCTGGCGGCCCTGCTGGGCGTGCTCCTCGGCCTGCGCAGCCGACGCAGCACCTTCGGCCGCCTGCTGCACCCGGAGGAGAGGCCGTGAGCGGGCTGCTGGGAGCGTTGCTCGTGGGCCTCGGCGGCGGGCTCGGTGCCGCCGCCCGGTTCTGGCTCGCGGACACGATCAAGGCGCGACGGCCGGACGGCTTCCCCTGGGGGACCTGGCTCGTCAACGCGCTCGGGTCGTTCCTCATCGGCCTGGTCGCGGGCTGGATGGCCCTCGGGGCGGCGGACCCCTCCTGGGAGCTGTTCCTCGTCGTCGGCGTCTGCGGCGGCCTCACCACCTTCTCGACGTCGATCCTGGAGACCGCGGCGATGCTGCGCACAGGCCGCCCCGCCCGGGCCGTGCTGCACGCGCTGAGCACGCTGGCGGTCTCGGTGCTCGCCGTCGTCGGCGGGCTCGGGGTCGTGGCGGTGCTGCTCGGCTGAGGGCCCGCGTGCCCGTGGCGCGCCCCGGGTGCCGGCACGACCGGCGAGGTGGAAGGCTGGCCCCATGCGCCTCCTGCTGCTCGACACCGCGTCGCTGTACTTCCGCGCCTACTTCGGGATGCCGGACTCGCTGCGCTCCCCCGACGGCCGGCCCGTCAACGCCGTGCGCGGCCTGCTCGACATGATCGCGTTCCTCGTCACCGAGCATCGGCCCGACCGCGTGGTGGCCTGCTGGGACGACGACTGGCGCCCGGCGTTCCGCGTCGAGGCGATCGGTACGTACAAGGAGCACCGGGTCGCCGAGCTGCGTGCCGACGGACCCGACGTCGAGGAGATGCCCGAGGATCTGCGCGCCCAGATCCCGGTGATCGTCGACGTGCTCGCCGCGCTGGGCATCGCCCGCGTCGGCTCCCCCGGCTTCGAGGCCGACGACGTGATCGGCACGCTCGTCGCGCGGGAGCTCGCCGGCCGCGGTTCCGGCGCTCCGGGGGACGACGGCGGCACCCCGGCCGCGCACGCTCGCTCCGGCCCGGAGGTCGGCATCGTCACCGGCGACCGCGACCTGTTCCAGCTCGTCGACGACGCCGCCGGGGTCGCCGTCCTCTACCCGGCCCGCGGGGTGCGCGACCCGGACGTGGTGGACCAGGCACGGCTCGCCGAGAAGTACGGCGTGCCGACCGGCACGGCCTACGCCGAGATGGCGGTGCTGCGCGGCGACCCGTCCGACGGGCTGCCCGGCGTAGCCGGCATCGGGGAGAAGACCGCGGCCAAGCTGCTCGCGGCGTTCGGGACCCTGGACCGTGTGCTCGAAGCGGCGACCACCGGGGAGAAGGGCGTCACGCCGTCGCAGCGCACCCGGATCGCCGCCGCGGCGGACTACCTCGCCGTGGCCCCCGGCGTCGTCCGCGTGGCCGACGACGCCCCGCTGGAACCGTTCGACGACACCCTGCCCGACGCTCCCGCCGACCCCGAGGCCCTGGACGCGCTGGCCGCCCGGTGGGGCCTCACCTCGAGCGTGCACCGGGTGGTGAGCGCCCTCCAGCCGTGATGGTCTGTGGGGACCCACCACGCCCTCGGAACGGAGCCCCTGAGATGCCCCCTGTGGAGAACCTGCCCGAGGGGGCGCCCGGCTGGATGGACCTGGCGGCCACCGACTTCGACGCCGCGGTCGCCTTCTACACCGCGCTGTTCGGCTGGGAGCACCGGGATCTCGGTGAGCACTTCCGGCACTACGGGCAGTTCACGCACCGCGGCGCGCCCGTGGCGGGCGTCGTGCCGCTGCAGGGCGACGAGCAGACCCCGGGCTGGCACGTCTACTTGTGGACGACGGACGCCGAGGCCGTCGCCGGTCGGATCGGCTCCCACGGCGGCACGGTCGACGTCCCGCCGCAGGACGTGCCCGGGATGGGCCGCTACCTGTTCGCCACCGACCCCGTCGGCGGGCAGATCGGCTGCTGGCAGGCCACCGGGCACCCGGGTTTCGTCCGGCTGGCCGAGGCCGGTGCGCCGTGCTGGTTCGAGCTGTGGACGACCGACTACGACACGGCGCTGCCGTTCTACCGCGACGCGCTCGGCTGGGACGTCCACGAGATGCCCGGCGGGGACGGCTTCCGCTACGCCACGCACGGCGCCGAGGACGCGGCGAGCGCAGGACTGTTCGACGCCGCCGCCGCGCTCGGGGAGCACGGCCGCCCGACCTGGATGGTCTACCTCGGCGCCGCGGACGTCGACGCCGCGGCCGCGCGGGCGGTCGACCTGGGCGGGACCGTGGCCGACGCCCCGGCCGAGACGCCGTACGGACGGATGGTCGACGTCGCGGACCCGAACGGCGCACCCCTGCGGATCATCACCGCCTGACCCGCTCCGGCCCTCGAGTCATCGCGAGGCGCCCAGGGCGGCGGCCGCTGCGGCGGCCACGACCGGGTCGGTGACCTCGTAGCCGTCGTCTCCCCCGCCGCCGGGCCCGCCGTCGTCGGTCACGACGCGCTTGGCGGACAGGTGCACGGCGTCCACCCCGGCCTCGACGAGCACGGGGACGTCAATGACCCGCACGCCGCCGCCGGCCATGACCTGGACGGCACCGTCGAGGACGTCCCGGCTGTGGACGGCGCAGGCCCGCAGCCGGTCGACCCCGTCGGCGCAGCGGGGCGCCCCGCCGGAGGTGAGGACCCTGGTCACGCCGAGCCCGGCCAGCGCGTCCAGGGCGGCCGTCGGTGCGGCGAGCTGGTCGAACGCGCGGTGGAACGTCACCTCGGTGCCCTCGGCCGCCGCCACCAGCTCGCGCAGCGCGACCGTGTCCACGGTGCCGTCCGCGCTCAGCGCGCCGACGACCACGCCGTCCGCCCCGGCAGCCACCGCGGCGGCGACCTCGCGCACCTGCACGTCCAGCTCGCCGTCGACGAGGACGAACCCGCCGGGTCGCGGCCGCACCAGCAGGTGCACCTCGACCGCGGTGGCCCGCTCCACGGCCGCGGCCAGCAGCCCGGGACCCGGCGTCATCCCGCCCGTCGCGCCCAGGGCGGCGCACAGCTCCACCCGACGGGCACCGACCGACGCCGCGACCTCGACACCGGCCACGTCCTGGACCGCCAGCTCGAGGGCCGGCACCGCGGACACGTCGGGACCGGCTCCCGCGGGCGCCGCAGCACCCGCGGGAGCCCCGCCGTCCGACACCGTCAGCCCGTGTTCTGCACGCCGGCGGACACGCCGTTGACCGTCAGCAGCAGCAGGTGGCGCCAGCGGTCCTTGTACCCGCCGTCGACCCACTCGCCCTCGTCCAGCGACAGCCCCTCGCTCGCACCCTGCGTGCGCAGCGCCCGCAGCGCGCGGACCTGCAGCAGCGACAGGGCGTCGACGTAGGGCGACCGGAGCTGCACGGCCCGGCCGAGCACGCGACGGCTGGCCAGCGGCCACTGGTTGCCGGTCACCTTGAGCACCCACTCGTAGGTGAGGTGCATCTCGGTGAGCACCATGTCGGCCAGGTCGTCCCGGTCGCCGAGCGCCAGGTACATCCGCGCGATGCGCTCGTCCGCCTTCGCCAGGGACATCTCGATGTTGTCCAGCAGCGTGGTGAACAGCGGCCACTCCTCGTAGGCGGCCCGGAGCTGCTCCAGGTCGCCGTACTCGCGCAGCGCGGTGCCGAGGCCGTACCAGCCGGCGAGGTTGATGCGCGCCTGCGACCAGGAGAAGACCCACGGGATCGCGCGCAGGTCGTCCAGGGAGTTGACCGACAGGCCGCGCTTGGCCGGGCGGGAGCCGATCGGCAGCAGGCCGACCTCCTCCAGCGGCGTCACCTCGGCGAACCACTGCGGGAAGCCCTCGGACTGCACGAGCTCGTGGAACCGGGCCCGCGAGGTGGCGTCCAGCGCGGCCGCCATGCCGGCGAACCGCTCGGTGGCCTCCGCGTTGCGCTTCTCCGTCGACGGGGCCGAGGCGAGCAGCGTCGCCGCGGCCACCTGCTCGATGTGCCGCGCGGCGATGGTCGGGTTGCCGTAGCGGGCCAGGATGACCTCGCCCTGCTCGGTGAGCTTGAACCGGCCGTCCACCGAGTGGGGCGGCTGGGCCAGCACGGCGCGGTTCGCCGGGCCGCCGCCGCGGCCGAGCGCGCCGCCGCGACCGTGGAAGAGCGTCAGCGTGATGTCGTGCCGCTGCGCCCACTGCGCGATGCGGGACTGCGCCGAGTGAAGCGCCAGCGTCGCCGCCACCGGGCCGACGTCCTTGGAGGAGTCGGAGTAGCCGAGCATGACCTCGACGCGGCGGCCGTTCTCGGCCAGCCGCTTCTGGACCTGCGGCATCTCGAGCATCGCCTCGAGGATCTCCACCGAGTTCTCCAGGTCGGCGAAGGTCTCGAACAGCGGGATCGCGTCGACGACGGGCGGGTCGTCGGTGCCCTCGAACGCCAGGGCGGCCAGCTCGTACACGGCCGCCATGTGCTCCGGCGCCTGCGTGAACGACACGATGTAGCGGCGCGCGGCCCGCTGGCCGAACCGCTTCTGCACCGCGCCCAGGGCACGGAACGTGTCCAGCACCTCGCGGGTGCGGTCGGACAGGTCGCCGTGCACACCCTTGTCGTGGATCTCCTCCAGCGCGGCGGCGTGCACCTGCGAGTGCTGGCGGACCTCGATCTCGGCGAGGTGGAAACCGAAGCTCTGCACCTGCCACACCAGCCGCTGCAGGTCGCCGTAGGCGGCGCGGTTCGCACCGGCCTCGACCAGCGAGTCCTGGACGATCTGCAGGTCGGCCTCGAGCTCGGCCGGCTCGCGGTAGGCCAGGTCGGCGTCGCGGGCGCGGGTCGCGCCGACACGGCCGGCGATGGCCAGCACGGCGGCACGGTGCGGCTCGTTCGGGGACTCCGCCGCCGCCTGGGCGGCCAGGTCCTCCGAGAGCTGGCGCATCCGCTGCCACAGCGCCTTGAGCTCGTCCGACGCCGGGGTGGACGCCTCCTCCAGCGTGAGCTTGCGGCCGGTGGCCCGCGCCGCCTGCTCGAGCGCCGTGAGCGCGTGCTCGGCGGCCAGCGTGGCTGCCTGGCGCGTCACCTCGGCGGTGACGTTCGGGTTGCCGTCCCGGTCGCCGCCGATCCACGACCCGAGGTAGACGAACGGGCTCGCGACGGGCTTCGTCCGTCCCGCGTCGCCGTCGAGCAGCCAGTCGTCCAGGCGCCGGTAGACCTCGGGGTAGGTCTCGAACAGCGTGGCGTCGAAGACGCCCATCGCCGTCTTGACCTCGTCGAGCACGGTCGGCTTCGCGGCACGGATCGGCGAGGTGCGCCACATCGTGTCGATCTCGGCGATGAGCCGGCGCTCGTTCTCCGAGCGGGAGGTGCCGCCCAGCTCGACGGTGTCGCGGTCGGCCAGCAGGTCGGAGATGCGCCGCACGGCACCCGAGACGGCCCGACGGCGGGCCTCGGTGGGGTGCGCGGTCAGCACCGGGCGGAACTCGAGCTCGGACAGGCGACGCAGCGCCTCGTCACGCCCGACCTCCTCGGTCAGCTGGGTGAAGGCCGCCGGCAGCGACTCCTCGATCGCCGCCCCGGACTCCGCCTCGCGCTGCCGCAGCACGCGCACGCGGTGGTACTCCTCGGCCAGGTTCGCCAGGTGGAAGTAGCAGGTGAAGGCACGCGCGACCTGCTCGGCCCGCTCCAGGCTGTAGCCGGCGACGACGTCGGAGGCCTCGGCCAGCGCGGCACCGCCGTCGTCCACCCCGTAGGCGCGGATCGTCAGCTCGCGCAGGCGTTCGACGTCGTCGAGCAGGTCCTGGCCGCCGGCCTCGCGCAGGACGTCGCCCAGGAGGCCGCCGAGCAGGCGGATGTCGTCGCGCAGCGGGTCGGGCATCTCGTGACGGGCGACCACACGCTCGATCGCGCCCGTGCTCGGGCTCTGGTGTCCGTAGTTGTCGCTCACGCGCTTCAGACTAAGCGGAACCACGCTTGAGACATAGTTTGCGTCCGCCAGGCGGGCGGCCGACCGACAACCGACGTCAGCCGGTGTAGGCGCCCTGCCAGACGGTGTCGAAGGGGGTGTGCGCGGCGACCCGGGCCCGGATGCCGGCCGTGACCATGTCCTTGGCGACCTCGACGGCCGCCGGGACGTCGGCACCCTTGGCCAGCTCGGCGGTGATCGCGGCCGCGAACGTGCAGCCGGCACCCGAGACACGCTCCTCGCCGACCTTCGGGGCCGTGAGCACCGTGACCTCCTCGCCGTCGAACAGCACGTCGACGGCGTCGGGACCGGGCAGCTCGGCCCCGCCCTTGGCGACCACGTAGCGGGGGCCCGCGGAGGTGTCGAGCAGCGCGTGGACGCGACGGGCGGCCTCGGTCAGGTCGGCGACGTCGTCGATCCGGTCCATGCCCGCCAGCGTCGCCGCCTCGAACATGTTGGGGGTGACGACGGTCGCGTGCGGCAGGACGCGCTCGCGCAGCGCCGTGTCGGTGTCGAGCGCCGCACCGGGCTCCTGGCCCTTGCAGATGAGGACCGGGTCGAGGACCACGTGCCGCCAGGGTCGCGTGGACACGGACTTCGCGACGACGTCGACGGTCGCGGGCGTGCCGAGCATGCCGATCTTCACCGTGTCGAGGTCGTGGGTGGCCGTGGCCGCCTCGATCTGGTCGACGATCACCTGCGGCTCGACCGGGACGAACCGGTGCGCCCAGTCGTGCAGCGGATCGAAGGAGACGATGCACGTCAGCGTGCCGACGCCGTAGACGCCGCGCTGCTGGAAGGTCTTGAGGTCGGCCTGGATGCCGGCGCCTCCCGTGGCCTCGGAGCCGGCGATCACGTAGGCGAGCGGGGGTGTGCTGGGCATGTCGACCAGCCTACGACGACGGCGCTCCGGCCCGGACCGGCCGTTCAGAGCGTGCCGAGCAAGCGGGCGCGGGCGTCGGCACGCTCGACGTCGCTGATCCGGCCGGCGGCGTGCAGCCGGTCGAGGTGCTCCAGCCGCTGCTCGAGCAGTCCGGGCCGGTCGGTGGGCACGGAGGCGCCGCGCGCACCACCGCGGACGAGCGCCACCGCGATCGCGACCAGAGCGAGCGCGACGACGACCGGCACCAGCATGTTGGCCAGCATCACCAGGGACATCCGCACCCTCACCCGTCGACTCGGTTGACCGGAGACACCGTAGCGGACGCTCCCGAGGCGTCGTCGGACCCTGCTCGTAGGCTGTCGGGCATGAGCATGCCGATCGGTGCCCACGTCAGCCTCGCCGACGCCGTGACCGAGGCCCAGGAGATGGGGGCCGACGTCGTCCAGGTGTTCCTGTCCGACCCGCAGGCGTGGAAGGTGCCGCCGCTGGACTACCCGGGCGGGGCGGAGGCCTTCCGGACCGCGACGTCCGAGGCCGGGATCGACGTCGTCGTGCACGCGCCGTACGTCATCAACGTCGCCTCGACGAACAACCGCATCCGCATCCCGAGCCGCAAGCTGCTGCAGCAGATCATGACCGGCGCCGGCGAGATCGGCGCGCGGGGCGTGGTCGTGCACGGCGGGCACGTCACGGCGAAGGACGATCCGGCGAAGGGGTTCGACAACTGGCGCAAGGCGATCGAGGCGCTCGACACCGACGTCCCCGTGCTCATCGAGAACACGGCCGGGGGCGACCACTCGATGGCACGGCGACTGGACCGCATCGCGGAGCTGTGGGCAGCGGTGCAGCAGGCGGACAGCGACGTTGAGGTCGGCTTCACGCTCGACACGTGCCACGCCTGGGCCGGGGGCCTCGACCTGTCCACGGTGGTGGACGACGTCCGGGCGATCACCGGCCGGATCGACCTCGTGCACGCCAACGACTCGCGCGACGCCGCCGGTTCCGGGGCTGACCGGCACACGAACTTCGGGGCCGGCGAGATCCCGCCCGAGCTGCTCCTCGACGTGATCCGCACCGCCGGTGCACCTGTCGTGTGCGAGACGAAGGGCGACGTCGCCACGGACATCACCTGGTTGCGCGAGCGCCTCTGAGCGTCTCGGCAGCGTCCCGGAGGCGGGCTCGGGCCGGGTCGGCCACGCACCGGCGAGCAGTGTCCTACCTCGCCGAGTAGTTGCCTACCTCGCGGAAGAGTTGCCTACCTCGCGAGTCCGGCGTCGTGCACGGCGATCGCCGCCTGCACCCGGTTCCCTGCCGCCAGCTTGTCGAGGATCCGCGAGACGTGCGTCTTCACGGTGGGCACGCTCATGTACAGCTCGCCGGCGATCTCCGCGTTGGACAGTCCCCGGGCGAGCACGACGGCCACGTCCCGCTCCCGCGCGGTCAGGGTCTCCACCCGGCGGCGTGCCGCCCGGCGACCGACCTCCGACTCCGCGGCCGCGCCGCCCGAGACCCGGTCGATGAGCTGGGCCGTCACCGACGGCGACAGCGTCGGCTCCCCTGCCGCGGCCGCCCGCACGGCGGCGACCAGCCGGTCCGGCGGCGTGTCCTTGAGCAGGAACCCCGCCGCCCCGGCGCGCAGCGCCCGCACGACCATGTCGTCCGTGTCGAACGTGGTCAGGACGATCACGCGCGGCGCGTCGGCGTCCGTCGAGGCCAGCTGCCGCGTCGCCTCGATCCCGTCGACACGGGGCATACGGATGTCCATGAGCACCACGTCCGGCCGGAGGCGGCGCACCAGGGTCACGCCGTCGTCGCCGTCCCCCGCGTCGCCCACGACCCGCACCTCGGGCGCCCCACCGAGGATGAGACCCAGCCCGGCCCGCACCAGGGGATCGTCGTCCACCACCACCACGGAGATCGCCTCGGTCATGACGCCCACGGTAGCCACGCCCGCACCGCGAAGGAGTCGCCGGACGCGCCTGCCGTGAGAGACCCCCCGGCGAGCTCGGCCCGCTCCTCCAGACCCAGCAGGCCGAGCCCCGACGGCGACACGACCGCGCCGTCACCGCGCCGCGGCACGGGCTCCGCCTCCGCGACCGGGTTCGACACCGTGATCCACAGGCCCTGACCAGGGCCGCCCCGCAGCACCACCGACGCCGGCATCCGCGCGGCGTGCTTGCGCACGTTGGTCAGCGCCTCCTGCACGATCCGGTACGCGGTGCGGGACGTCGCCGTCGGCAACCGGTCCACGTCGACGGTGCGGTCGACCAGACGCACCGGCACCCCGGCGTCCCGGGTCGCGGCCACGAGCTCCTCGACGGCGGCCAGCGTCGGCTGAGGCCCCTCGGGCGGGCCCTCGGCGTCCGCACCGTCCAGCCCGCGCAGCACCCCGAGCACCTCGCGCAGCTCGCCGAGCGCCTCGTGGGCGCTGTCGCGGACCAGGCCGGCGGTCTCGGCGACCTTCTCCGGCGGCAGGTCGCTGCGGTACGCGAGCGCGCCGGCGTGCATCGCCACCAGCGACATGCGGTGCGCGAGCACGTCGTGCATCTCCCGGGCGATCCGCGCCCTCTCGTTCGCCCGTGCCTGGGCGACCCGGCTCGCCTGCTCGCGCTCCGCCGTCGCGACCCGCTCGTGCAGCTCGGCGACGTGCTCCCGCCGCAGCCCGACGTATGCGCCGATCCAGACCATCAGCGCGAACAGTCCGACACCGCTGGCGACGTCGACGACCCAGGTCGTGCCGTCGTCCACCGGGTACAGGACCCCGTAGGCCCAGCCGCCCACGACGAAGACCACCCCGACCAGGCCGATGCGCCACCAGCGCCGGTGCGTCGCGAGCGAGACCACCGCGAGCGTCAAGGGTCCCGAGGCGAACACCGAGACCGTCGACGCCGCCGCGATCAGCAGCGCGACAGCCGTGGGGAACCGGTGGCGCAGCACCACCAGACCGAAGCAGAGCAGCCCCACGGCGATGTCCAGGGCGAGGCGGTCGGGGCTGGACGCGCGCTGGCCGGTCTCCACCTCCCACACGACCGCACCGGCCACCAGCATGCTGACGGCGAAGGCCGCCAGCAGCCGCCACGTCTCGGCCCAGACCCGCCGCCACCGGATCGGAGGTCCGTCCGGCGCACCGGCGGCCGGGGACGGAGCGTCGCTCGGGTCGACCCGGTACGGGTCGGCGGACGGGGTGGGCACGTGGCGAGCCTAGGCCGCGGCCCGACGCCGGGCATCAGCCGAAGGGATGAGCCGGAACCTCCGACCGGACGAGACGGACCCGCCGCACGGGCGATGTGCGCGCCCGCGTCCGGACGGGAACCTGAGGGCATGATCACCGTGGAGCACCTGACCAAGAGGTACGGCCCCGTCCTGGCCGTGGACGACGTCTCGTTCACGGCCGACCCGGGGGTCGTCACCGGCTTCCTCGGCCCCAACGGCGCCGGCAAGTCGACCGCCATGCGCATGATGTGCGGCCTGACACCGCCGACGAGCGGCACGGCCCGCGTCCTCGGCCGGCCGTACGCGGCCCTGGCCAACCCCGGACGGCGCGTGGGCGTGCTGCTCGACGCCTCGGCCCAGCACGCCGGTCGCACCGGCCGCGAGACGCTGACGCTGTCGGCGCTGCTGACCGGGGTCGACCGGCGCCGCGTCGACGAGGTGCTCGACGTCGTCGGGCTCACTCCCGCCGAGGCCGGACGTCGTGTGCGCACCTACTCGCTGGGGATGCGTCAGCGACTCGGCCTCGCGACCGCCCTGCTCGGAGACCCCGACGTCCTGATCCTCGACGAGCCCGCCAACGGCCTCGACCCCGCCGGCATCCGGTGGATGCGGGACCTGCTGCGCGACTTCGCGGGCCGTGGCGGCACCGTGCTGCTGTCCAGCCACCTGCTGGCCGAGATCGAGCAGGTCGCCGACCGGCTCGTCGTCATCGGACGCGGCCGGGTCGTGGCGGAGGGCACCAAGGACGAGCTGCTGCGCGCGGCCGGCATGGTGGTCCGCTCGCTGGACGACGTCGCCCTGGCCGCCGCGCTGCGCCACGCCGGCGTCGACGTCGAGCCGGGTGCCCACGGCGGGCTGGCCGTCGCCGCGGACGCCGAGACCGTGGCGCGCACCGCCGTCGGCGCGGGCGTCCTCGTGACCGAGCTGCGCCCCGCCGACTCCCGCGGGCTGGAGGAGCTGTTCCTCGAGCTCACCGCCGCGGACGCCCGCGAGGAGGTGGCGGCATGAGCGCCGTCGACCAGACCCGGACCGGCCACCGCCCCGGCACGCGCACCGGCACGCGCACCGCGGCCGAGATCCGCCCCGTCCCCTTCTCCCGCCTGACGCTGGTCGAGTGGCGCAAGCAGCTCGACACCCGGGCCGTGCGGTGGCTGTTCGTCACCATCGCGCTGCTGACGGCCGGCGTCGTCACCGTGACGGCCCTGGTCGGCGAGGGCGACGTGTCGTTCGAGACGTTCGTCTCGAACACCTCCACGCCCCTGGCCATGCTGCTGCCGATCGTCGCCATCCTGGCCACGACGGCCGAGTGGTCGCAGCGCACCGCGCTGACCACGTTCACGCTCGAGCCCCGGCGCGGTCGGGTCGTCGGGGCCAAGCTGCTGACCGCGGTCGGCTCCGGCCTGGCGTTCTTCGTCGTGGCCGTGGGGATCGCCGCCGTCGCCCACCTCGGTGTGGTGACCCTGCGCGACGCCTCGCCGGACTGGGGACTCGGCGCGATGACGGCCGGCATGGCCCTGATGATCGTGCTGTGGATGGTCCAGGGCGTCGCGTTCGGCCTGGCGCTGCAGAGCACCCCGGCCGCGATCGTCGTCTTCCTCGCGGTGCCGACCATCGTCGGGGCGATCACGATGCTGGTGACCGCCTGGTCCGACGTGTGGCCCTGGCTCGACCTCTCCACGTCGTCCGTCCCGCTGATCATGGGCGAGCCGCTGGGCGGCACCGAGTGGGCGCAGCTGGCGACGTCGGCGGCGATCTGGGTCGGCCTGCCCCTGGCGGTCGGCGTCCGGCGCGTGCAGCGCGGGGAGGTCAAGACCTCCTGACCCGCCTCAGCGGGGACCGAGGGTGATGGCGGCCGGCTCGCTCAGCTCCGTCCAGCCCGCGGACGGTGGGCCGGCCGCCGCCAGCGGCTCCAGGGCCCTGCGCTCGGTGGGCACCACGTCCGCACCGACCAGCGGGCCGAGGTCGAGTCCGGTCAGGTCCGCGAGGTCGGCGACCGGTACCTGGAAGGTGCGGTACGGGCCCAGCGGCGGGACGTTCCCCACCGCGAGCGCCCGACCGGTGGCGGTGCTCAGCTCGGCGTCGGTGAGCAGGGGCGACTGGTCGAGCAGGAACCCCGCCGAGCGCAGGACGCGTTCGCCGTCGACCTCCGTCACCCAGGCGGCGGCCTTCCAGAACCGTCGCGGCAGGGGGACGCCACGGTAGACGGGGTCGGCGTCGGCGAAGACGCAGCCGGTCAGCACCACGACCCGGTGGTCGTGGGCGTCGGCGAACGCCAGGACGTGGTCCTCCAGCCCGTTCCACAGGCTCTTGGACTGGTTGAACTCGTCGACCTGCGGGGCGGCGTTGGTGTAGACGAACGTCGCCTCGCCGGCCTCGCGCGCCTCCTCCTCGGTGCCCCACATCGGGTCCAGGCGGCGCACGAGGTGACCGCGGTCGAGGACGTTGTGGTGGTACAGGTCGTTGTCGGCCTGCTCCGCGGGCGGCGCCTGGGGGTCGAGCCGCCACGACCCGGAGCGGGCCAGCGGCTGCAGGCGGGCGCCGTCGATCATGCAGGCGGTGGCGACCGCCAGCCGGCGCCCGGAGTGCAGCAGCACGCTGAAGTGAGGGTGGTCGAGCCGGCGCAGCTCGGCCGGGTCGGGCCCGCCGTCGGCCGGCACCGGCAGCGGGACGCGCAGCCGGTCGTCGCGGTCGAGGAAGCAGGCGTCGTACCCCGTCATGCCGTCGAGCCAACCACGGTCCGCCGTCGGACGCTCACGATCCGGTCGTGTACCCCGTCAGGCCCCGGGGGGACCACCGCAGCAGGTGCCCCGACGCCGCCAGCTCCAGGCCCCAGCCGTCCGCGGCCAGCTCGGTGGACCACAGGTCCTCCCCCGTCCGGACGTCGACGGCACGCCACCGGGAGACCACCCGCTCGCCGGTGTAGGTGGGCACGACCACGGCCACGACGGCGCCGTCGGTGAAGGCCGCCTCGAGCTCACCCGTCCGGCCGCCGTCCTCCAGGGCCGTGAACTGGGTGACGACGTCGTCGCGCACCCAGCGCACGGTGCCGTCGGACCGGTCCAGCCCGAGGACGCGGTCCTGGACGTCCAGGACGACGGCGACCTCCTCGGTCCGGGCCAGGAACGTCTGCGTGTTCACGTCCGCCGTCCACAGCTCCTGACCGTCCTGGTCCAGCGCGACCGTGCGGGCGGCGTGGGCGACCAGCTGCTGGCCGCCGCCCCCGCCCACGGTGGACAGGGGTTCGAGCAGCCTCCCCTCCACGGTGTACCAGTGCTCGCCGTCCGGACCGAGGACAGCGTGGTCCCACACCGGCAGGTTCCAGACGCCGGAGGAGACGACGAAGCCGCCGTCGGCGAGCGGCCGGACCCGGCGCACCGTGCCCGCCTCGTCGTCGCCGTCGTCGTCCGGCAGGTCCAGGCGCTTCCCGTCGGGGGTGACGTAGGCGAGGATGCCGCAGCCGGCGACCCCGATCAGCTGCTGGCTGACCGCGTAGTCGAGGGTGGCCCGCCGGTCGACCTGCGCGTTGCGGCCCCCGGTGTCCCAGCTGACGCACTGCGTGGCGTCGCGGACGGTCCCGAAGGGCACCGTCGTGGCCCAGCGCTCCTCGTCGGTCACGGCGTCCACCGCCCGCAGCTGCAGGTCGTACCCGTCGTCGATGTCGCCGAGGACGGTGAGGTTCGTCAGCGGGTCGCCGCGCAGCTCCACGTCGACGTCGTCCGGGTCGCCGGTCCACGTCGCCGACACCAGGGTGCCGCGGGGTCCCGGCACGAGCAGGTCGTGCTCGCCCTCGACGGTGCGGCGCACCAGGACGCTGCCGTCGTCCTCCACGACGGTGACGTCCACCGCGTCGTCGGTCGTCCCGGCGACGCAGACCACGAGCTCCGCCGGTCGCAGGTCGACGGTGTCGCCCCAGATCGCCAGCCCGGGCCCGCAGCTCGCGTCGGTCGCGGTCAGCTCGACCGTCCACACGGGCTGACCGGTCCGCAGGTCGACCCCGACGAGCTCGTCGTGGTGCAGCAGGGCGGCCACGTCACCCTCCATCGCGATCAGTCCGCCGGTCAGCCCGATGCCGCCGACGTCCTCGTCGAGGCGCCAGGACTCGAACGGCGGACCGGACAGGTCGCTCACCCCGCCCGCCGCCGCCCGCAGGTCGTCACCGCGCCACCGGTCGACGACGCCCTCGACCACGACCACCGCGGCGAGCGCGACCACCGCGGCCACCGGCACGCCCCACCGCAGCAGACGGGGCCGGTCGGCCCAGCGCCGTCGGGCACCGGCGAGCAGGGCGGGGGGCTCGGCCTCCGGGGCGGTACCCGGCTCGGGTTCCTCCGTGACCCGTCGGTCCGCAGGGTGCTGCCCGGCCTCGGACCCGTCCTCGGGCACGAGGTCGAACGTGAACGCCCCCTGGGGGGCACCGCGTCGTCGCCCCACCCCTCGACGTTAGCGCGGTTCGAGCATCTTCACCGCAGCGATCCTCGGCCAGGCGGCGAATCCCCCGCCGCCCGGGTCGAGCTCGTGGAGCAGCAGGTGGCCGTCGACGGCGGTGACCCACGGCAGCCCGTCCCCGTCCAGCTCCGTCCGGCGGGCCTCCCCGGTGGCGAGGTCCACCGTCACCAGGCTGCCGGCCCAGGTCGGACCGCCGTCGAGGCCCTCCACGAGCGCGACCGTGACCCGCTCACCGTCGGTGACCGCCGAGGTGGGTTGGACCCAGCGACCGTCCGGGGCGGGGTGGACGAGGTCGACCCGCCACCGCTCCGACCCGTCGGCGTCGTCGAGCGCCACCAGCTCCGAGGACGCGTCGGTCGCCACCACCGTCGTCCCGGCCACGCGGGCGAGCACGTCCGGGTCGCCCCCGAGCTCCGCCTCCCAGCGGACGGCGCCGTCGTCGCCGATCCCGACGGCGGTGCTGAGCTCGCGGACGGCGACCAGCTCCGGCTCGACCGGCCCCACCTGTGCCGCGGGGACGCGGACTCGACCGCCGAGGTCCTCCCGCCGACCTTCCTCGGCGGTCACGAGCACGGTGCCGCCCCGGGGGCCGGGCACGACGTGACCGCCGCCCGGGAACGGCTCCACCACGCCGAGGCCCTGCAGGTCGGCGAACGAGACACCGGTGACGTCGGCCACGTCGAGCGGCGTGCCGTCGGTCGCCAGCCCGGTGCCGCCCTGGCACATCTGGTAGCCCACGACCGACGGCGTCGCGACGGGCTGCCGCACGCCCCACAGCTCGATCCGGGTGGTCGCCGGTCGCGGTCGTCCCTCGGCGTCGGCGCTGAACCACACGCAGTCCTGCAGCGACATCGGCCAGCGGTTCGCCGTGCTCTCGGCACGCACCTGCCCGGTGAGCGCGTCCTCCATCCGCAGCGTCGCCGCACCCAGGCCGTTCGGGTCGATCTCCTCGACGAGCTGCTGGGTGGTCGGCGAGTTCTCGACCGTCCGACGGCCGGGCAGGTCGATCACGTGCTCGACCACGGCCAGGCCGCCGGCGGCGGCCGGCGCGACCCGCACGTGCTCGCCGCCGTAGACCTCCGGGTCCAGGACGCGGTCCCCGACGACGGCACCGTCGGCGTCCAGGACCGTCACGGTGCGCTCGCCGTCGTCGCCGTGCACGCACGTCAGGGTCGTGCTCGGCATCGTCCACTCGACCCCGCTGCTCAGCCGCGGTCGAGGGCCGCACTCCAGGTCGGGTCCGAGCGCGGCACGCCACACCTCACTGCCGTCGGCCGCGTCGTGCACGACCAGCGTCCGGTCCTCGACGAAGGCCAGCCGGCCGCCGTCGAGCACGGCGACCACCCCGGACCCGTCCCGGCTCCACGCCTCGGTGAGCTCGCCCGCGAGGGAGAGCACGCCACCCGGTGCCGCCCGCAGCCGCTCCGACTCGAGGTGGGCCGCCGCCGCCCCGCCGGCGACCAGTCCGCCCACCAGGACGAGGACCGCGCCGCCACCGACACCCGCCGTCGCGCGCCGTCGACGCGGGGACGCCGCCCGCCACCACGCCGCGGCACGCTCGAGCCACCCCGGCCGCGGCGGCTCCGGCGTCCTCGCCCCGCCGTCGTGCCCTGCGCCCTGCTCGACGGCGTCGCCGGACGTGTCGGCGGAGACGTCGAAGGAGACCATCGCGTCGTCGCGGCGCCGCACCATCACGCCCCGCCCTCGCCGGGAGCGAGCACCCGCAGCCCCACCACCGGCGTCGTGGCGTCGCCGAGGAGCACCTCGTCGGCCGGCAGCTCGGGCACGACGAGGTGGCCGTCGACGGCCAGCACCGTGCGCGTGGCGACGTCCCGCACCCGCGGGGCCACCTCCTGCCCGGTGCGCAGGTCGAGCGTGAACAGCGACAGCTCGGCCGTGGCCTCGACCGAGACGTCCATCAGCACGCCCGTCATCCGCACGCCGTCGGTGACGGCCGAGAGCACGTACCGCCGCGGTCCGGCGTCCGGGGCCAGCCGCCACCGCTCGGTCCCGTCGGCCGCGTCGTAGCCGACCAGCTCGTCCCAGCCGCTGACCACCACGAGGTCGTCGGTGCGCACCAGGACGCGGGGGCTCTCCCCCGGCGCGCTCCACCGTTCGCTCCCGTCCTCGGCGAGCAGGACGACGCGCTCGGCGCCCTCCACGGCGACGTACCCGTCGCCGGCGGTCCCGTCCGTCGCGGGCACCTCCAGACGCAGGCCGGGGACGTCGAGGACCGGCTCGCCGTCGTCGGCGAGGAGGCTGCTGCCCTCCCCGGCCGGCACGACGAAGCGCTCGTCCGGGTACGGCTGGCGCACGGACTGCCGCGGCCACGTCGTGGCGAGCGCGGACCGGTACCCCAGGGGGACGCCCGTGTAGGTCGCGGCGCCGTCGGCGGCGCAGCCCGCGAAGCCGACCATCGTCGGCGTCCCCAGCGTCGCGCCGAGGTTCAGCGTGGCCCGACCGGCCGTCCCCAGGCCGGAGGAGTCGACCTCGTCCTCCCCCAGCGTGTAGCAGTCGACGCCGTGCGCCCACGGCAGCTCGACCAGGTCCAGGGTCTGCCGACGCTCCCCGGTCAGCGCGTCCTCGAGCCAGGTCCGCGTGCCCCCTCCGTCGACCTCCATCTGGCTCAGCTCGGAGAACATCTCGTCCGGCGTGGCGAAGGTGAGCCGTTCCGGCAGGTCGGTGTCGTGCTCGGTGACGGCCAGCGCGCCGTCCGCCGCCGCGACCACCGACCGGGCCCGGCCGCCGTACCGCTCGGCCGCCAGCCCGCGCTGCCCGACGACGGCACCGTCGGCGTCGAGCACCGTGACGGCACGGTTCCCGGCCCGGCCGTGCACGCACGTCACCGTCTCGACGGGCACCGTCCACTCCGCGACGCTGTCCAGCCGCGGCCGGGGACCGCACTCCACCGCCCCGGTCAGGGTGACCTCCCACCGTTCGGCACCGGTGGCGACCTCCCGGGCGACGACCCGGGGCCCCTCGGTGGTGACGATCCCGCCCGCGGGCAGCACGGCCGCGATGCTGCTGACGTCGGCGCTCCAGACCTCGGTGAGCGGCCCGTCCAGGGAGAGCACCCCGCCCGGGGCGGTGCGCAGCCGCTCGGCCTCGACGTGGTTCGCCAGCGTCGACGCCGCCACGGTGCCGCCGGTCAGCACCACGGCCGCGCCGGCGACGAGCGCGGTCGCCGTGCGGCGCTGGCGCCGCGTCGCGGCCCGCCACCAGCGGCGGACCCGGTCGCGCCGGGGCACCGCGGCGACGCCGTCCGCCCGCCCGTCGCCGGTGCGGGCGGCGTCGTCGACCCCGTCGTCGGCGTCGTGGGAGACGTCGAAGGTGACGACGTCGTCCCGGCGTGGTCGGCCCATACCGTGAATCTAGTTCGCCAGGCCGACGAGTGCGGCGTCGGAGGTCTCGACCTGCACCCCGTCGACCGTACGGATGTACCCTCCGCCCATCGCGTCGGCGAGGACGACCCGCCCGTCGATCACCGTCACCTGCCCGTAGCGGGCGTCGTACGCCTGGTTCCAGCGGGTGCGACCGTCGGCGAGGTCGAGGGCGACGAGGTCGGTCTGCGGGCCGCCGGACACGGTCACCAGGACGATCTCCCCGTCGGTGGCCGCTGCCCCGACACCCCCCTGCTCGGTCGTGACCACGTCGTCGCGTGTCCACCGGATCTCCCCCGTGCCCAGGTCGACGGCCTGGACGCTGCCCTCCGGGACCATCGCGAGAACCGCCGTGCCACCGGCACGCGCCAGGTACCGCGGAAAGCCCGCCACGTCGATCGTCCACAGGCGCTCCCCGGCGTCGTCGACGGCGGACAGCCGATCGGACCCGACGAACACGAGGCGCGGCCCGCCCGGTGCGTCCAGAGCCGGCGGCGGGAGCACGGACCCCGGCACCACGGCCTCCTCGGCGCCGGAGGCGTCCAGCACGCGCGTGCTCTCGTCGGCGGTGTACTCCAGGAACCCGCCGTCGACCGACGGCACGCGCATCGCCTCATGGCGCTCGCCGTCGGGGGTCACCGTCACCGACCGCCCGCACACGTCGAGCCGGACGGCGAAGCCCCAGGCCCACAGCGAGGGGTTGACGAACACCCGGTCGCGACTCGTACCCGTGCCACAGGATGCGAGGTCCTCCGCGCGGACCACGAGCGTCTCCTCGGCGCGGACCTCGCCGGTCAGCACGTCCTCCACCCGGACGGTCGGGTCCTGCCAACGGCCGTCGGCGCGGGCCTGCGCCAGGCCGGCCTCCAGATCCTCCCCGTCGAGCGTGAGCTCCCGCGCGCCGCCCTCGAGCACCGCGACGGTGCCGTCCCCCGCCGGGAGGACCTGCGGTGCACCGTCGACCCAGGCACCCCGCTGCCCGTGGTTGGCGACACCGAGCTCCCGGTCGCCGAGCACCGTGCCCGAGGCGTCCAGCACGGTGGCGGTGCGCTCCGGCGTGCCGTGCACGCACACGAGGGCCTCGAGGCCGGTGGAGAGCAGTCCGCGCAGGTTGTCCGGGCCGCACTCGACGAGAGCCCCCAGCTCGTGGCGCCACACCTCGTCCCCCGTGGCGACGTCGACCCCGAGCACGTCGGTCCCGTCGCGCGTGACGACGACCCCGCCGGGCAGCACCGCGACGACGCCCTCGTCGGTCTCCACCCGCCAGGTCTCCTCCAGCGGGGCGGACAGGTCCGCGACGCCGCCCGGCATCTCTGCCATGTGCTCGGCGTGCGCGGCGTCGGACCGCGCGTCGAGCGCCGCGACCCCGGCCGCCGTCCCGACGACGGCGACCGCGGTGACAGCGACGATCCCGGCCCGCAGCCGCCGGGGTACGGCCCGCCAGCGCTCCCGGACGGGTCCGGCGACGCGACGGCCGAACCAGCCGGGCTCGACGGGCTCGCCGGCCGACCCGGCAGCAGCACTCGTCCCTGCGTCTCCTGGCCCGTCCTCGTCCGGGACCAGGTCGAACTGCACGGGATCACGTCGTCGAGCCATGTCCGGCAATCTATCTCTCATGATTGCCCCAAGAAAGTCCCCTGACTAGCCCTGGGGGCGCAGCGCCTGCCGCCAGGACACGCGACCGCCGGTCTGCAGCAGCGAACCGCGGAACGCGCGCTCCGAGACGAGCAGCGCCGCGGCGGCGAACGCGGCCAGGAGCAACAGCGCGATCACCGGCTCCCACCACGCCGCGTCCCCGGCCAGGATGCGGGCAGGCATCGCCACCACGGAGGCGATCGGCACGTACGACAGCACGGTCAGGAACGTGCCCGAGGCCGTGAACGTCACGAAGTACACACCCATGACCAGGAACGTCATCGGGGTCGCCGTGTACTGCAGGTCCTCGGCGCGGCTGGCCAGGGCACCGGCCACGGCGTACAGCGCCGCCAGGGCGAGGAACCCGACCGCGAAGAACACCACGAACCAGATCAGCGACGTCGACAGCGCGGGCAATGCCATCGACACCGGGCTCGCCGAGACCGCGACCAGCCCGACGCCGGCGAACAGCAGGTTCTGCCCGACGGCGATCACCGAGCTGCCCAGGATCTTGCCCGCGAGGAGCTGGCGCAGCGGCACCGCCGTCGCGATGATCTCCACCAGCCGCGACTGCTTCTCCTCGACCACCGAGCTGGCGATCATGTTGCCCGACGTGATCGCCCCCGCGAAGAACAGGAACGACAGGGCGAACGTCGCGAAGAACAGCGCCTGCTCGCCGACCGCGTCCGGCTCGAGGGCCTCGGTGGTCAGCTCCGCACCGGCCGACAGCTCGGCCACCGACGTGCCGGCGGCCTCCGCGTTCGCGGCGACGACCTGCTGCTCGACGGCGGTGGCCACGTACCGCTCCAGCGACCCGCCGGGCTCGCCCTGGCCGGCCAGCACCCAGCCGTCGTCGCCCGGGTGCAGCCAGGCGTCGGCGTCGCCGGACTCCAGCGCCGCGCGCGCGGCGTCCGCGTCGGCGACCTCGAGCACCTCGACCTCGCTGTTGCTGCCCTCCGCCTCCGCGATCTCTCCGGCCGACGTGGCCGCGGCGACGGCCGCGCTGTCGGCGCCGCTCACCGCGACGGTGGAGGTGTCGACCCGGTTGGCCTGCCAGGCGAAGAAGGCCGCGAGCGCCGCGATGACGACCAGCGAGGTCACGAGCCCGATGACGAACGCCTTGTTCATCACTCGCGTGACGATCTCGCGCTGCATCACCAGACGCCAGGCGCCGCGGGTGCTGTCGTCCGGGGGCTCGGGCGACGGGCTCGTCGCGAACCGGGCCTGTTCCTGGGTGGACGTGGTCATGAGGTCACCTCGCGGTAGATCTGGGCCAGGGAGGGGCGGACCGGGGAGAGCTCGTGGACGGCGCCGCGCTCGAGCGCCGCGGCGAGCAGGCGCTGGGCGGCCGCGTCGTCGGCCAGCTCGAGCAGCGCCGTCGGACCGTCCACGTCGACGGCGTGCACGCCGGGCACTCCGCGGACCCAGCCGGCGTCGCCGTCGAGCACCAGGCGGTGCCGCAGCGTGCCGGTCTCCTGCAGCTCGGCCGGCGTGCCGTCGGCGACGACCCGGCCGCCGCGCAGGATCACGAGCCGCTCGCAGAGGCGCTCGACCAGGTCGAGCTGGTGCGAGCTGAACAGCACCGGGACCCCTCGGGCCGTGTGCTGGCGCAGCAGGTCGACCATGTCGTCCACCGCCGTGGGGTCCAGCCCCGAGAAGGGCTCGTCGAGGATCAGCGCGCGCGGCCGGCCCATGAGGGCCGCCGTGATCTGGACGCGCTGCTGGTTGCCGAGGCTGAGCTTCTCCACGTGGTCGCGGGCGCGCTCGCCGAGCCCCAGCCGCTCCAGATGCTCCATCGCCTCGGCTCGCGCCGTCGCGGCGGGGATGCCGCGCAGCCGGGCCAGGTAGACGAGCTGGTCGAGCGCCGGCTGCTTGGGGTACAGGCCGCGCTCCTCGGGCATGTACCCGAACGTGCGCCGGTCCGCGCGGGTCACGGGGGCGCCGTCGAACAGCACCTCCCCGGAGGTGGCCGCGAGGACCCCCATCATCATGCGCATCGTGGACGTCTTGCCGGCGCCGTTGGAGCCGACGAACCCGGTGAGCATGCCGCCCCGGGCGGCGAAGGAGATGCCGTCGACGGCCCGCAGGTCGCCGAAGGTTCTGGTCAGGTCCCTGACCTCGAGAGTGGACATGGATCTCACGCTACGCAGGGCGGTGCGTCGGCGGATCCGCCGCGAGAGGGATTCGCGCGGGTCCACCCCGCGGGCGACGACGCGAATCGTCAGGCATCACCGTCGGACGGCTGACGCAGCACGTCGTCGCTCGCTGCTGACGTCGTCCGCGGTCAGCGTTCGGCGACGGATGCCTGACCGGGCACGTCGCCGTGTCCACACCCTGTGGACGACCGGTCCGGGGGATCCCGCCGGCTGGTCTGCTGGGACGGTGCCCTCCCCACCGCTCGTCGTCCCGGACCGCGCTCACCGGATCGCTTCCCGGCAGGAGGGACTGCTCTCGATCGACCAGTGCCGGTCGTCCGGGGTCACCCGCCAGCAGGCGGCACGCCTGGTCGCCCAGGGGCGCTGGAGCCGACCGGTCCGCGGTGTGTACGACGTCGGCGTCGGCGGGGACCCGGCACGGGACCGGCTGGACCGTGCTCGCCGCCGGGCCTCCCTGCTCGGGCCGCTGGCATGCCCCGGCACGGTGGCCACCGGCGTCGCCGCGCTGGTCCTGCACGGCGTCCACGGCGCACCGCCCGACGTCCGGCCCGAGGTCACGGTCCCGGACGGGTCGGCCCGCCGGGGCCCCGACCCGGTCCGCGTCCGCCGGCTGCGGCTCCGCCGCTGGTCGGAGGTCGACGGCGTCGCGTGTGCCCTCCCGGAGGACGCGTTGGCCCAGGCGGTCCCCGCCCTGCCGCGGTACCGCGCCGTGGCGATGATGGACTCGGCGGGCCACCGCGGCCTCGTCTCGCGCGCCGGCCTCGACCGGGCCCGGGAGAAGTCCGGCGACCTCGTCGGGGCGGCCGCGCGCCGGTCCTGGTGGGACGAGTGCGATCCCCGGGCAGAGTCGCCGGCCGAGACCTGGGCACGCCTTGGCTGCGTCGACGCCGGCGTCGCGCCGGACGCGCTGCAGCTCCGGCTGGTCACGTCGTCCGGGCTGGTCGTGGCCCGGGTCGACCTGGCGTGGCTGCTCCCCGGCGACAGCGCGCTCCTGGTCGAGATCGACGGTCGTGACGTCCACTCCCGGCTCGACGCCGTCGTCGCGGACCGCGCCCGGCAGAACCGGATCGCCGGCCGACGGACGCTGGTACGCCGCTACACCGGACGGGACGCCTGGGACGGCACCGTCGCCCGGGAGGTGGCTGCCGTCCTGGCCGCGGAGGGCTGGTTCCCGCAGCGTCCCCCGGTGGACCACCGGTTCGTCCTGCCGTCGTGAGGTGACCGCCCCGACGTCGCGGCGGGTCAGGTATCGGGGCCGGACGGCCGACCGGCGACGCCGTCGCGGCCACGAGGCGACGGGGCGGGTCAGGCATCACCGGCTGATGGCTGACCGGCGACGACGCCGTCAGGCGCTCCCGGCCAGTCCGTGCTGGTGGACGTAGACGACCGCCTGGACCCGGTCGCGCAGGTGGAGCTTGCCCAGGACATTCGACACGTGGGTCTTGACCGTCGCCTCGCCGAGGAACAGCTCCTGGGCGATCTCCGCGTTGGACATCCCCCGCCCCACCAGCACGAGCACCTCGCGCTCGCGGGCGGTCAGACGGTCCAGGTCCGGGGCCGACGGCGGCACGCCGGTACTCCGGGCCGCCCCGGTACCCGTCGTCGTCCCGGTACCCGTCGTCCCGCCGGCGACCATCCGCTCCACGACCCGCCGGGTCACCTGCGGCGACAGCAGCCCGTGCCCGTCGGCGACGGTCCGGACCGCCTCGACGAGGTGGTCGGCGTCCGCGTTCTTCAGCAGGAACCCGGACGCCCCGGCGGCCAGGGCGTCGAAGACGTAGGCGTCGTCGTCGAACGTCGTCAGCACCAGCACGCGGGAGAGGTCCTCGGCGACGATCCGCCGGGTCGCCTCGATCCCGTCCATGACGGGCATCTGCACGTCCATGAGCACGACGTCGGGACGCAGTTCCCGGGCCGTGGCGACCGCCTCGACGCCGTCCGACGCCTCGCCGACCACGTCGAGGTCGTCCTCGACGGCGAGGATGAGGCGGAAGCCCGACCGCACCAGCCGCTGGTCGTCGACGAGCAGCACCGAGGTCATGCCGGGTCCTGGGGCAGGGGCAGTCGCACGCGCACACGGTAGCCGCCGGTCACCCGGGGGCCGATCTCGGCCACGCCGTGATGGGCCGCCACGCGCTCGCGCAGCCCGATCAGGCCGAGCCCGGTGCCGGAGGACCCGGGCCGCGTCCGCCCGTCGTCGAGCACCTCGACCTCGGCGAAGCCGGCCGACCCGCCCGACCCGGCCGTCCCGCCCGACCCCGCCGCCCCGGCCGAGGGGCCGGATCGCCGGTCGACCCGGACGGTGACCGAGGCCGTGCGGGCCGTGGAGTGCTTGCGCACGTTGGCCAGTCCCTCCTGGACGGTCCGGTACAGGCTGAGCGCGACGGGTGCCGGGACCTCGGCGTCGGCCCCGGGCGGCTCGGCGACGAGCGAGAACGCGACGTCGAGGCCGTCGTCGGCCGCCGTCAGCGCCGGGATGTCCGTGAGCCCTGGTCCGGGCGAGCGCGCCCCCGAACCCCCGTCGGGCCCGCCGTCGGACCCGGTCTCGGACCCGGTGTCGCGCAGGGTCCCCACGAGGCCGCGCATCTGGGTCACCGCCTCCCGGGACGCCGACTCGATGGTGGCCAGGGGTTCGGCGGCGAGGACCGGGTCCTTGGCGAGCAGCCGGCGGGCCGCGGCGGCCTGGATCCCGATGACCGAGACGTGGTGGGCGACGACGTCGTGCAGCTCGCGGGCGATGCGCAGCCGGTCGGAGACGACCGCGCGACGCTGCAGCTCGGCCGACTGCCGTTCGATGGTCAGCGCCTGGTGGGCCAGCTGCTGCCGGCGCCGGGCCGCGTTCCACGAGACCTGCCCGATCGCGATCGCGCCGAGGAAGTAGGCCATGTTGACCAGCCAGATGTGGGCGACCATCGCGGTGATCGGGTCGAGGTACCCGGGCGGGTCGTCGAGGAGGCCCCGCGACTCGGCCGCCTGCTGCAGGCCCGAACCGACGGCGAGCTGCCACAGGAGCCACGTGAACATGACCAGCAGGCACACCCCGACCACGACGACCATCGCCTGCCGGTCCCGTGCCCAGGCGACGGCCGAGTAGAGCGCGACGAAGTAGACCGCCTGGAGGACGACCGTCATCGGGATCGACGGCACGGTGAGGCCGAGCACGAGGAAGTGCGTGTAGGCGACCGCGAGGACCATCAGCGGGTAGCGACGGCGGACGACCAGCGGCAGCGCGCCGGCGGCGGAGAGCAGCGCCACGAGCCAGGGCGGGGTCGCCTCGTCGAGCAGTCCCGCCGACCGCGCCACCTCGGAGCCGGCGACGGCCAGGACGACGAGACCGACGCCGAGCCACACGTCGCGCCGGTAGGCCCCGGGAGGATCGGCCGGCGCGCGCTCGAAGTCGGTGTCGAGGCCGAACCACTCGGCGATCAGCTCGGGAGGACGCAGGCGCGGCATCCGTCCAGCGTACGGAGGAGCACCGCGTCGACGCCTCCCCCGCAGGACGGAGAACCCGTCAGGTCCGGCGCGGCGTCGCCGCCGCGCCGGACCTGACGTGGGAGAGGTGGAGCGGGTCGCTCAGTGGTCGTGGTCCTCGTGACCCTCGTCCGCGTGGTCCTCCTCGGAGTGGTCCTCCTCGGAGTGCTCGTCGCCGTGCTCCTCCTCGGAGTGCTCCGCCGTGGGCTCGCCGTAGACGCCGGAGATCTCGTTCGCCTCGACGCCGAGGTCCGCCGTGAGCCAGACCTCCTGCTCGACGAGGTCGACCGCGTGGAGCTGCTGGTTCGCCGGGTCGGTGACGTAGACCGAGCCGTCGAGCGCGAGCACCGTCGGGCGCGGCTGCTGCCAGTCCGTCGGCTCCTCCCAGGAGTCGACGACCGGGATCGAGGCGGTGATCTCGCCGGACTCGGGGTCGATGACCTGCAGGGAGCCGTCGGTGGTCAGGACGAGCGCCTCGCCGTCGTCACCGCGGGCCAGGGAACGGAAGCTGTACGAGCCCGGCAGGTCGACGAGCTGGTGGCTCGCGTCCCGGGTGTCGATCAGGCTGACGCGGGTCGGCCGCTCGAGCTCCGCGTCGGGGTCGGTCTTGTAGTCACCGAGGATGACGGGCGAGGCCTCCGAGCCGGCCTGGTTGCCGATCCGCGAGTAGTCGTCGGGCGTGTCGACGGCGGTGAACTCTCCGTCGGCGTGGACGACGGCGCCGTTCTCGCAGCCGACGACGACGGCCTCGCCCTGGGCGACGGACTCGCCGTGCACCCCGGGGCAGTCGTCGTACACGGCGATCTCCTCGCCGTCGTGGTCGAGGACCGCCACGCCGGTGCGCTCGTCCTCGGTGCCCACGGAGACGAGGATCGAGCCGTCGCTCAGCGGCACGGCGACACCGTGGTGGGCCTCGGGGAGCTCGAGCGCCTCGACCTCCGCGTCCGCGTGCGCCACCTCGAGCGAGTCCACGAGGTCGACGTGGGCCGTGTCGTCATCGAAGAAGGCGGTCGTGCCGTCGTGGGAGACGACGTGGCCGGGCTTGGTGGCCTCGTAGGTGACGTCCGTCAGCTCCGGCGAGGCCGTGTAGTAGTGGAAGTGCTCGCCATGGCCCTCGCCCCAGGTCCCGGTGTCGAGCAGCCGGAAGCCACCGGTGGTGGACACCGCGACGTGGCGTCCGTCCCCGGCGGGGTTGAGTCGGTTGAAGCCCTCGAGGTCGACGTCGCCGACCTCCTCGAGGGTCATCGCGTCGAGGACCTTGATCCCGCCGTCGTAGGTGACGGCGATGCGGGCGGTGCGGGACTGGACCTCGGTGGGCCCCTCCACGCTGTCCGCGGTGTCCTCGGTCTCGGCGGCGGTGGGGTCGCCCTCGGCGGCCGGCTCCTCGACGCTGGTGCCGCAGGCGGCCAGCAGACCGAGGGGCAGCGCGAGGGCGAGCGCCGTGGCGGCGCGGGATCGGGTGGTCATCGAACTTCTTTCCTCGTCGGGGACGACGCCGGGAGGCGGCACGGCGCCGGGAGCAGCGAGGGCGCCACGGGACGCCCGTCGCGAATGAGAACCATTCGCGTTCATGACCTGCAGTCAACCACGGATGAGAACGGTTATCAAACAGTGCGCGTCAGCCGCGGGAACGCTGCACGCGACCGGCCGCGAGGCTGACGATCATCGCCACGAAGACCACGAGGTACACCTGCCCGACGATCGCCTCGCTCGTGGCGAGGAGCCGACCCACCGGCGTCACGGCCGCGAGGTCGCCGTACCCGAGCGTCGTGATCGTCGTCAGCGAGAAGTACATGAACGACGTCGTCGGCTGCTCCGTGCCGAAGAAGGGAGACTCGGTGAGGTTGTCCACCGTGAGGAACGCGTAGTAGTACATCAGCGAGATGAGCAGGTAGGCCGACACGGCCCCGAGCACCGTCGCGAGGGTGACGATCCGGTGGTGCACCAGCCGCCGCACCACGACCACGGGAGCCAGCGCCGCGATGAGGAGCAGCAGCGGGGGCGCGGACGTCACGGCGTCCGAGGTGTCGAGCAGGAGCACGATCACCAGGGACACCGCGACCAGCACGCCCAGCACGACGTAGGCCCACCGCCGCCACCGGGTGCGCAGGCCCGCCGCGCGCAGCGCCAGACCCAGGGTCGCCCCGACCGTGAGCGTCGTCGCCAGGCCGGCCAGCGCCGGGCCGAGCTCGTCACCCGCGGCCCGGATGTCCACGAGCGACAGCAGCGCGACCGTCAGCCCGGTCAGGGCGAGCAGGATCCCGAACCGGTCGATCCAGCGCGAGTGCGGGTCGAACCGGGTGTCGTCACCGGCCGGCGGCTGCGGCTCGCGCGAGATGAAGGCGTCCCGGCCGGCGGGGGCCGGTTCGCGCGGCGGGTCCGGCTGCTCGGGCACGGCGTCAGACTCGCTCGTCGGGTCGGGTCGGCACGTCGTCCTCCGGGGTCGGGTCCGCACCATCGTGGCCGACCCCGGCGCTCGCCGCCAGGGCAGCGCCCGTGGGCACGGTGACCGCGGCGATCGCCGTCGTGATCGGGATCGCCAGCACCAGCCCGATGGACCCGACCAGCGTGCGCACGATCTCCTCGGCGATCTCCCCCGAGGTCAGCGTCATCATCGGGGTCTGGTCGAGCAGCCACACCGTCAGCAGCAGCGGCAGGGCCGCCCCGACGTAGGCGAACGCGATCGTGTAGACGGTCGAGGCGATGTGGTCGCGCCCGATGCGCATCGCCCGGGCGAAGAGCATCCGCCGCGGGGCCAGCGGGGCCAGCGCCCGCAGCTCCCACACGGCCGAGGCCTGCGTGATCGTCACGTCGTTGAGGACACCCATGCCGGCCAGCACCAGCCCGCACAGCGCGATGCCGCGCAGGTCCACCCCGGGCGCGATCGTCGGCAGGTTCTGCGCGATCTCCTCCGAGGCCCCGGTGATCTGCGCGGCACCCGTCGCCCACGCCCCGATCCCCGCGGTGAGCGCCAGCCCGGCCAGGGTGCCCAGCAGCGCCACGGTCGTCCGGGCCGTCAGGCCGTGCGCCAGGTAGAGGACGGCCAGCATCACCGCCGACGACGTCACCAGGGCCACGCCCATCGCGTTCTCGCCGGACAGCAGCGCCGGGAACGTGAACCCCACGAACACGGCGAACGCCACCGCCAGGCCGACCAGGGCCGCCAGGCCGCGCCAGCGGGCGACCAGCAGCACGACCAGCACGTACGCGACGGCGAGGATCCCCAGCGGCACCTCGCGCTCGTAGTCCATGAACACGTACGGCACGGGGGTCTCGGCGAAGTCGCCGATGTACAGCGCGATCACCGGGTCGCCGGGCTCGAGCTCGAACCGCGGCTCGGCCTGCATCCCGGACGTGCTGCCGTCGGCCAGGCGGATCTGGACGTTGCCGATCGTCGAGTCCTCGGAGGTCGGCCACGACGCGTCCCCGGCGGCCTCCCCCTCGAGCGGTCCGACGACGGTCGCCGACACGAGCTCGCTGCCCTCGACGACGACCGGCACCCGGTCCGGGACCCCGGCCGCGGCGGGCCACAGCTGCCACAGGCCGAGACCGGTGGCGACCAGCGCGGGCAGCACCAGGAGGGCGAGCACGATCCGGGTGCGCCAGGGCGCCGGCGGCACGGGCCCGCCGTGCCCGTGGCCGTGCCCGCCGTCGGGCAGGGTGGAGAGCTCCGTCGTGCGGGCGTGGCGGGCGCCTCGCCGGGAGCCGACGTCGGTCGTCACGGTGGCATGGTGTCATCCCGCGCCGCCCGGCCCGCGTCGCCCGCGCCGTAGACTCCGCGGGTGACCGCCCAGCCCGCTGCCCGCAGCGCCGGCACCGTCGCCGGAGTCGCCGCAGCCGTGGTGGGCGGGATCGCCGCCGCGTCCCAGTCCCGGGTGAACGGCACCCTCGCCGAGCACGTGGGCTCCGCGTTCGCCGCGGCGGTGATCTCGTTCGGCTCGGGCCTGCTGTGGCTGACGATCGCGGTCCTGTGCTGGCCCGCGGCGCGGACCGCCGTCGGGCACGTGCGCGGCGCCCTGCGCACCGGCGGGCTGCGCCCGTGGGAGGTGCTCGGGGGTCTGGGCGGCGGCTTCTACGTGGCGGCCCAGGGCCTGACCGTCTCCTCCCTCGGCGTCGCCCTGTTCATGGTCGCGATCGTGGCGGGGCAGTCGACGAGCTCGTTGGCGGTGGACCGGCTCGGCCTCGCGCCGGGCGGCGTCCGGCTGATCACGCTCGGTCGCGCCGTCGGCCCGGCCCTGACCGTCGTGGCCGTCGTCGTCGCCGTGTCCGGGTCCGTCGGACGGGTCGAGGACGTGCACCTCGCGGTGATCCCGCTGCTCGCCGGAGTGGTCCAGGCGTGGCAGCAGGCGATGAACGGACGGGTGCGGGCGGCGGCGGTCCCTGCACCGGCAGCCGGGCGGGCGCCGTCGTCGACGTTCCCGGGCGTGGCCGCGGCGACCTTCGTCAACTTCGGCGTCGGCACGGCGGCGCTGCTGGTGGCGCTCGCGGTGGCGACGCTGGTGAACGGGTGGCCCGACGGGGCGCTGCCGACACGGTGGCCGCTGGACCTGGTCCTCTACTCCGGCGGACTGCTCGGCATCGTCTTCATCGCCGTCCAGGCCGCCGTGGTGCACCGGATCGGCGTGCTGCTGCTGGGCCTGGGCCTCATCGCGGGCCAGATCGTCGGGGCGCTGCTGCTGGACCTGCTCGTCCCGGGCGCGACGCCACCCGGCCCGGCGATGTACCTCGGTGCGGCACTGACCCTGGTCGCCGTCGCCGTGCCGCTGGTCGAGTCGCGGCTGCGGCGTCGCTCCTGATCCACGCGCCGCCGTCGTCCCGTCCCCGGCACGGGTCGAGCGTCTCTGTTTCTCAGGAATCAACTGCTGATTCCTGAGAAACAGAGACGCTCGATGCGCCCGGGAGAGGGTCAGCCGTGGAAGCGGACCTGCCCCTGCGGGTTCAGCTCACGGTAGGTGTTCGGCTTCTGCTTGCCGACACCGGCCGCGTCGTCGATCTCCAGGACGTCGAAGCCCTGCTGGATGTCGTTCGAGAAGACGTACCCGTTGTAGTAGTACGCCGACCACGAGCCACCCAGGACCAGCCGCTCCGAGGACAGCGGGCCCCGGTCGAACCAGGCGATCTCCGTCGGGTTCGACGAGTCGGTGAAGTCGAACACCGAGATCCCGCCCTGGTACCAGGCCTGGACCATGATGTCCTTGTCCTTCACCGGGATCAGCGAGCCGTTGTGGGCCACGCAGTTCTCGGTGTTCGTGTTCGTCCGCGGGATCTTGTAGTAGCTGCGGAACTCCAGCTCGCCGTCGACGACGTCGTAGATCCCGTTGGCGCCCCGCTCGGAGCCGACGGTCTCGTTGCAGGTCGCGGCGCCGCCGCCGCCGAGCTCGTCGGTGAACACCACCTTCGTGCCGTCGTTGTTGAACGTCGCCGAGTGCCAGAAGGCGAAGTTCTCGGTGTCACGGACGGTGGAGATCACCTCGGGGTTGGCCCGGTCGGAGATGTCCATGAGGATGCCGTCGCCCATGCACGCACCGGCCGCGAGGTCTAGCTTCACGTAGGTGGTGATGTCGTGGCAGCCGGAGGTGTTCGTGTAGCCACCCTCCGGGAAGAGCACCGGCGTGGAGACGACCGCGGCCTCGGCCGGAGCCTTCGTCGGGATCTCGACCACGGAGATCTTGTCGTGCGGCGGCTGGCAGTCCGACAGCAGCGGGTGCGGCGAGTACGACGACACGTAGACGTACAGCGTCTGGCCGTTCTTGCTCGGCGCCAGGGAGTTCGTGTGCGAGCCGCACTGCGTCTCGACGGCGGCGACGTACTCCGGCTCGGTCGGCTCGGAGATGTCGAAGACCTTCAGGCCCTCCCAGTAGTCGACGCCGACCGGGTAGATCGACTCGCTCTCGCAGGAGTCGTCGGTGCGCCACGAGTCCGTGGACAGCACGAGGATGTCGCCGTAGACGGAGACGTCGTTCTGCGACCCCGGGCAGACGACCTGCGCGGCCTGCGTCGGGCTCTCCGGGTCGGAGATGTCGTAGACGGTGAACCCGTTGTAGTTCCCCGCGAACGCGTAGTCGCCCTGGAAGGCGAGGTCGGAGCTGTAGGAGTTCTCGGCGGCGAACGCCCCGTTCTTCGGGATGTTCGCCAGCAGCTCCATGTTCAGCGCGTCCGTGGTGCCCGGCTCCGTGAGCCCGTCCGGTGTCGCGGAGTCGTCCAGAGCGACGATGCTCTGGGCGGGCAGCTCGCTGCCGTCGTCGGGCGCGTCGCCACCGGGTTCGGCGAATCCGGGGGCGGCGACGGCGAACGAACCGACGGCGAGGGCGCTGGTGAGCGCTCCGGCCGCCAGGGCTCGACGTCGCTGTCTCGTGGTCAGATGACGCACAGGCGTCACACCTCCTTGGTAGGGTCCCCCTACTTTCACCCGGTGTGACGCCCGTCACCAGGGAATGTGCAGAGATTTAACCGGATGGTGACAGTGGACGTACAGGGAGCACCCAGGGCTCGACGGCGCCGGCTCCGGCGCGCGACGGGGACGGCCGTCGTGCTGGTCGCCGCCGCGACGGCGGCCGCCTGCACCGGCGGCGGGTCGCCGGCCACGACCGAGGCGGCCGCGACGCCGGAGAGCGTCGTGGTCCAGCCCGGCCGGCCCGGCGAGGAGAACGCCACCGTCGCACCGGAGGACGTCGCACCTCCGCGGGCCGACGACGAGTGGAACCGGGCCGACGCCACCTTCATCAGCGACATGATCGTGCACCACGCCCAGGCGCTGGAGATGTCCGAGCTGGCGCCGGACCGGGCCGAGGACCCCGGCGTCCTGGCGCTCGCCGCGCGGATCTACGACGTCCAGGGCGCCGAGATCCACGGTATGGCGGGCTGGCTGCAGGGGCACGACCTGCCCGTGCCCGTCGAGCTCGAGGACGGCGACGGCAGCGGCCCGCGGGCGCCGGTCGACGACGCCCACGACCACGACCCCGAGGACATGCCGGGCATGCTCAGCGACGCCCAGATGGCCGAGCTCGAGGCGGCGTCCGGCACCACCTTCGACCGGCTCTACCTGGAGGGCATGATCCAGCACCACCAGGGTGCGGTGACCATGTCCACCGAGCTGGCCGTCGACGGGATCAACTTCCGCACCCAGGAGCTGGCCAACGACATCGGCGCGGGCCAGCTCGCGGAGATCGGGCGCATGCAGGACATGCTCGACGACCTCTGATCGGGCGACGGCCTGACCCCCACCGCGCCGGTCGAGCGTCTCTGTTTCTCAGGACTCAGCGGCTGAGTCCTGAGAAACAGAGACGCTCGACCGCACCCGCCGGAGAGCTCTGGCGCGCCGGGAGCCCGGTCAGGGGGCCGTGACGAAGATGTCGAGCAGTTCCGGGTGGTGGCCGTGCACGAGCACGGCGAACACGACGGCGTCGAACAGCAGGTGCACGGTGACGACGTACGGCAGCGACTTGTACCGGGCGAAGATCCAGCCCTGGACGAGCGCGAACGGGATCGTCAGCAACGGACCCCACTCGCGGTAGCCGAGCTCCCACAGGAACGACACGAAGACCATGGCCTGCAGGACGTTGGCCGCCTGCAGCGGGAAGTGCCGCCGCAGCAGGGCGAACACGGTGCAGATGAAGAACAGCTCGTCCCAGATGCCGACCGCGTTGACACCCACGAACAGCCGCGCGATGTCGCTGTCGCCCTCGAGCGGCGGCCAGTTGAGGTAGGCGCCCGAGCCGAGGAAGTACCAGGGCAGCACGAGGTAGCCGACCACGACCACCACGACGAGGTACAGCCACTGGCCGCGGGTCCACCGGCGTCCGGTGAACGCCGGGAACCGCACCGCCCCCGCGCCGTCGTCGTCCCGGAACCAGTACTTCGACAGCGCCCAGGGCACCAGCACGGCCAGCGAGAGCGCCACCGTGAACCGCGCCATGCCGGCGTTCGACAGGTCGGCCTTCAGCGAGATCGACGAGACGATCGCCATGCCGAGCGCGATGAGGCCGAGGTCGCGGCCGAGCACGCGGTCGACGAGGAGTCCGAGCACGACGCCGGCGACGAGCGGCACGTAGCCGAGCGGACGCACGTGCACGGCGAAAAGCAGGATCGCCGCCCCGCACACGAGCACGGCTGCGCTGTAGCGTGCGAGGGTGACGGCCATCCCCGCACCCTAGCGGCGCAGCGCCGTCAGCGACCGGGGTGGGCCTCGCCGAGCTCGACGAACACGGCCCGGTTCAGGCGGAACGCCTCGCGGGCCTCGCCGACGGCGACGTCGATCTCGTCGGGGGTCAGCGCCAGGGCGTCGAGGCGTTCGCGGTACAGGTCCTTGAAGGGCTTCAGCCTGGAGATCTCGGGGAAGTCGTAAAACTCCAGCCCCGCCGATCCCATGCCGTAGTGACGCTGCATCATGCGCTGCACGATCTGTCCGCCGGACAGGTCGCCGAGGTAGCGCGTGTACGCATGGGCGGCATACTGCGGCAGGCGGGTCCCGACGTCGTGCAGCCGCTCGACGTACGTCCGGGTGGCCGGCAGCGTGCGGACGCGCTCGCGCCAGTCCGGCCCGTAGAGGTGGGCCAGGTCGCGCTCGATCGCCGGGACCCGGGTCAGCTCGTCGAAGACCAGCGCCTCCCCGCGCGCGTCGTGCCGCACGGCCTCGCTCGCCTGCTCCAGTGCCGTGTAGACGGCGTGCTGCTGAGCGGCCAGGTCGGCGTAGGCGGCGACGTCGAGGCTGCCGCTCATGAGGCGGGCGACGAACCCCTCGTTCTCGGCCTGCTCGTGCTCCCGGCGCGTGCCGTCACGCAGCAGGACGGAGAGGGTGCCCTCGGGGGCGACGACGGGCATGGGACCTCCACGGATGTTCATGACGAAGCGTCAGGTCGTCTCCCACGATATCAGCGGGATGAGGCATGCCTCACCTCATCCCCGGAGCCGAGCCGCGCACCGCAGGAGGTGGTGCCGTTCCGCCAGCGTGGCCGCCTCGGCGGCGGCCCGCACGTACAGCTCCGACGCCTCCTGGACGTCGCCGGCGCGCTCGCGCAGGTACGCCGCGGCGGCGGTCCGCCGGGGCACCCGGTCGAGCACTGCCTCCAGCGCCCGCAGTCCCGCGAGCGCCCCGTCGACGTGCCCGACGGCGATCGCCCGGTTGAGCCGCACGACCGGGGAGTCGGCGAGCGCCACCAGCTCGTCGTACCACTCGAGGATCTGGACCCAGTCCGTCTCCTCGGCCCGCGGGGCGTCGTCGTGCAGTGCCGCGATCGCCGCCTGGACCTGGTACTCCCCCAGCCGGTCGTCGGCGAGCGCGGCCTGCAGGACCTGCACACCCTCGGCGATCGCCGCGGTGTCCCACCGCGACCGGTCCTGCTCGGCGAGCGGCACGAGCTCACCGCGCGCCGTCCAGCGGGCGGCCCGACGCGCATCGGTCAGGAGCATGAGGGCGAGCAGCCCGGCGACCTCCGTGTCGGCCGTGGCGACGGCGAGCTGCCGAGTCAGGCGGATCGCCTCCCGCGCCAGGTCCACCTCGCCCGTGTGCCCCTCGGTGAACATCACGTACAGCACCCGGAGCACGTTCCGTACATCACCCGGGCGGTCGAAGGACCGGCCGGACAGCGTGCGCTTCGCCCGGCTGATGCGCTGGGCCATCGTCGCCTCCGGCACCATGTACGCCCGGGCGACCTGCGCCGTCGTCAGCCCGCCCACGGCGCGCAGCGTCAGGGCCACGGCCGACGCCGGACTGAGCGACTCGTGGCAGCAGCGGCTCAGCAGCAGCAACGTGTCGTCGGTCTGCTCGGTGGGACCCGGGTCCGGCGTGGCGTGGACCTGCTCCTCCCGGCGACGGCGCGCCGTCTCCGAGCGCCGCGCGTCGAGGAACCGGCGCCAGGCCACGGTGACCAGCCATCCCTGCGGCTCGTCGGGGACCCCGTCCGGCCAGCGTCGGGAGGCCTCGAGCAGCGCCTCCTGCACGCAGTCCTCGGCCGTGGCGAAGTCGGCCCCGCGGCGCACGAGCACGCCGAGCACCCGCGGGCCGAGCTCGGCCAGGAGCTCGGCCACGCGGGCCTCCGGTGCCGTGGCACCTCCGGGCGGCACCGTCATCCGTCCGCGGGAGGAGCGTCCGTCATGAACGGGCGCACCTCGATCCACTCCTCGAGGGGCTTGCCACCCTGCCCCGGCGCCGAGGACAGGAACGCCGCCGCCTCGTGGGCCCGCTCGGTCGACTCGACGTCGATGATCATCCAGCCGGCGACGACGTCCTTCGTCTCGGCGAACGGACCGTCGGTCACCGGCGGACGCCCCTCGCCGTCGTACCGCACGAACGTGCCCTCGGGGGACAGCGCCTGGGCGTCGACGAACTCGCCGCGCTCGGTGAGCACGTCGGCGACGTGCTGCATGAACGCGATGTGGTCGGAGACCTCCTGGGGCGTCCAGCGGTCCATCGGCTCGCGGGCGTTCGGACGCTGCTCCGGGCCGCCGCGGTAGTGCTTGAGCAGCAGGTACTTGGCCATGGTCGTCTCTCCTTCGTCTCGAGGTCGCCGATCGGGCCTTCTCCGATCGTGCCGACACCCCGGGGACGGAGCCACCCGGCGGTTCTCGACATCCGGCCGGTGCGTGTCCCCGGGGCGGCCTAGGCTCGCCGGTGACGACGAGGAGGTCGACGTGGACGAGGACGAGGTCAGGGCCACCCTGCACCGCTACCTGCGCGACGCCCGCGAGGCGCTGCTGTGGAAGACGGAGGGGCTGTCCGAGCGCGCGCTGCGCACGCCCCGGACCAGCACGGGCACGAACCTGCTCGGTCTGGTCAAGCACGCCGCGAGCGTGGAGATCGGGTACTTCGGCGAGACGTTCGGGCGCGACTGGCCGACGCCGGAGGAGACCCCCTGGATCGCGCGGCTCGACGAGGACCCGAACGCCGACTTCTACGCCGAGGCCGACGAGACCGCCGACGGCCTGCGCGACCTGTACCGCCGGGTCGCCGAGTTCGCGGACGAGACCATCGAGTCGCTGCCGCTCCGGGCACCCGGCCGCGTGCCGTGGTGGGGCGACCGCGGCGAGGTCACGCTGCACCGCGTCCTGGTGCACGTGCTGGCCGACCTGGAGCGTCACGCCGGCCACGCGGACATCCTGCGCGAGGAGATCGACGGCGAGGTCGGGCTCCAGCCGAGCGCCACCAACATCTGGCCGACGGACTGGGACGCCTACGTCGACCGGCTGCGGGGCATCGCGGACCGGTTCCCCGGGCCGGACGAGGAGGACCGGACATGACAACCCCTACGACGGCGTCCGACGGATACCCGCGCATCCGCCAGGTCGTCCTCGACACCACGGACGCGCGCACCCTGGCGGAGTTCTACCGCCGCATGTTCGGACTGCGCTACCGTCCCGGCGACGACCCTCCGGACGACGGCGAGGCCGACCCCCGGGGTGCCGACTGGCTCGTCCTGGGCGGCACGGGGGGTTTCAGCCTCGCGTTCCAGCAGGTCGACACCGTCGCACCACCGACCTGGCCGGACCCGGCCGTGCCTCAGCAGCTCCACCTGGACACCACGGTCCCCGACGTCGCCACGCTCGACCGGCAGCACGACCGGGCCCTCGCCCTCGGGGCACGGCTGCTGTTCGACCGGTCGGACGACCCGCAGGAACCGTTGCGCGTCTACGCCGACCCGCACGGGCACCCCTTCTGCATGTTCGTGGCCTGACGCACGGGACAATGGGGCCGTGCAGTGCCCCCACTACGACGCCGGCCGGTGCCGCTCGTGCACCCTGATCGAGATCGCGCGCCCCGAGCAGGTCCGCGACAAGCAGGCGCACGTGGCCGAGTTGCTCGCGGACCACGACGACGTCTCGTGGCTGCCGGCCGTCGTCGGCCCCGAGAGCGGCTTCCGCAACAAGGCGAAGATGGTGGTCACCGGCACGGTCGAGGAGCCGGTGCTGGGGATCGTCGGGCCGCCCGGACCCTTCGCGGGCCAGAGCGTCGACCTGACCGACTGCGGCCTGTACCCGCCCGCGCTGCAGGCCGCCTTCGGCCCGCTCGCCGAGCTGGTCACCCGCGCTCGTCTGCAGCCCTACGACCTGTCACCCGCTCCCGCCGGCAGCCGCCGCAAGGTCACGCAGCGCGACGCCGCCCGGCGCGGCGAGCTCAAGCATGTGCTGGTCACGCTCTCCCCCGACGGCGAGCTCATGGTCCGGCTCGTGCTGCGCTCCACCGAGGCCGTGGCCCGGATCCGCAAGCACCTGCCGTGGCTGCACGAACGGCTGCCCGGGCTGGCAGTGCTGAGCGTGAACGTCCAGCCGGCACACGCCGCCGTGCTCGAGGGCGAGCAGGAGATCGTGCTCACCGAGCGCGCCACCCTGCCCATGCGGCTGGACGGGGTCACGCTGCACCTGCGTCCGCAGAGCTTCTTCCAGACCAACACCGGGGTCGCGGAGGCCCTGTACCGCCAGGCACGGCGGTGGATCGACGAGATCGACCCGGCCACGCTGTGGGACCTCTACTGCGGCGTCGGCGGATTCGCACTGCACGCCGCCGCACCGGGCCGGTCGGTCACCGGGATCGAGATCTCCGCCGAGGCGGTCGCGTCGGCGACCACGACGGCGGCCGAGCTGGCCACGTTGCCGCCCGACGCCGTCGTCGGCTCCCGGGACGCGGACTGGTGGCGTCGCGCCATGGCGGACGTCCGGTTCGCCGCCGGGGACGCGACCGGCTTCGCGCTCGGCAGCGGGGACGACCCCGAGCTGGTCGTGGTCAACCCGCCCCGGCGGGGCATCGGCACGGACCTGGCCCGCCGGCTCGAGGCGTCCGCGGTGCAGCACGTGCTCTACTCGAGCTGCCGTGCGAGCACGCTCGCCCGCGACCTGGCCGACATGCCGTCGCTGCGACCCCGGCGTGCGGTACTCCTGGACATGTTCCCGCAGACGAGCCACTACGAGGTGCTGGTGTTGCTGTCCCGCGAGTGACGGGCGCGCTCAGCGCTCGTCGACGGCGTCGAGCCACGCCTCCGGCGTCGTCCCCTCCGGCGCGCTGACCTGCACGGTCACGCTGCCCGGCGACCCGCCCGGGGTCCACACGCGCCACACGCCGTCCGCGGTCTGCTCGATACGGACGTTGCCGCGCGCGGCCTCGACGGCCACGACCTCGACCCCAGGGCTCAGCACGACCCGGAACTCTCCTCGCTCCTCGAGGTCGAGCCCGACGGTGGTCGTGACCGGCTCGGGGGTCGGCTCGGGGGTCGGCTCGGGCTCCGGGGCCGGGTGCTCCGGCGTCGGCTCCGGTTCCGGGGACGGCGCGGGCCCCGGGCCGGGCGGGGGCTCCGGCGAGGGGTCCGCCGGCGGCTCCGGGACGACGGCGGGCCCCGGGGCCGGGGGCTCGGGGGTCGGCTCCGGCGTCGGTTCCGGCGTCGGCTCCGGTTCCGGGGACGGCGCGGGCTCCGCAGAAGGCTCCGGGGACGGCCCCGTGGTATCCCGCGGGGTCGGGGCCGGCGAGGGCCGCTCCATCACCACCGGAGCGGTGGGCGGCGCCTCCTGCGGCGCGTCACCCCCGACGAGGGCGCCGGCCGCGACCGCGACGGCGGCGACCCCGACGCCGGCCGCGACGGCCACCGGGCGCCCGACCAGCCGGCGCGCACCCTGCACGAGCCACTCCCCGGCGGCGACGAGGGCGGTGCCGAACGGCCCCAGCCAGACGAGCGCGCCGTGGGACGCCGCCGCACCGGACGCGCCGACGACGACCGGTACCGACATCCCCGAGACGGCGGCCCCGCTGAGCAGCACCGGCGCCACGTCCCGCAGCGCCCAGGAGGACTCCCGGACGTCGATGAAGGCGCGCAGGCACCCGGTGCAGCCGAACAGGTGGTCCTCGAGCAGCTGCCGCCGGCCGCCGCCGAGACGGTGCTGGACGTAGGCGTGCAGGTCGCGCCGGGTCTCGACGCACGCCCGCCGCGGTCCGCCGCGGGCGTGGGCGGCGGACAGGGCCCGGCCGAGCTGGTCCTCGGCCTGCCGCAGCCGACGCGCCGCCGACTTCACGTGCACACCGAGCTCGCGCGCCACGACCTCGATCCGCCGGCCCAGGACGTGCAGGTCCCAGAGCAGCTGCTGGTCGTCGTGGGACAGCGTGGCCAGGGCGGTCCGCACGACGTCCGGGTCGACCGTCCCCTCGGCGCCCGGCCCGTCGTCGTGGCCCCGGGCAGCGGCCGCGGCACGCATCTGCCGCGCGACGTCGTCGGCGCCCGACGACCCGGAGGCGTCCTGCCTCGCCCTCACGCGTTCCCTCTCCCCTGCCGGTCCACCGGCCTGCCACGGCGGGCTCCGCCCGCGCCGGGGACATGATGGCAGCGGTGCACCCGGTGCTGGCAAGTCCGTGCGCAGGAAACCTGCGACGGGTTCCGGTTGACTGAGCGGGTGCGCACCATCGATCGTCTCCGCCCCTGGGAGCGGCTTCGTGACTGGTCGGCGTCGGCCGCGAACCAGACCGACCTGCTGCAGCTGGTCAAGGCCGTCGTCGCGGCCATGATCGCCTGGGCCGTGGCCGGGTTCGCCCTGGGCCTGGAGCAGTCGTTCCTCGCCCCCTGGGTAGCCCTGCTGACGATGCACGAGACGGTGCACCGCACGCTGTGGCGCGGCGCGCAGACGGTCCTCGCCGTCGCGGCCGGGATCCTCGTCTCGCTGGTCGTCGTGACGTTCTTCGAGGCGACCGTGTGGTCGTTCGGCCTCGCGCTGCTCGTGGGGCTCCTGATCGGGCGTCTGCCCGGTCTGCGGACCGAGGGACTCACCGTCGCGACCACCGTCCTGTTCGTCGTCACCACCGGCTACGACCTGTCGGAGCAGCGCGCGATCGAGCTGCTCCCCGACCGGTTGCTGGACACGGCCGTCGGCGTGGGCGTGGCGCTGCTGGTCAACCTGGTCGCGTTCCCGCCGCTGAACGACCGCAGCGCGCAGCGGCAGATCGACGACGTCGACGAACGACTCGGCGAGCTGCTGGGCGACATGGCCACGGAGATGCGCCGGCCCTGGGACTCACAGTCCGAGGACGACTGGATCGAACGCACCCGGTCGATCCAGCGCGACCTCGACCACGCCTGGTCGCTCGTCCGGACGGCCCGCGAGGCCGGCCGGTGGAACCCGCGCCGACGGCGGCACCCCGGCGCCGCGCTGGCCACCTACCCCGAGGTGCTCCTGCGGCTCGAGGAGGGCGTGGCGCAGACCCAGGCCGTCGCCCGCCACGTCCGCGACGCGGGCCAGGAGGCCTCGGAGTGGGACCCGCGCTTCCGGGACCGGTACCTCGACCTGCTCGAGGAGGTCGGCCGCCGGGTCGCGGACCCGGACCAGGACGTCGCACCCCTGCGCCAGGATGTCGGCCGGCTCGCCGAGGACCTGTCCGACGAGGACCTGTCCGGCCGGTACTGGCCGTTGTACGGGGCGCTCATCGCGAACCTGCGGGCCATCATCGACATCGTCGACGACGTCGCCACCGCCCGGCCCGTGCGGACCTGAGCCCACCGGGCCGGGCGGAGGACGTCGGGCGACCTCAGGCCTGGGGCTGGAGCAGCGGCGCCGCGACGAGCGAGAACAGGTCCTTCGGGTCGGTCGGCTCGGCGATGAGGTCGACCTGCGCCAGCAGCTCGCGTCCGGCCGGGTCCGCGCGCAGGGCGGCGTGCACGAACCGCAGCGTCGTCCAGTCCTCGACGGCGAACCCGACGGAGTCGAACACGGTCACCTGGTCCGGGTCGGTCCGGCCCGAGGCCTGCCCCGCGAGGATCTCCCACAGCTCGATGACCGGGTAGTCGTCCGCGACCTGCTGGATCTCCCCCTCGATCCGGGTCTGGGGGGTGTACTCGACGACGACGGCGGTCCCGGGGGCGGTGAGGATGCCCGCCTCGAGCTCGGTCTTGCCCGGGCAGTCCCCACCGATGGCGTTGACGTGCACGCCGGGGGCCGCGGTCGCGAGCATGTCCGCCGTGAGCACCGTGGCGTTGCGCTTGTCGGCCGTGCAGGTGGTGACGACGTCGGCCCCGGCCACGGCGTCGGCCGCGCTGGTGGCCTCGTGCACGTCGAAGCCGAGCGCCCGCGCGTTGCGGACGAACTTCTCCCGCGCCGCCGGGTCCACGTCCCAGGCCCGCACGTGGGTGGCGCCGAGCAGGGCCCGCATCCCGAGCGCCTGGAACTCGGCCTGGGTGCCGGTGCCGATCAGGGCGTGCGTGCGGGCGCCGGGCCGGGCGAGCGTGCGGGCGGCGAGCGCCGACGTCGCGGCCGTGCGCAGCGCCGTGAGCAGCGTCATCTCGGCGAGGAACGTCGGGTAGCCGTTCTGGACGTCGGCGAGGACGCCGAAGGCCGTCACGGTCTGGAAGCCGCGCGCCGGGTTCAGCGGGTGGCCGTTGACGTACTTGAAGCCGTAGGTGACGTCGTCGGACGTCGGCATGAGCTCGATGACGCCGTCGCGGGAGTGCGAGGCGATGCGCGGTCGCTTGTCGAGCTCCGGCCAGCGCCGGAAGTCCGTGGCGAGGGCGTCGGCGAGCTCGGTGATGATCCGTTCGGGGCCGCGCTCGGCGACCCAGCGGGCGGTGGCGGCGACGTCCAGCAGGTCGACGGTGGTCATGCGCGCACCTCCTGCGCAGGTCGGAGCTCGAGGGTGCAGCACTTGACCGAGCCGCCGCCCTTGAGCAGCTCGGACAGGTCGATGCCGACGGGGGTGTACCCCCGCTCGCGCAGCGCGACGTGCATCCCGGTAGCGCGGTCGGACAGGAACACGTGCTTGCCGTCGCTGACGGCGTTGAGGCCGAGCACGGCCGCGTCGGCCTCGGTCGCGAGGATCGCGTCCGGGTAGCGCTCGCTCAGGACCGCCCGGGACTCCGGGGTGAACGCCCCGGGGAAGTAGGCGACCTCCGGGCGGGTGCCGTCGTCGGACGCCGTCGTCAGCACGGCCAGCGCGGTGTCGAGGTGGTAGAAGCGCGGGTCGACGAGCTCGAGGGTGAGGACGTCGACACCGAGGCGCTCGGCGACCTCGGCGTGGGCCTCGCGGGAGGTGCGGAACCCGGTGCCGGCGAGCATGACCTCGCCGTCCCAGAGCAGGTCGCCCTCCCCCTCGTTCAGCTCCGCCGCCTGTCCGAGGGCGACGAGTCCGTGCCGGGCCCCGGCGTCGCGCATCCAGGCGTCGTAGGCGATGCCCTCGGGCTGCCGCTCGGGGTGGGTGAACCGGGCGGCGAGCGCCTGGCCGTCGACGACGACGCCGCCGTTGGCGGCGTAGACCATGTCGGGCAGGCCGGGCTCGGGCTCGACGACGTCGACGGTGTGGCCGTGCGCCTCGTAGGCGGCCTTGAGGGCCTGCCACTGCACGACGGCGTGGCCGGCGTCGACGGGGACCGTGAGGTCCATCCACGGGTTGATCGCGTAGACGACGTCGAAGTGGACGGGCGGGCACATGAGGTAGTGGCGTGCGGTCGGCGTGCGGTCGGTGCCGGTCGTCGCGGTCTGCGCGACGGGCGGTGTGAGCAACGTCATGCAGCGAGGCTAGGGGGACAGGCATGAACCCGAACGGCGTGTTTCCTGCGCATCCTGACGCAATGTCGCATTATTCCGTACCCTGGGCGCAACGAACCTGCGTCGAGGAGTGGGGATGGACCAGACCAACCGCGAGATCGTGGCGATCCTGCTGCGCGACGGCCGGGCGTCCTACGCGGAGATCGGGGACGCCGTCGGACTCTCGGCGACGGCCGTGAAGCGTCGCGTCGACCGGATGCAGGCCCGCGGGGAGATCGCCGGGTTCACCGTGCGGGTCGCCCCGGAGGAGCTGGGCTGGCGCATCGAGGCCTACGTCGAGATCTTCTGCCGCGGCAACATCTCGCCGGCCGCCCTGGAGCGGGACTTCGGGCCGATCCCGGAGGTCGTGCGCGTCGACACCGTCACCGGCGAGGCCGACGCGCTGGTGCAGATCATGGCGGGGTCGATGTCCGACGTCGAGCGGATCGTCGAGTCGTTCCGGGTCAACGCCCGCGTGGACAAGACGCGCACGGCGATCGTCATGTCCCGGGTCATCGACCGGCCGGCGCGGCTGGACTGAGCCGTGCCCAGACGCGTCGAGCGTCTCTGTTCCTCAGGGATCACCAGCTGATTCCTGAGGAACAGAGACGCTCGACGTCCCGGGTCACGGTCGACGGCACCGACGCGAGGTCAGCGCCGCCGACCCGGGATCACTCGCAGGTGACCGCCTCGTACGGGTGGGTCGTGGCGACCCCGCCCGCGGTGACGGTCAGCTCGCCGGCCTCGAGGGTCGGCGACTCGGCCGAGAACGGCTGCTTCCAGGTCTTGCCCGGCTTCAGCACGTCCCGGGTGCGCTCGTCACCGAGCCCGGTGACGGTGACGTCCGTGCGCTCGCCGGAGGTGTTGGTCACCTCGGCGACGACGAACGCGGCGTTCCCCCGGCACTCGGTGGCGACCTGGACCGTCACCGGGCTGGGCACCACGACGTGGGCCAGCGGGGAGACGGTGATCCGGTCGACGATCGGGGCCCACTGCGAGCGCAGCAGGTAGTCCGCCGGCCAGATCTCGGACGCGTAGGTCTCGCCGTCCCAGTTCGGCATCTCCTCCGCTCGCAGGGAGATCGTGTTCTCGCCCTCGACGAGGTCGAGCACGATCGTGCGCTCGAAGAAGTTGTTCTCGTGGAACGTCGGCACGAACGGCACCCGCTCGGCGTCGCCGCCGTTCACCGAGATGTCGGCGTGCCGGGCGACGGGGTTCGGGTTGTAGTGCGTGCCGTCGACCTGCTCCGGGTTGGAGAACCGCACGACGACCGCGTGCCGGCCGGCCTCGGCCGCCTCGACGTGGAACGTCAGCGTGTTGTCGTTGCCCGGCTCGCCCCCGACGCCGGTGACGGCGGCGCCGCCCTCGGCCAGGGAGTACTCGCCCACGGACGCGTCGCCGGTGAGCTCGGCGTCCTCGGCCTGGTACTCGGCGGGCTCCAGCAGACCCTCGCCCGGGGCCACCGTGAGACGGTCCAGGACGACGCCGTCGGCACCGGCGGTGACGACGATCTTGTTGACGCCGCCGGCCAGGTGGGCGGCGACCTCCTGGGAGGTGCCCAGGTCGAGCACGTCCGCACCGTTGACGGCCAGGGTGCCGTCACCCGCGGAGCCGACGACGTCCGCACCCAGGTGCGCCTCGCCGTCGACCGGCGAGTACACCCAGAACGTCGCGGAATCGCCCTCGGCGAGCTCCACGGCGCCCGGACCGGACACGTCGGAGACCTCGTAGGTGGCGGTCCCCCCGTCGAGGACGGCGGTCTCGGCCTCGTAGACCGAGGTCGCGGCCTCGGGGTTCGGCAGGGCCAGGGTGATGCGGTCGATGATCGCGTCACCCTGCGTGGCGCCGGAGCCGTCGAGGCTCTGCGCGGCCAGCGAGATGGTGTGCGTGCCGGCGGTCAGCTCGACGGTGGTGTCCGCGTGGTCCCACACGACCCACTTGTAGGCGAGCGGCAGGTGGATCTCCTGCTCGGCCCCGCCGTCGACCCGGACGAACACGTTGGTCGGCCCCTGCTCCTGGACCAGCCCGAACCGGTTCATCGTGGAGGAGAACACCGACAGGTCGTAGGTGCCGTCCTCGGGCACGGTGACCTCGAAGTCGAGGACGCCGTCCGACCCGGTGCGCAGGCCACCGACGTTGTACCCGCCGGAGGTGTAGAACTTCGCCACGTCCTGCGGCGAGCCCTCGGGACCGTTGAGCGAGTAGCCGGAACCGGTGTACTCGGCGTCCTCGGCCTCGTAGCTGCCCTGCCACAGCGTCGGGGTCGACGCCGTGGTCTCCCCCGCGCCGACCGGCGTGACGATCAGCTCGTAGGCGCTGGACTCGGCCAGCTCGGGCAGCTGCGACCCGTCGAAGGCCACGGTCGCGACGCCGTCGGTCACCGGGACGGTGAGGTCGGCCAGGTGCCGGGGCTGGGCGGAGTCGCCGAGCTGACCGGTCCACGGGATCTCGCGGGCGGTGACCCGCACCTCGTCGCCGAAGACGTCCGACGGGACGTTCACGAGGTCGACCGGGGCGGGGCCGTCCTGCCCGCCGAGGACGACGCGGGCCTGCCGCTGCTGCTCGTCGAGCGTGGCCAGGCCCTGCAGGCTGTAGTTCTGGCCCGGGTAGGGCGGCGTGACCTCGACGGTGTGGCCGGTCATCCGGCTGTAGGCGTTGTAGAGCCACCACTGCCCGTTGCCGCGGTTGGTCTGCACGGCCGAGTCGGACAGGTTGCCGTTGATGTTCCAGAACGCGATCATCGCCTGGACCTTGGCGTCCTCGATGGCCGACATCCACTGGATCATCTGACCGGGGACCGAGGTGTGGTAGTTGAAGGCGTACTCGTTGACGTTGACGGGGAGCTCGGTGCCCTCGTGCTCGGTGCCGGCGAAGACGTCGGCCTCCCACTCGCGGTACTCGGCCACCGACTCGCGGATCGCCTGCGGGTGGGTCAGCTCGTGCCACGTGACGATGTCGGGGACGGTGTCCTCGGCGACCGTGTGCTCGAGGAAGCCCTCGATCTGGGGCCAGAGCTCGATCGCGCCCGGCCCGGCGACGCGCATGTCCGGGAACCGCTCCTTGATGGTGCGGTACGTCTCGTCCCACGCGGCGAAGTAGTCGGTGGGGTCGGACAGCCACGAGGTGCGGTCGAGGCTCCACTGCCCCGTGCCGAACATGTTGCCCGCGGGCTCGTTGTACGGCTCGATGACGAGGTGCTCGCGGGTGTCCGCGTCGAGCGTGGAGATCATGTCGAGCTGCTCGTCCAGCACGGAGCGGTAGCTCTCGAGCTTCTCGGCGGGCGTGGCGTCGGGCTGGTCGGGCGACGGCCACTGGTAGGGGAAGCCGCGGTACCAGTCGGTGACGCGCAGGTAGACGTCCCCGCCGGTGGTGCGGGCCAGCGGTCCGAGCACCTCGAGAGCGTCGGAGCCGGGGTGCTGGGCGCCGTCCTGGGCCTTGGTGGCCACGGACTGCACGCCCATGCCCTCGACGAGGTTGTCGGTCGGCATGCCCTCGCCGTAGAGGCCGTACAGCAGCCCGGAGGCTCCGCCGGAGAACTCACCGGTGTCGGTGCCCAGGTCGACCTTCAGCTCGCCGCGGTGCACGGTGACCTCGGCGGTCACGGCCGTGCCGGCCGCGTCACCGGCGACGGTGAACGTCCCGGAGGTCTCGTAGTCGGCGGGGTCGACGTCGTCCCAGGTGACCGGCACGTCCCGATCGTAGCCGTCGGAGAACGACGCGCGGACGGCGGACGGCAGGTCGGGGGCCGACCCGGCCGAGGTGCGCACCTCGAAGACGTCCGTGCTCAGCTCCTCCAGCGTCGGGACCGTGCCGCCGAGCTCCTCGGTCAGCTCGGTCACCTGCTGGGCGCTGAGGGCCGAGCGGTAGATCCGGAAGTCGTCCACGGCGCCGTCGAACGCCGGGTCCGGGTAGAACGACCGCCCGATGTAGCCGGCCTGCGCCGCGGCGTCGGTGAGCAGGTCGGTGCCCGCCACGGACGTCTCGGCCGAGCCGACGGCCACGCCGTCGAGGTAGGTGGTGATCTGGCCGGCGTCGGAGTCGAGGGTGACGGTCAGCGTGACCCAGTCCCCGGCCTCCAGCGGCCCGTGCCCGGTGATCTGCGACTCGCCGCCGGCGCCGCCGCTGGTGACCGCCGTGCGCAGGTCCCCGCCGTTCGACGGCGTGGTGAACAGGTAGCGGGACGTGTCGGTCCCGAGGTCGAAGACCCGCTGCCAGGGCCCGCCCTCGCCGTCCCAGCGCACCTGGGCGGAGACGGTCAGGTCGGCGGCGCCGTCGATGGCGTCGCGCGGGATGACCACGTGGCCGCCCAGCAGGTCCAGGGCGCCGTCGGCGGAACCGTCGGCGGCCGTGGTCAGGGCGGTGTCCCCGGCCAGGGTCCCGTCGAGGCCGTTGCCCGACGAGTCCGGCACCGTGGTGTCCGTGACGTCGTCCATCGCGTAGTGCAGGTCCGGGTCGGGCGTGGCGGCGGCCGCGGGGGCCGCGACGGCCCCGCCGAACACGCCGGCACCGAGCATCGTCGCCGCGGTCAGCGCCGCGGTCGTGCGCCGCGGCGAGCGCCGCGGAGGTGTCGTCCTCATCAATGAGTACCTTTCGTCGTCGCGCGCCGCGTCGTGCGCGCCTCGAACCTCGTCGTACGAGCCCCCGCCCCCCGGCGGGGTCCAGCGTCCCCTCCTCTCGTCACGTCGTCGTGGCGATGCCCGGGGCCTGCGTCGAACCGGTTCGATGACCGGCGGACGACGACACGCCCCGGCGGATCGTCAGCCCACCGGCGAACCCCCGGTCACGGACCCGGACCGACCCGCGGTCCGTCCGGCAGTCCGACCCACCAGGTCGCCGAGCGCGCCGTCGCGCAGGAACACCGGCACCACGTCGAGGGGTGCGTCGACGACGACGGTGGTCCCGCCGTCGTGCACCGCACCGCTCGCGGCGTCGGTCCACCGCGCGCCGGCCGGCAGGTACACCGCGCGCTCGCGGGCACCGGCCTCCAGCACGGGCGCGACCAGCAGGTCGCGACCGAGCAGGAACTGGTCCGCCACGTCCCAGCAGGCCGGGTCGTGGGGGAAGTCGTGGAAGAGCCCGCGCATGGCGGGCTGGCCGTCGGCGTGCGCCGTCCGCATGACCTCGCGGACGTAGCCGCGCAGGTCCTCGCGCAGGTGGACGTAGCGCTCGAGGACGGCGTACACCTCCTCGCCGAAGCTCCACAGCTCGTTCGGCCCGCCGCTGCGCAGCCGCGGCGACCCGTCGGCCGCGGTCACCTCGCGGTACGGCAGCCGGTCGCCGTGCAGGCGCATCACCGGGCAGAACGCGCCGAACTGGAACCAGCGCACGAGCAGCTCACCGAAGTCCGGGTCGGTCGCGTCCCCGTCGTGGAACCCGCCGATGTCGGTGGTGAACCACGGGATGCCGGCCACGCCCATGTGGATGCCGGCGACCACCTGGCGGCGCAGGTCGGTGAAGGTCGAGGAGATGTCGCCCGACCACACCAGGGCGCCGTAGCGCTGGCTGCCGGCCCAGGCGCACCGCAGCAGGTTGACCACGTCGGTCTCGCCGTCGGCCCGCTGCCCCTCGGCGAAGGCCCGCGCGTAGTGCTGCGGGTAGACGTTGCCGACCCGGACGTTCGGGCCGGCGTGGTAGCGGTAGTTGTCGAAGTCGTAGACGCCGTACTCGGGCTCGGCCTCGTCGAGCCAGAAGGTGCGGATCCCGTAGCGGCCGTAGTTCTCCCGGCAGGTGTCCCAGAGCCAGCGCCGCGCCTCGGGGTTCGTCACGTCGAGGAACGCGCTGGGCCCCTGGAACGCCATGTGCACGTCCGGGCCGCGCTCGGCCCGGACCAGCAGGTTGTTCCGCCGCAGGTGGGAGTAGTTCTCCGACGTCGTGGCGATCTGCGGCCAGACCGACACCATGAGCTCGACGCCCATCTCGGCCAGCTCGTCGACCATCGCCTGCGGGTCCGGCCAGAACTCCTCGTCGAACCGGAAGTCGCCCATGCGGGGCCAGTGGAAGAAGTCCGCGACGATCACGTCCAGCGGCAGCCCGCGCCGCGTGTGCTCGCGCGCGACCGCCAGGAGCTCGTCCTGCGAGGTGTAGCGCAGCTTGCACTGCCAGAACCCCAGACCCCGCTCCGGCATCATCGGGGCGTGGCCGGTGGCGTCCGCGTACGCCCGCGTGATCGCCGCCGGGGAGTCCCCCGCCGTCACCCAGTAGTCGAGCTGGCGCGTCGACTCCGCGGTCCACTCGGTCCGGTTGCGCCCGAAGGTCGCCCGGCCCACGGCCGGGTTGTGCCACAGGAACCCGTAGCCCGCGCTGGACAGCACGAACGGCACGCTCGCCTGGGAGTTGCGGTGGGCCAGCTCCAGGGTGGAGCCCTTCAGGTCCAGCAGGTCCTGCTGGTACAGGCCCATGCCGTAGAGCTTCTCGTCGGCCGGCGTCTCGAAGGACGCCGTGAGCTCGAGGTCCCCGCCGAGCCGTGGCCGCAGCCGGCGGGCGGTGAGGTTGAGCGACCCGCCCCGGTCCTGCTCGCGCAGGAGCAGGCGGCCGTCGACGGCGTCGTAGAACGCCAGGTCGCACCGGGTCACCTCGTACCCCACGATCTCGTGGAACCAGGCGGCCACCGTGAGCTCGACCCGCAGCCGGCCGACCGTCAGGGTCGCCCCGTCAGCGCGCGTCTCGACGCGGGCGTCGGACGCCGCCGGCGCGAGCAGCGCCCAGTCGGCGTCCTCGACGTCGCCCTGCAGCGTCGAGCGCACGCGGACGGCGTCGGCGCCCCACGGCTCGACGACCAGCGTCTCGCCCTCGCCGCGCCAGGTCAGCCGCGCGCCGTCGACCTGCAGGGACAGGTCACCGGGGACAGGTGGTGTGGTCACGTGGTCTCCTTCGACGACGGTGCGGGAACGCGGCGCGGGTGGTCAGGCGGTGGGCAGGAAGACGCGCATGGTCGAGGGTCCTCGCTCGGCCCACCGGTGGTACGGGACCAGCGGCAGGTCGACCGGCTCGCCGCCCGCCGGCGGCGCCGGGGGGCCGAACGGCGGACGCCCGGCGGGCTGGGCGAAGTCCGGCAGCACGACCGCGCGCACCTGCGCCCCGTCCCCGGCGGTGACCGGGGCGACCGACGTGTCCATCCGGACCCGGTCGATGTCGACACCGTCGGGCAGGTCCGTGGACTCCAGGCAGAGCACCAGCGGCCCCCGCTCGACGGCGACGCACCCGCGCACGGCGTCGACCCGCGGGTCCGGCCAGGTCAGCCGCGGCGCCACGGGCAGCTCCAGCACCACGGTGCTGCCGGTCGCCACCGTCACGTCCGCCCAGCCGGGCGCGACGGCGCGGGGGGCGCCGCCGTCGGTGCTCACGGTCGCGCCGTCGGCCCAGTGCGGCACCCGCAGCCGGAGCGTGACGGGACGTCCGGGCGCCTCGGTGACGTCCACCGTGACCCGGCCGGAGACCGGGTAGTCGGTGGACACCGCCAGCGCCACGGCGGCACCGTCGTCGAGGGCGACCCGCAGGTCGGCCGCGGCGTACTGCACCAGCGAGACGGTGTCACCGTCGACCGCGGCCAGGTAGGTGTGCCACGACGCCAACGTGCGGGCGATGTTCGTGGGGCAGCACGAGACCTCGAACCAGGGGGCGCGCACGCCGCCCTCGGCCCGCGGGTTCTCCGCGTCCATCGGCACGTCCTCGCCCGCCTCGCGCTGGTGCAGCGGGTTGGCGTAGAAGAACGCGCGGCCGTCACCCCGCGGGGAGGTCGCCACGACGTTGAAGAACGTGCGCTCCATGAGGTCGGCGTACCGGACGTCTCCCGTGGCGAGGTGGAGCCGCCACGAGACCATCACCGAGGCGATGCCCGCGCAGGTCTCGCAGTAGGCGCGGTCCGGCGGCAGCTCCCAGTCGTCGCCGAATCCCTCGTCCTGGTGGCGCGAGCCCATGCCGCCGGTGAGGTACGTGCGACGCTCCACGGTGCGGTCCCACTGGCGCTGCACGGCCGAGAGCATCTCGGCGTCACCGGTGTCCAGGGCGACGTCCACCGCGCCGGCGGCCAGGTACAGGGCCCGCACGGCGTGGCCGCGCCAGACGTCGGCCTCCCGCACCGGGACGTCGTCCTGGTAGTAGGTCGGGGCGAGCAGCGGGATCGGGGCGAGCCGGCCGTGGCCGCGCCGGTCCAGGAACAGGCCGGCCTGGGCCGTGTACCGCGGCTCGCCGAGCGCCCGGCCGAGCTCGGCCAGACCGACCTCGATCTCCGGGTGCCCGCACAGGCCGTCGCGCCCGTCCGGACCGAACTCGGCGCAGACCTGGTCGGCCGCCCGGCGAGCGACCTCGACCAGCGGGTCGTCGCCCACCGTCCGGTACCGCGCCACCGCCGCCTGCAGCAGGTGGCCCACGCAGTACAGCTCGTGGCCCATGGCCATGTCGCTCCAGCGGGGCTGCTGCTCGGCGTGGCCGTAGCAGGTGTTGAGGTAGCCGTCCTCGTCCTGCGCCGCGGCGATCCGCTCGGTCAGCGCACGCACGGTGGCGTCGATCCGCGGGTCCTTCGTGCGCCCGAACTCCCAGGCCAGCCCCTCGAGGAGCTTGTAGACCTCGGAGTCCGAGAACTGCCAGCCGGGACGCTCCGTCGACGTGGTGCCGGAGGCCACGCGGTCGAAGTTCGCCAGCCAGCCCAGGTGCTCCATCCACTGCAGGCAGTGGTCGAACGTCGCCGCGGTGTTGGTCGTCTGGAGCTCGCCCCAGAACCCGCCGCGCAGGTGGGCCTCGCCGAGGCCCAGCCCGCGAGCTGTCGCACCGGAGGTCGGTGCGGGGACCACCGGGCGCGCCAGCACGGACGCCGGGGTGGTGTCGGTCATCGTCGGTTCGGTCACGTCTCAGTCCTTGATGGCGCCCGCGGTCACACCCGCGGCGACGTAGCGCTGGGCGATCACCAGGAGGATCGCCGCCGGGATCGAGGCGACGACGGCCGTCGCCATGATCGCGTTCCACTGCGTCGTGTTGTTGCCGATGTAGTTGTAGATGCTCAGGGTGATCGGGATGAGATCGCCGTTGCGGTTGATCGTCGAGGCGAAGATGAAGTCCGACCAGGCCCACAGGAACGCGAACAGCGACACCGTCAGGACCGAGTTGCGCGACATCGGCATGACGATCTCCCAGAAGGTGCGCCACGCCCCCGCCCCGTCGACCCGCGCGGCCTGCAGCAGCTCGCGCGGGATGCCGGACATGAACGCCGTGAACAGCAGCACGCCGAACGGCACCGCGATCGTCGAGTCGGCCACGATCAGCCCCGGGATCGTGTTGAGCAGCCCGAGGTTGTTGTAGACGGCGTAGAAGCCCATCGCCATGACGACGGCGGGGATCATCTGCGCCACCAGCAGCAGGAAGTTCAGCGTGCGGCCGCCCCGCAGGTGCAGCAGCGCCAGCGCGTAGCCGGCCGGAGCGGCGATCACCACGGTGAGCAGCACCGAGCCGAGCCCGATGAGCAGACTGGTGCCCAGTGCGGGCAGCTGCTGGGCGAACACCGCCTCGTAGCCCTCGAAGGTGGGGTCCCAGGGGAACCAGTGGGGCGGGTCCGCGCGCAGGTCGCGCGTCTGGGTGAAGGAGACGTTCACCATCCAGTAGACGGGGAACAGCATCAGCGCGGTGAAGACGAGACCCAGAGCCGTCTTCCACCAGACCTTGCGCTCGGTCATGACGTGGCCTCCTGTCGGTGCTGGAGGCGCAGGTGCAGGAACCCGAACACCAGCGCGATGACGATGAGCAGGTTGCCGACGGCGGCGGCCGGCGAGAAGTCGGGCTGCCCCGTGCCGAACGCCTCCCGGTAGGACCAGATGGCGAGCGTCGTGGACGAGTCGCCCGGCCCGCCCGTCGTCATGACCCAGATGACGTCGACGACCTTGAGCGTGTAGATCAGCCCGAGCAGGATCGTGATCGCGGACACCGGGCGCAGCAGCGGGAAGGTGATGGACCAGAACTGCCGCCAGGCACCGGCGCCGTCGAGGGACGCGGCCTCGTAGACGTCCCCGGGGATGTTCTGCAGCCCCGAGTACAGGATGACCAGGTTGAACGGGATGCCGAGCCAGATGTTGGCGATCGTCACGGACAGCAGCGCCGTGTCGGGGTCGGTGAGCCAGTTGATCTGCTCGCCGCCGAAGGCCGTGATCACCGAGTTGACGATGCCGTTCTCGCTGTTGAGCATCCAGGCCCACGTGGAGGCCGACACGATCAGCGGCAGCAGCCAGGGCACGAGGAACATGGCCCGCAGGGTGGTCGAGAGCCGGAAGCTCGACTTGAAGAACACGGCCAGGGCGAGGCCGAGCGTGAACTGGAAGGCGATCGACCCGAAGGTGAACACGGCCGTGTTCCACAGGGCTGTCGGGAACGTCGACGAGCTGAACACGTCGACGTAGTTCTGCAGCCCCACGAACTCGGCGTTGCCCTGCACGAACGCGCGGATCGTGTAGTCGTGCACCGACAGGTCGATGTTCCGCATCAGCGGGTAGGCGTAGAAGAGCACGAGGTACACCAGGAGCGGTGCGGCGAAGCCGACCGCGGCCCACTGGCTCGAGCTCAGCGTCCGTCGGCGTCGGGGGGCCGACGGCGCGGCGGGCTCGGTGCCCGCCGCGCCGCGCGACTCCCCGCGCGTCCCGACGTCTGCCGGGGTGCTGGTCATCAGAGGTCCTTCTCGACGGCCGCGCTCACGCGGGGTGAGCGCGGGGTGCGTTCAGGCTGACAGGCGGGACGCCGGTCAGCTGGTGGCGGCCTCGGCGTCGGCCTGCGCCGTCTCGAGGGCCTCGGCCGGGGTCGCCGCCCCGGACATGGCGTTCTGGACGGCGGTCCACAGCGCCTCGGAGATCAGTGGGTAGTCGGTCCCCAGACCGTCGCTGGTGCGGCCCTTCGCGCTCTGCACGGCCTCGACCCAGGGCTCCAGGTCGGGGTTCTCCTCGAGGAGCGCCTCCTGGCCCTCGGCCGTCGGCGGGATGTAGTACGCGAAGGTGTTCGCCGTCTCGACGAAGCCCTCGGGCGTCGTCATGCACTCGACGATCTGGCGGGTCACGTCGTAGCGCGCGGTGTCCTCCTGGACGGGCGCGACGATGAACTCACCACCGGTCGGCGCGGGGGCGACGCCGCCGTCCTTGGCCGGGAGCTGGACCAGACCGGTCTCGAACTCGGCCTCGGCGGCGCTGTTGACCTGCCAGGTGCCGTTCTCCGCGAACGCGAAGTCACCGGTGAGGAACTCCTCCCAGACGGTGTTCTGGGAGTTGTTGATCACGGTGTTGGGCGCGTAGCCCTCGTCCAGCCAGCCCTTCCACAGCTCGAGGGCCTCGACGGCCTCCGGCGAGTCGAGCTGGCTCAGGTCGGCACCGGAGCCCCAGAACCACGGGAGGAACTGGAAGGTGCCCTCCTCGGTTCCGATGGCGGAGAAGGTGATGCCCTTGCTCCCGGCGCCGGTGACCTGCTCGAGGGCGGCGGTCAGCGAGTCCCAGTCGGTGATCGACGCGGGGTCGACACCGGCCTCGTCCAGGATCTCGGCATTGTAGTACAGCGAGAGCGTGTTGGCGCCGATGGGGATGCCGTAGGCGTTCCCGTCGACGACGCCCGCGTCCAGCAGGTTCTGGTCGATCGAGGACGTGTCCAGCCCGAACTCGTCGACCGTGGTCAGCATGCCGGTGTCGGCGAGCGTGGACACGGCCGGGTTGTCGATGAGGATGACGTCGGGCGACGTGCCCTCCTGGGCCGACAGCAGCGCCTGGTTGGTCAGCGCGGTCGTGTCGTACGCGGTGCGCTCGATGGTGACGCCGGCGTCCTCACCGCAGGCCTGCACGCGGGCCTCCCAGTCGGAGGAGCCGTCGTGCTGGGGGTACGGGTCCCACCAGGTGTAGGTGCCGCCCGGCGCGTCGCCGGACTCGCCGCCGTCGGCGCCGGTCGAGCCGTCGTCGCTGGATCCGCAGGCGGCCAGCGCGAACGTGAGGCCGGTGACCCCCAGGATCCCGGCACCCCGCAGGGTGTACTTTCGCATCACGGTACTCCTCCTTGAATTCATCTCCGTGAGTGGGTGTCGTACCCGCCCGTGGCAGCGGGCGGAGCGGACCGGCCGCGCGTCAGACGCGCGGTCGGTCCGTACTTCCTCGGTCCACGATCTCCGGCGTGATGTACCGGACGACGTGCGGTTCGGTCACCTCGCCGCCACCCTCGATCCGGCGGACGAGCTGGCGCACGGCCATGCTCCCCAACCGGTCGGGGGCGCTCTCCACGGAGGAGTACGGCAGCGAGAAGTTGCGGGCGAACTCGTCCGAGAAGCGGCCGACGACCGAGAGGTCGGCCGGGACGGAGAGCCCGCGGGTCTGCAGGACGCTGGGCAGTGCTGCCGCGGCGGCCTCGTTGTTGAGCAGCAGCCCGGTGACGTCGGGGTGCTGCTCGAGCAGCGTGCGCAGGTCGGACCCGACCTGCGGCTGGTGCGCGGCGGCGGACGCGGTGTGCAGACGCACCCCGCGCAGCGCGGCCTGGGCGACGGCGGCGTCGCGCAGACGCCACACGTACGCGCCGCCGCGCTCGACGACGTGGTCGGGCTGGGAGACGAGCAGCAGCTCGCGGTGCCCCAGCGCGGCGAGGTGGTCGACCATCGCGCGGCCGGCCTCCTCGAAGTCGAGGTCGAAGACGTCGACGCCGGTCGTGTCGCGCGGCAGCCCGACCAGGGCGCCCGGGGCGCCGGCGGTGCGCAGCACGGGCAGCCGGTCGTCCTGCTCGGCGACGTTGAGCAGGACGACGCCGTCGACCATGCGCGAGTCGGTGATGCGGCGCAGGGCGTTCGGGCCGTCGGCCTCGGAGACCAGCAGGGTGTCGTACCCGAGCTCGCGGGCGGTGTCGGTCACGCCGCGGATGTACTGCATCATCGCGGGGGCGAACTCGTCGTCGAAGAACTGGGCGAGGAGACCGATCACCCGCGTCTGCGAGGTGGCCAGGGCGCGCGCGCCGGCGTTCGGCGTGTACCCGAGCTGCCGGACGGCGTCCTCGACACGACGACGGACGTCGTGCGAGATCGCCCGCTTGCCGGACAGTGCGTACGACGCCGTGCTGCGGGACACTCCCGCGACCTTGGCAACGTCACCGATGGTGGCCACTGCGCCTCCTTGTTGCGAACCGGTTCGACAGTAGCCGGTGGGCTTCAGGTCACGCAACCCCCGTTATTTCACCGAGACTTTTCATCGTTTGCGAACCGATTCGACGATGCGAACGTGACCTGCCTCACGATCGGCCTGACCTGCGCCGAAGTGGTGACACGAGGCCCCCGCGGGCTCCTAGGCTTCCTCCCATGGAGCCACGCGAGGTCTCGCAGCCGCCCGGTCGCCGCCACTCCCGCACGTGGGTGTTCGGCGGGATGCTGTTCTCCGCGCTGATCAGCCTGACCGCCTCCCTGGTGCTGTCGATCGACGCCGTCGTGCTGGCGGCGGACCCCGGCACGGAGCTGTCCTGCGACATCAACGCGGTGCTCTCCTGCGGCAGCGTCGCGCTGTCGTGGCAGGCGCAGCTGCTCGGGTTCCCCAACGCCTTCCTCGGGCTGATCGCCGAACCGGTGGTCATCACGATCGCGGTCGCCGGCCTCGGCGGCGTCCAGTTCCCCCGCTGGTTCATGGCCGCGGCGCAGGGCGTCTACACGATCGGGCTGCTCTTCGCCTACTGGCTGTTCGCGCAGTCGTACTTCGTCATCCACGCGCTGTGCCCGTGGTGCCTGCTCGTGACGCTGTCCACCACCGTCGTCTTCATGACCCTCCTGCACTGGAACGTCATGGAGAACAACCTGTACCTGCCCCGGCGGGTGCAGCGCTGGGCCCTGTCGATGGTCCGCATCGACGCCGACGTCTACCTCACCGCGGCATGGATCATCCTCCTGGTCGCCGCGGTCCTGCTGCGGTACGGCAACGCCCTGCTCGGCTGACCCGCAGCCGCGGCCCGCGCCGATAGCGTGCCGCCATGACGACGACGCCGCAGACCTCCGTAACCGGCCTCCTCGCCCACGCCCTCGGCGCGGCGCTGCTGGTCAACGCCGTCCCGCACACGGTGCACGGCCTGGCCGGCGAGCCCTTCCCGAGCCCGTTCGCGGACCCGCCGGGCGTCGGGGACTCGACACCGGTCGAGAACATCGTGTGGGGCGGCCTCAACGCCGTCGTGGGCGGTGCGCTGCTCCGGGGCGTCGGGGGGTCCCGTCCCCGGACGCGGGTGGACACGGCCGTCACCGTGGCGAGCGGTCTGGCCACGGCGTTCGCCGTCGCCCGCTACTTCACCGCGGCCCGCCGCCGGGACTGATCCCCGCGCCGTCCGGACCGTGGCGCGGCGCACGTCGCGTCGGCTCGTGAGGTGCCCCCGGCACCCGTATCCTCGTGCCTTCGGACGAACCATCGGAGGTGGGTGTGACCGAGCAGGGGTTCCTGGCTCCCGGTGAGGCGGTCGACCTCGACAACTGCGCGCGCGAGCCCATCCACATCCCCGGGCGGATCCAGCCGCGCGGGGTGCTGCTCGCGCTGCGGACCGACGACGGGCTCGTCAACCAGTGCACCGAGAACGTCGCGGACGTCCTCGGCGTCGACCTCGGCACGGTCCTCGGCGCCCCGCTCGCCACCGCCGTCGGCGACGAGGCCGCCCGGACGCTCCTGACGCACGTCGCGAGCGTGGACGACCCCCGCCTGCGCAACCCCGTCGAGATCGACATCGCCGTCCACGGGTCGCCCCGGCGGTTCGAGGCCGTGCTGCACCACGCCCCCGACTCCGCCCTCGACGGCCGCCCCGCGGTCCTGGTCGTCGAGCTCGAGCCCTTCTCCGGCCCCACCTCGCTGACCTACACGAGCACCTTCGAACCCGTGCGCGACGCCTTGACCGAGCTCGACCGGGCCAGCTCGCTGCAGCAGCTCTACGACGTCGCGGTGCGCCGGGTGCGCGAGCTCACCGGCTTCGACCGCGTGATGCTCTACCGCTTCGACCCCGACTACAACGGCGAGGTCGTCGCCGAGGCCCGCCGGGACGACCTCAACCCGTTCCTCGGCCTCCACTACCCGGCCTCGGACATCCCCCCGCAGGCCCGCGCGCTGTACGAGAAGAACTGGATCCGGCTCATCGCCGACGTCGGCTACCGCCCGGCCGACGTCGTCCCCACCGACGACCCGGTCAGCGGCCGGCCGCTCGACCTCACCTACGGCACGCTGCGCAGCGTCTCCCCGATCCACGTCGAGTACCTGCAGAACATGGGCGTCGACGCCTCGATGTCGATCTCCCTGCTCCGCGACGGCCGGCTGTGGGGGCTCATCGCCTGCCACCACTACAGCGGCCCGCACGCGCCGTCCTACGCGGCGCGCGCCGCCGCCGAGTTCCTCGGCTCCACCCTGTCCGCCCGGCTCGTGACCCAGGCCGAGGACGACCGCGCCTCGGCCGCGCGCCGCTCGGCCGGTGTCCTGGCGCGTCTGGTGGCCGTCACGCGCGACGACGACGTCCCCCTGACCAGCGCCCTCACCGGCGACCCGGGCCTGCTGGACCTGGTCGACGCGGACGCCGCGTTCGTCGTGGCCGAGGGCCGTGTCGAACGGCAGGGCGACGCACCCGAGGAGGAGGTCTGCCGCCGGCTGGCCCACGCGCTGGCCGAGCTGGACGTCGAGGTGCTGGTCACCGACCGCCTCGCGCGCCAGGAACCCGAGCTGGCGACCCTCGTGCCCGACGCCGCGGGGATGCTGGCGCTCGTCGTGCCCGGCGGGGCCGTGGCCGTGTGGCTGCGCCGCGAGGTCGTCCAGAGCGTCGACTGGGGCGGCGACCCGCGCAACAAGGCGATCGCGCGCCGCGAGGGTGACACCGTGCGCCTCTCCCCCCGCAAGTCCTTCGCCCGGTGGCGCGAGATCGTCCGCGGCACCAGCGAGGCGTGGAGCGACGACGAGATCGACGTGGCGACCTCGCTGCGCTCCTACCTCGGCGAAGGCCTGCTGCTGCGCGGCCGGCGGGACATCCGCGCCGCCGCGACACTCCAGCGCAGCCTGCTGCCCACCGAGCTGCCGACCGTCGAGGGGTGGACCATCGACGCGGTCTACGAGCCCTCGGGCGGCGGCCTGGCCGGTGGGGACTGGTACGACGCGCTCGTGCTCACCGACGACCGGCTCGCCGTCGTCGTGGGTGACGTCTCGGGGCACGGTCTCTCCGCCGCCGCCACGATGGGTCAGCTGCGCAACGCTCTGCGCGCCCTGCTGGTCACCGGCAGCACCGCCGGGCAGGCGGTCGAGCAGGTCGACCAGCTGCTGCGTTCCACCCTGCCCGGCCAGGTCGCCACGCTGGTCGTCGCGGTCGTCGACCCGGAGACCGGAATGGTGGAGTACGTGACCGCGGGTCACCCGCCGCCCGTCGTGGTCGGTCCCGACGGCGCCGTCGTCGCCGAGGCGCTGGGCACCCCTCCGCTGGGGGTGGGCCGCCGCGAGGCGCGCACGGGGACGGCGCAGGTCGCGCCGGGCGGGTCGCTGGTGCTGTTCAGCGACGGCCTGGTCGAACGCCGCGACGAGTCGATCGTCGACTCCCTGGAGCGGCTGCGCCGGGCCAGCGAGGACGGCCAGGGAGCGGCCGCTCTCGTGCGGCTCGTCCGCGACCCGGACTCGGACGACGACGCCACCGCCGTCGTCGTGCGACGCGACTGAGCCGGACCGTCAGCGCGCCGGGACGACCGTCAGACCGGGACGACCGGCTCCCGCCGGGCCGCCGTGAACGTCGCCCAGACGTGCTTCCCGGCGCTCGTGGCGTACCAGCCGACCGCGTCGGCCAGCCGGGCGGCCAGCAGGAGGCCGAAGCCGCCGCGGGCGGAGGGGTCCTCGGCGACCTGTGGTGCGGAGGACGGGGTCCGGTCGGCGACGTCGAGGAGGAACTCCCCCTCCCGGGCGAGCAGCCGCACGGCCGCCGGGCCGCCGCCGTGCTCGATCGCGTTGGTCGCCAGCTCGCTCGCGACGAGCAGGACCGACTCGGGCACCTCGTCGAGGCTCGCGCTCCGGGCGGCCGGGAGGTTCGCCTCCAGGTCGCCCCGCAGCGCGGCGAGCTCGTCGATCGTCAGGAGCGGCCACGACCTGACCTCGCGGAACCCGTCGGGTGCGGGGGCGGCGGTGATCCTGGTGTCCACCATCTCGCCTCCTTCAGTCCGCGAGAACGAACAGCGTATCCACACCGCTCAGCTTCAGCAGGTCGAGCACACGATCCGGGACGCCCGTGAGCACCGGCGGGGTGGGCTTGGCCTCCGCGGCCTGGTAGAGCAGACGGAGCCCGCCGGAGTCGATGAAGGTCACGTCGGCGAGGCTCACGGTCAGCGGCTCGTCGGCGGTGGCGGCCAGATGCGCCTCGATCTCCTCGCCGACGCGCTTCTTCACCGCTGCGTCGACCTCACCCCACATCGTCCAGTGGGCACGGTCGGGGTCGATGTGCACCCCGCCCTGGATCTGCTGGTCGTCCACAGGCATCCTCACTCGGTCTCTCCACGGGCCGCGTCTTCTCCGCGGACCGGAGACATATAGTGCCCGATGCTCGCGCCCCGCGCAGCACGTCCGGCGCGCACCAGGTCGGGGCCTGCGCGTGCGCCGCCGACAGCGGTCGGGCAGGATCGGCCGCGAGGATCGACCGCCAGGAGTGACACGTGCCGACGACATCGTCCCGGGCCGCTGCCGCCACCGTGCTGACCGGGCTGCTGCTCACCGCGTGCAGCGCGTCCGACGGCGGCGGCTCCGACGGCGCCGCCCCGGAGAGCGCCGCGAGCTCGCTGCCCGCCTCCCCCACCGGCGAGGCGTCGACGGTCGCGACCGGGCTGGCGGCCCCGTGGTCCGTGACGTTCGTCGAGGGCGCCCCGCTGGTCAGCGAGCGCGACAGCGCGCGGATCCTCGAGCTCGCCGACGACGGCGCGGCCCGGGAGGTGGGGGTCGTGACCGGCGTCGACACCGCGGGCGAGGCGGGGCTGCTCGGTCTCGCGGCCCACGACCGCCGTCTGTACGTCTACTCCACGACGAGCGACGGCAACCGCATCGAACGGTACGACCTCGACGGGGCGCCCGGGACGTTCACGCTCGGCGAGCGGGTCACCCTCGTCGAGGGCATCCCCGCTGCCCGCTTCCACGACGGCGGACGGCTCGCGTTCGGGCCCGACGGGATGCTCTACGCCACCACCGGCGACGCCGGCGAACCGGACCGGGCGCAGGACCCCGACTCGCTCGCCGGCAAGATCCTGCGGATGGCGCCCGACGGCGAGCCTCCCGCCGACAACCCGTTCCCCGGCTCGCTCGTCTACAGCCTGGGCCACCGCAACGTGCAGGGGCTGGCGTGGGCCGACGACGGCACCCTGTTCGCGACCGAGTTCGGGCAGAACACCTGGGACGAGCTCAACGTCGTCGAGCCCGGCGCGAACTACGGCTGGCCGGAGGTCGAGGGAGTCGCGGGCGTCGCGGAGTACGTCGACCCGGTCCAGCAGTGGCGCCCCGGCGACGCCAGCCCCAGCGGGCTGGCCCACCTGGACGGCACGCTGTTCGTCGCGAACCTGGGCGGCGAGGTGCTGCGTGCCGTGCCGGTCGACGACCCGTCGACCTCCGCCGTCGTCGTCCAGGACGAGGGACGTCTGCGCGACGCCGTCGTCACGCCGGACGGCGAGCTGTGGATCGTCACCAACAACACCGACGGGCGGGGTTCACCCGGGCCGGACGACGACCGGGTCCTGCAGCTCGAGGTCGCCGGGTCCTGAGAGCGCCGCCGACCCGCGCCCTCAGCAGGGGCAGACGCAAGGCTCCGCGGCGCCGCGCGGGGCCGGTGTCGTCCGCTCGACGCGGGCGGTGCGCTCCTGCCAGGCCGCGTACCGGTCCGCGACGCGCTCGGCGACGGTCGGACGGCGCTGCCGCAGCCGGTACGTCGAGGCGGCGGCGTCGTCGGACACCATCGCGGCGACCTGCTCCGGGCGGCACCGGCCGTAGGTGGCGCGGAAGGCGTCGTCGAGCACGTCGTGCATCTCCGGCGCGACCTCGCTCAGCACGACGAAGTGCTCCGCGCCACCGACCCGGACGCGACCGCGACCGCGGGCGTCGACGACGGAACGAGGCTCGGCCGAGCGCAGGTAGACGTCGTCACCGACCTGGACGAGCCACGCCGGGGCCGGGACCACCTCGCCGAGCAGGTGGACGACGCCACCAGTGGGCAGCGCGTCGGTCTCCGGTCGGGTCGTGGCGATCGTCATGGGACTCCTCGAGGGGTCGGGGGGTGGCGGCGGCCACAGGTTTCACGGGTGACAACACCCGGGGCGCGAAATGATTCCGCCGTGGTGAGAACACCACCGAACCACGGCCGGCTCTCGTCGAGGAGTTCCCGACGAGAGGTGTACCGACAGGACCTGTCGACGGGCCGGGAACCTTCCTAGCGTCGAGCCCATGGACGACCGCAGCGAGACCCCTCGGCGCGACACCACCGCGCGAGACGTGACGTGGGCCCTGGCCGCCCTGACGTACCTGGGGTTCCTGGCCCTGCTCACGCTCACGCCCCGGCCGTGGGGCCGGGAGGTCGACCAGGTGCCCTGGGGCGTGCTGAACCCCGCCGCCTGGCTCTCGTCCGCCACGTGGACCACCGGGACGGCACGCGAGTTCGTCCTCAACATCCTGCTGTTCGTGCCGGCCGGCCTGCTGGCCGCGCGTTTCCGCGGGGCGTGGGGGCTGGGCGCCGCCGTGCTGCTCACCGGTGCCGTCGAGGTCGCCCAGATCCCGCTGGCCAACCGGCTGTCGGACCCCCGCGACATCGTCGCCAACGTCGGCGGCGCCCTGGTCGGCCTCGCCCTCGGGGCCGCCTCGCGGTCCGGCGCGCCACCGCCACCGCCGACCGGGCGGGCGACCGCCGACCCGTCGGCCCCTGAGGGGGACCGCCGGAGCATGTACTGACAGTGACTGTCTCGGACCGGCGAGGCCGCCTAGCGTCGCCGTCGGCGGTCGACGTCATCCGTCGTCCGACATCACGTCCCCCACCGAACGAGAGGTACGCACCACCATGCGCGCATCCGTCATCTACGGCGCCGGCGACGTCCGCGTCGAGGACCTGCCGGCCCCGACGATCCAGGAGCCGACCGACGCGGTCGTCCGCGTCACCCTGGCCTGCGTGTGCGGGTCCGACCTGCACCCCTACCACTCCATGCCCGCCTCGGAGCAGGGCGTCCCGATGGGCCACGAGGCCATCGGCGTCGTCGAGGAGATCGGGGACGACGTCACCGGCGTCTCCGTCGGCGACCACGTCGTCGTCCCGTTCGCCTACGCGGACAACACCTGCTCCGTCTGCCGGGACGGCTTCCAGACCGCCTGCTCCCACGGCGGGTTCTTCTCCGGGGCCCAGGCCGAGAAGCTCCGCGTCCCGCAGGCCTCCGGCACGCTGGTGCAGATCCCGGACGACGTCGACGAGGCCCTGCTGCCCTCCCTGCTCACGCTGTCCGACGTCTACCTGACCGGTTACCACGCCGCCTTCATGGCCAAGGTGCAGCCGGGCCAGACCGTCACCGTGATCGGTGACGGCGCCGTCGGCCTGTCCGCGGTCCTCGCGGCGAAGCAGATGGGCGCGGAGAAGATCATCCTCATGGGTCGGCACAAGGACCGCACCGACCTCGGCCGCGAGTGGGGCGCGACCGACGTCGTCGCCGAGCGCGGCGAGGAGGGCATCGCCCAGGTCATGGAGCTCACCGGCGGCGAGGGCTCGCACGTCGTGCTCGAGGCCGTCGGCCACATGCCCGCCTACGAGCAGTCGTACGGCGTGGTCCGCCCCGGGGGCGTCATCTCCCGCGTCGGCGTGCCCCAGTACGAGGAGGCCCCCGTCGGGTTCATGTCGCTGTTCGGCAAGAACGTCACCCTCAACGGTGGCCCCGCCCCGGTGCGCGCCTACCTCGAGGCCGCCATCCCGCAGGTGCTCGACGGAACCATCGAGCCCGGCAAGGTCTTCGACGCCGAGGTCTCCCTCGACGACGTCGCCGAGGGCTACCGGCTGATGGACTCGCGCGAGAAGATCAAGGTCCTCGTGCGCCCGTGACACCGTGACGTCGACGGCCCGGGACGCCCTGACGGCGTCCCGGGCCGTCGCGTCCCCGGGGCGGGACGGCTCCCTGCCAGGATGACCGCCATGGCCTACTTCCGACGCACCGACGCCTCGACCTTCGCCCCGACCGACCTCGTGGGCGGGGCCTGGCGCACCGACGAGCAGCACGTGGCACCCACGTTCGGTCTGCTCACCCATCTCGTCGAGACCGACCGCACCGCCCGCGGACGCGACGACCTCGCACCGGTCCGACTCACCTTCGACGTCTGGGGCCCGTACCCCCTGGCGCCCATGGACACCGTCGTGCGCGTGCTGCGTCCTGGACGCGGGGTCGAGCTCGTCGAGGCGGAGGTGTCGTGCGCAGGCCGCACGGTCGCCACGCTCCGCGCCTGGCTCGCCGGCCGCGCGGACACGACCGAGCTCGCGGACGGCACGCCGGCGACGGTCCCCGGACCCGACGAGACTCCCTCGTGGGACCCCACGACGGACTGGCCCGGCGGTTTCATCTCCTCGCTCGACGTCCGACGGACCCTCGCCGGGCCAGGTCGCGGCACGGCGTGGGTGCGGACGGACGTCCCCCTCGTCGAGGACGAGGAGGTCGGCGCCCTCGCGCGGACCGCCGGCCTGCTCGACGTCGCGAACGGCATGACCGTCCGTGCCGACCCTCGCCGGGTCGCCTACCCCAACCTGGACCTCACCGCCCACCTGTTCCGGCACCCGACGGACGGGTGGCTCGGCCTGGACACCACCGTGACGTTCGGCTCGGGCGGGACCGGGACGACCGCCTCCGTCCTGCACGACGCCACCGGGCCGTTCGGTCGGCTGGCACAGGCGCTCGTCGTCCGGCCGCTCGGCTGAGCGGGCCTGCGCCGCGCGCACCGCCGTCGTACGCTCCCGACAGCCCACGAAGGAGAACGCATGGCCCGCCTCGACCTGACACAGCGGCTGCGCACCGACACCGGCGCGGCCGTGCTGCTGCTGTCGGTCACGCTGCTCGCGCTGCTGTGGGCCAACTCGCCGCTCTCCGGGGCGTACTCGGCGCTGTGGGAGACCCCGGTCAGCCTCGAGATCGGCGACCTGGCCTTCGACATGGACCTGCACCACTGGGTCAACGACGGGCTGATGGTGCTGTTCTTCTTCGTCGTGGGTCTGGAGGTCCGCCAGGAGCTGTCGGTCGGGTCGCTGCGACGGCGCAGCCAGCGCCTCGTCCCGCTGGTGGCGGGCACGGCCGGCGTCGTCGTCCCGGCCCTGATCTACCTGGCGATCGCCGGCAGCACGGCACCCGAGGGATGGGGCGCCGTCGTCGGCACCGACACGGCGTTCCTGCTCGGGGTGCTGGCCCTGGTGGGGCCGCGGATGTCCAACCAGCTGCGGGTCTTCCTCCTGACCCTGTCCGTGGTGGACGACTTCCTGGCGGTGACGATCATCGGCGTCGTCTACTCCGAGGACGTCCGGATCGGTCCGCTGCTGATCGCGGCCGCCTGCCTCGGGGCGCTGTGGCTGCTCGGGCGGATGCGCGAGTGGCGCAGCACCCCCTACGTGCTGGTCGTCGTCGTCCTCTGGGGCGCCACGATGCAGGCCGGTGTCCACCCCTCCATCGCGGGGATGCTCGCCGGTCTGCTGGTCCCGGCCGCCCTGACCCGGCGGGCCGACGTCGTGCGCACGAAGAACCTCTACCGCGCCTACTGGCAGTCGCCCAGCGCGAGCGTCGCCCGGGACGTCCACCTCGGGCTCTCCCGGTCGATCTCGGTCAACCATCGCCTGCACGAGGTGCTGAACACCCCGGTGAACGTCGTCGTCGTGCCGCTGTTCGCCCTGGCCAACGCCGGGATCGACCTGCGGGGCGGCGCGCTCGGCGAGGCGCTCGCCTCGTCCATCACCTGGGGAGTCGTCGGCGGCCTGGTGGTCGGCAAGCTGGTGGGCATCAGCCTGGGGACCTGGGCTGCGGTCAAGGCGGGGCTGGGGACGCTGCCCGACGGCGTCGGCCCCGGCAGCGTGCTGGGCGGCGCGGCGCTGTCCGGCATCGGGTTCACCGTGTCCCTGCTGGTGATCGGCCTCGCCTTCGACGACGAGTCGCAGGTGCAGGCCGCCACGGTCGGCGTGCTGCTGGCGCTCGTCCTCGCCTCGCTGGTCGCCTGGGCGCTGTTCCGGCTGGCCCGTGTGCGGTGGGGCGAGGAGACCGCCGACCTGCCGACGACGCTCGACCCGCCGGTGGACCCCCGCCACGACCACGTCCAGGGCGAGCCCGACGCCCCGCACACGATCGTCGAGTACCTGGACTACGAGTGCCCGTTCTGCGCCCGCGCCACCGGCATGTGGCGCGACCTGCGCGACGAGCTCGACGGCCGGGTCCGCTACGTGGTGCGGCACCTGCCCCTGGACGACGTGCACCCGCACGCCCACCTGGCCGCCGTCGCCGCCGAGGCCGCGCACCGGCAGGGACGCTTCTGGGACATGCACCACCACCTCTTCGCGCACCAGTCCCGCCTCGAGGCGGAGGACCTGCGCGGCTACGCCGACGAGCTCGGGCTCGACGTCGAGCAGTTCGACGCGGACCTGGCGGACGAGTCGCTGCACGCCCGCGTCCGCGACCACGCCGAGAGCGCCCGCCTCAGCGGGGCCCGGGGCACGCCGACCTTCTTCCTGGACGGTGTGCGCCACCAGGGTCCGCACGACGCGGCGACGCTCATCGCCGCGATCGAGGAGCTGGACGCCGCGGGGCGGACCGGGCGCTGACCCGTCCCGCCCCGCGGCCGTTCCTCAGGCGCCCGGGGGCGCGGCGGGCAGGCCGCTCACCGTGACCTCGGAGACCTTCAGGTAGGAGCCCGGCGTGGCGAACGTCAGCCGGAACCCGGTCGCGACGGTCGGGTCGATCGTGACGGCTGTCGGCTGCCCGTTCGCCGCGGGGGCGACCCCCGTCGCCACCGTCGTCCACAGGCCGTCGGTGCCGCGCGCGGCGACGTCGACCGAGGCGATGGTGCCCTCGGTGTTCGTGAACGACAGCTCGTCCACCGAGACGGCGGTCTCGGGCAGCACCTCGTAGGTCGCCTCGTCCGGCGACGAGCCGCCGTCCCAGGTGGACCACGCCGTGCCGGTGTCACCGTCGCAGGCCTGCTGCGCCGGCATGACCTCGTACCGCGTCTGGTGGAACGACGCCGCGACCTGGGTCCCGGTGAGGGTGCACAGGTCGACGGGGGCCTGCGCCGGGACCGACAGCTCGCTGATCTTGAGGTACGAGCCCGGCGTGGAGAAGGTCAGCCGGAGCGCGTCGGTGGTCACCGCGTCGAAGCCCACGGTGGTGACCGCCCCGTTGGCGGCCGGGGCGACGTCCTGCGCCGTCGTGGGCTGCCACGTGCCGTCGGCGGCACGGTGGTCGACGCTGACGTCCGCGAGGGTCCCCTCGGTGTTGGTGAAGACGATCTCGTCGGCCCCGAACGGGGAGCCCGCGTCCACCGTGAACGTCACCGGGTCGTGCGTGGTGCCGCCGTCCCAGGTCGACCAGGCGGTGGCGCCGTCGTCGTCGCAGGCACGCTGCGCCGGCATCGTCTCGTACCGCGTCTGGTGGAACGACGCCGAGACCGTGGTCCCCGCGGCGCTGCACACGTCGACGTCCCCCAGCGTTCCCCACACCTCGACCTCGGCGACGGACTGCCAGGTGCTGGTGTCGGTGTGCAGGAGCACGCGCAGCCCGGTGGTCGCCGGGATCCCCGCGGCGTCGAGCTGCACGACCGGCGCTCCGGCCGCGGGGTCCTGCACGACGTCGGCGCCGACCCCGGCGTCGGTCCAGGAGCCCGAGGCGTCCCGGTACTGGAGGTCGACGCGTGACGGCCAGGTCGCACCCGCCCCGTCGGCGTAGGTGTGCAGCACGACCTCGTCGGGCTCCTGCGGGCCGTCCCAGGTCAGCTCGAGCCACGAGTCGAGCGGGTACCCGCTGCTGGACCAGTCGTCCCAGCCCTTGGAGCGGGTGTCCCCGTCCACGGTGGTGGCCGCGAGCCCGGTGCGGCTCGAGGCCGACACCGTCGCGTCGCGCGCCAGGTTGACGGTGCCGTGCTCCCACACGGTCAGCTCCCGCGTGAACCGGCGCCCGGCGCCGAACCCGTCGCCGGCCGCCAGCGTGCCGGTCACGGTCTGCCGACCGAGCAGGTCCAGGTCGGCGTCCCAGGTGACGGCGACGTCCGACGTCGTCGTCCCCGCCTGGACGGACACGGTCGCGGGGAGCACGGCGGCCGGGTCGGCACCGCGCAGGACGGTCTCCGGGAGACCGTCGTCGACGACGGTCCAGATCTCCTCGCCCGCGCCCTGGTCGTCCCAGTACGTCGCGTCCCAGCCGGACCCCCAGGCGGTCGGGTCCTCGTCGGCGGGGTTGCGCATCTCGAGCCGTCCGCCCTCGCCGACGGTGATCGGCAGCCACACGTAGGTGGAGTCGGCCGCGCCGTTGTTCCACCGGTCGCCGAGGTAGACGTGCCGCCCGCCCCCCAGGGAGAGCACGTCCGTGGACTGCGACCCGAAGGTCGTCCCGCGGCCGTCGCCGACCGACAGCCGCCCGTCGCCGCCCTCGGGGATGGCGTCGTAGGAGATGTTCTCGGCCGGGTCGTCGGCCTCGACGCCGCGGATCCAGGTGCCGAAGAGGTCGTCGGCCGAGTAGTAGGTCTGCGAGTTCGGCGCCCAGCCCGTCGCCCCGGACGCGACCGTGTAGTAGGTGCCGCCGTGCTCGAACACCGCGGGCGCCTCGAGGTGGCCGCACTCCTTGACGATCTGGAAGTCGTCGCCGCGCACGGGGGCCTGCGGCGACCCGTCGGCGAACAGGTACGGGTACTGCCCGTCCTCGGAGTACTGGATGCCGACCGTGTCCTGGGTCGTGGTGTGCTCGACGTTCGTGTAGTCGGCGTTCAGGCGCGCGATGTAGAGGGTGTGGTTCTCCTCGGAGGAGTACACGATGTACGCGCTGCCGTCGTCCTCCTGGAAGACGGTCATGTCCCGCGCCTGGCCCGGGACCGCCGAGCCGGTGCACGCCTGGTAGTCGGCACGGTTGTACAGCCGGAAGGACCCGGTCATGCGGAACGGGCCCGTGGGGCTGTCGGACACCGCGACGGCGGCCATCGACCGCGAGTACGTGCTGCCGCCGACGCTGGTCTGCCCGTCGGCGTGCCACCACATCACCCAGGTGTCGTTCTGGGCGTTGTAGAGGACCTTCGGCCGTTCGAAGATCGCGGTGTAGTCGGACGCCTGGGCGGAGTTCAGGTAGTAGTCCAGCTCGTCGACACGCGCGGTGTCGACCGTACCGTCGTCGGCCACCGTGTTGTACAGATCGTCGAAGTAGGGGTCCTCCAGCTCGCTCGCCGTCACGACGCTGCGCAGCGCGATCCCCTCGTTCGTCCAGTTCAGCGTGTCGGTGGAGCGGTAGACCGCGACGCCGGGGCTGTCCCAGTAGCCGTTGCTGCGGTCCTCCCCGTACCAGTAGTGGACGGTCTGGCCGTTCTCCTCGACCGTGACGACCTGCCCGCCGTGGGCCTGGACGTGCCGACCGTCGGTGTCGTACCAGAGCGGCTGGAAGTAGTCGGGTGCGGTGCGCCCCGGGTCGTCGATCGCTCCGTACCGCGTGTACGTCGGCGGGTCGTCCGTGGTCGGTACGCCGTCGGCCGCGTGCCCGGCGGGCACCACGGCGGCGGACAGGACGAGTGCCGCGACGGTCGACGCGACGAGTGCATGACGAGACCTCATCGTCTCTCCGTTCGTTCGCGCTGCCCGATGGGCAGCCGGCGTCGTTGCCGGATGTTGACGTCAACATCCGCAGCCGACGCTAGCGACCGTCCACAGGCTTCTCAACAGGGGGAACGCCCCGGGCGCCGAACGAACAGAAGCGAAACCGACCCGGACGCGCCACGGCCCTCGCGCTCCGGTGTCCCGGTGCACGAGGGCCGTGGCGGACCGGCGGCGTCACCGCCGGCCGCGCCCATCAGGAGCAGTCGAACGCGTCGTACGGCACCTGCTCGGTCGTGGACACCTCCTCGCCGTCGATCGTGGCCGTGCCCGTCACCGTCGCCTCACCGGCCGGGACGGACCCGGTGCGCGCCGGGAATGACCGGTAGGCGTTCCCGCCCGGGTCGACGTCCGTGACCGTCCGGGAGCCGTAGGCCGTCGACAGCTCGACGTCCATCGGCACGTCCTCGCCGTTGACCGCCCGCACCGCCACGAAGACCCTGCCGCCCAGGCAGCGCTGCTGCACGCTCGCCTCGAGCGCGAGCCCGTCCTGCGCACCGTCGTCGACGGTCGTGCCCAGGGTGAGCGGCGACAGCGAGAGCCGGTCGATGTTCGGCGCGGCCCCGTCGCTCCGTCCGAAGCGGAGGGTGCCGCCGTCGGTCTCCAGGGTCAGGCCCGAGGTCACGTCCCAGAATCCGTCCCAGGTGTAGTTGTGCCGGTACACGGACCGCGTGGTCGCCCCGCCGTCCTCGGTCGTGTCGACGAACCGGCTCACGACGTCGGTGTTGTACGGGTGCCCGAGGTTGACCTGGGCGTTGGCGTACGCGACGTTCAGCACGTACTCCCCCGCGCCGAGGTCGGCGGGCCGCTCCCACACCAGGGAGCCGTTCTGCCCGAGCCCGTCGACGTAGGTGCCCTGGGAGGCCCACCGGCTCTCCTGGGCGGCGGCCTCGCCCTCCAGCACGAGGTCCTCCGCCTCCACCTGCGCGGTCGAGGCGTCGGCGTCCCGGTCGCGCACGGTGCGCAGCCCGTCGATGGAGACCGGGGTGTCACCGGTGTTGGTCAGCACCAGCTCGTTGACCCCCCGGTGCAGGTAGACCGTCGTCGTGACCGTCGCGGCGCCGGCCGGGACGTGCCCCGCCTCGGCGCCCAGGTCACGGCCCGAGGCCGTGACCTGCACCGTGCCCTCGACGTCGGAGTCGCCGGTGCGCACCAGATCGTAGTAGCCGTCCTCGGGAGCCCCGACGAACGTCTGCGACGACGCACCCGGCGCGAGGGTGACCGCACGGGCCGCCGTCGAGTGGTCCACCGAGACGTCACCGGACAGCCGCGAGCGCCACAGCGGGAAGTGCAGCGTGTCGGGCTCCGGCTCGGCGACGTCGATCCGGTCGAGGGTGATGTCGTAGTGCACGTCCAGCGCACCGTCGTCGTCGCTCGCGCGCAGCGAGATCGTGTGCGCCCCCGCGGTGAGGTCCACGGGGACCTCGGTCCGGCCGCGGTAGGACCAGCCGAGGGTCGCCGAGTACGTGATCCGCTCGCGGAACTCGCCGTCGACGTACAGCGCGTGCTGCCCCCACTGCGTGTTCGACCCGTGCAGGATCCCCAGCTCGTAGGTCCCGTCGGCCGGCACCTCGATGTCGAACGTGGCCCGGGACTCCGGGGTGTTGAACGACCCGACGTCCTGCCGCCCGGACGCGGCGTAGTCCCAGTCGGCGGCCTGGTCGTAGACCTGGGCCGCGACGAGGTCGGCGTCCTCCGCCTCGTACGAGGCCGACCAGCCGGTCTCCGGCTCGTCGACGGCGTCGGACGTCGCCGGGACGACGGTGACCCGGTAGGCGGCCTGCTCGCCGTCGCCCGGGATCGTGACGGTGACGTCTCCGCCGACGGCGTCCAGACGCTGCACGCGGTCCACGCGCGGGGCCGAGGTCTCGCCCTCCTGCCCGGTGAAGTCGGTCGTCTCGAGGTAGACGTCGACCTCGTCGCCGATCGTCTGGTCCACGCCGTGCAGGACCAACGAGCCGCCCTCGGGGTTGCCGCCGAGCAGCACCGTGGCGGTCTGCCGGGCCTCGTCGAGCGCGGCGATCCCCTGCATCGTGTCCGGCGTGTTCTCGGCCTCCGGCGTGAGCTCGACCGTGTGGCCGGTCAGGTCGGAGTACCAGGTGTTGAGCCACCAGCCGCCGTTGCCCATCGAGGTCTGGACGGCGTGGTCGGACAGGTTGCCCGCGTAGGTCCAGAACGCCATGTCGGCGTCGACCTTGGTGTCCTCGAACATCGACAGCCACTGGATCAGGCGCCCGGGGTTGCCCATGTCCTGCCGGTTGCCGTACTCGTCGATGTTGATCGGCAGCGGCCCGATGCCGAGCTCGGCCTCCAGGTCGCGGTACTCCTGGTAGCGGGTGCGGTAGCCGTTGGTCCCGTCGCCCAGCGACCCGGTGCCGAGCTCGTGCCAGGCCATGATGTCCGGCACCGTGCCGGACTCCTGGGCGTGGGTGAGGAACTCCCGCACCGGGCCGGGGCGCCAGTGGGCCTCGTTCGGACCGACGATCAGCGCGTCGTCGTCGACGGAGCGGATCGCGGCGTACGCCGCGTCCCAGTCGGCGAAGAACTTCTCCCGGTCCCCGCCGTACCAGTCCTGGTACCAGATCCAGTCGGGCTCGTTGAACGGGACCCAGGCGAACCTCTCCGGGTCCTGACCGGAGTCCAGCACCGCCTGGACCTGCGCGCGCAGGCGGGGCAGGTAGTCGGCCTGGACGTCCTCCGGCTCCTGGTAGGGCCACCGGCTGTACTCGTCCTGCATGTAGACCACGACCTGCTCGCCGCCGTTGGCGAAGAACGGGGCGGCGATCTCCAGCGCGTCGCCGTTGGGGTGCTGCTCGCCGCCCGGCGCCTTCTGGGCGACGGTGCGCGGCCGCTGGCCGGCGATGAGGTCGTCGCTCGGGACGCCGTCGTCGCTCAGCCCGTACAGGACGCCGGTGGCGCCGCCGTAGATCTCGCCCGTGCTCCGGGTCAGGTCGACCTCGACCGTCCCGGGGGCGGCCGTGGCCGGCATCGCGCCGACGGCTGCCCCCAGTCCGGCGATCATCGCCACGGCGGTCGCCGTGGCCGTCGTTCGTCTCAGCGCCATTGCTGGTTCCTCTCGGTGTGGTGGGTGGTTACTTGACCGCGCCCGACGTGATGCCGGAGATGATGCGCCGCTGGGCCACGATGAAGACGACCAGCAGCGGCAGGCTCATGAGCACCACGTAGGCGAAGATGAGATGCCAGTTGTCGAGGTAGAGGCCCGCGCTCGCGACCTGGAACAGGTTGAGCGGGAGGGTGTCCAGCCGTCCGCCGACCACGAAGAAGGCGTAGAAGACGTCGTTCCAGACGTAGAGGCAGATGAGGATGGTCGCCGTCGACAGCACGGGGACCAGCAGCGGCAGGATGATCGTGCGGAAGACCCGCAGCGGACCCGCGCCGTCGACCCGGGCCGCCTCCTCGAGCTCGTGCGGGATCGTGCGGACGAACCCGGTGACGAAGAAGATCACCGTGGACATGTACATGCCCATGTACACGCCGATCATGCCGACGGCGGTGCCGGCCAGGCCGAGCTGCCGCAGGACCAGCACGATCGTGACGACCGCCGGGGGCAGCACGATCCCGCTGATCGCCAGGGCGTAGAGCACGGCGAACGGACGGGTGGACCGGCGGGCGAGGATCCACGACGCCAGCGACCCGAGCGCGAGGACGCCCAGGACGGCCGGCACCATGACGAGGAGGCTGCCGCCGAGCGCCGCCGGGACGCGTCCCTGCTGCCAGACCTCGGTGAAGTTCTCCAGGTAGTGCCAGGTGGTCGGCAGCGCGAGGTTCGGGTTGAGCGCCTCGGCCTGGGTCTTGCCGGCGGTGACCAGCACGACCCACAGGGGCGCCGCGACGAGGACGACGACCGCCGCGACCGCCACGACGGGCTGCAGGCGCCGCCACACGCCGTGGCGGTCCGCGACGGAGCGCCGCCGGGTGCGGGCGGGGGTGGGGGTGACGGCCGTGGTGCTCACAGGACCTCCTCCCGCTTGCGCAGGGTCCGGATGACGGGGAACGCGAGGGCCACCACGACGACGAAGAGCACCAGGCTCATGGTCGTGGCCTGGGCGAACAGGCCCTGGCCGAACGTGCGGAAGATGAAGATGTTCAGGACCTCCGTGGTGCGCGCCGGGCCTCCCCCGGTGGTCGCCTGGACGATGTCGAAGCCGTTCATCGACCCGAGCAGCGCGGTGGCCACGTTGAAGGTGACGGCCGGGGCCAGCAGGGGGAACCGGATCTCGCGGAACGTGGTCCACGCCGACGCGCCGTCGAGGCGGGCCGCCTCGAGCACGTCCTCGGAGATGGTCTTCAGGCCCGCGAGGTAGATGAGCATGGACAGCCCCATCCACTTCCAGGCGTGCACGAGCGCCACGACGACCAGCGTCCAGGTGGTGCTCCCGAGCCACGGGATCTGGATCTGCTGCCCGAGCACCGCCGACAGCACCTGGTTCACCGCGCCGTCGGGCTTCAGCAGCGCCTGGAAGACGTAGCCGACGGCGAGGGCCGACATCACCACGGGCACGAAGAACATCACGCGGGCGAACCGGTTGACCCGGGTGTCCCGCTCGAGCAGCAGCGCCAGCAGCAGACCGAAGAGGTTCTGGAAGATCGCGACGAGCACCGCGTAGACCAGGGTGATGCGCAGCGAGGCCAGGAGGGTCCCGCTGGTGATCAGGTCCCGGAAGTTCTGCAGCCCGACGAAGCCGATCTCGGCCTTGAAGCTGGACCAGTCGGTCAGCGCGTAGACGAAGTTGAAGAGCGTCGGCAGGAAGAAGAACACCGCGAGCACGGCGAACGCCGGGAGCAGGAACCGCGCGGGGTGGTTCGCCCGGTGGCGGTCCTGCGGCCGACGGCGCTGCGGACCGCGGGCGGACGGCGCGGGCTCGGTGCGTGGTGGCCGGGTGGCCAGGTCTGGGGTCGTCACGTCATCACCTCGACGGTGCCGGGGCCGGACACACGTCCGGCCCCGGCACCACGGTCGGTCAGAAGCCCTCGACGCCCTGGGCGCGCGCGAGCTGGGCGAACTGGTCCTGGGTCTGCTGGGCGACCTCGGCGGGGGTGGTGGTCCCCTGGATCATGTCGGCCAGGTAGATGTAGAGGTCGGGGTTGGCCACGGCGAGCGCCTGCATCGACCCGACGGAGTCGCCGAGGGAGTCGTGCACGTCGAGCAGCGCCTGCGGCACGGAGTCGGGCGTCGTGACGTCGGTGCGCAGCGAGACGGTGTTCTGCGCCTCGACGAAGCCCTCGTACCCGTCGCCGAGCCAGAAGGACAGCAGCTGGCGGGCGGCCGCCTCGCGGTCGGCGTCGCCGGTGCGGAACGCGACCAGCGCGTTGGACTGGTCCGGGATGAAGGTGCCGACGTTGCCGCTCGGAGAGATCGGGAAGAACCCGATCGTCTCGTCGAGCTCGGCCGGGTCGGCCTTGGCCTGGAGCTGCCCGAAGAACGAGTTGACCTGGACCGCCATGGCGGCGTCGCCCGCGAGCAGCGCGTCGCCCTGGTCCTCGAAGGTGGCCGTGGCGATGTCCTCGTTGAACAGGCCCTCGTCGATCAGGCCCTGGTAGGTCTCGATCGCCCCGAGGACGGTCTCGTCGGTGAACGCCTCCTCACCGGTGTTGATCCGGTCCCAGAGGCCGTCGGCGGCGGCGTCGGCCAGCTGGACCTGCACCCACCACTGGGTCGCCCACCGGTCGCCCGCCATCTCGAAGAACGGGGTCTGGCCCTCGGCCTCGAGGTCGCGGGCGATCTGGAGGAACTCGTCCCAGTCAGCCGGCGTCCCGGTGATCCCGTGCTCGGCGAAGACCTCCTTGTTGTAATAGACGCCCTCGACGGCCGGGCTGCTGATGAGGGCCGCGTACCGGGTGTCGTCCAGGAAGCCGGTGATGTCCCGCACGCCGGGGCTGAAGCTGTCCAGCCAGGGCGCGTCGTCGAGCGGCTGCAGGTTCGTCGGCGCGTTGAGGGCCGTGAGCATGGACGCCGTCGGCTGCCAGAAGGCCAGGTCGGGCAGGTCTCCCGTGGCGACCTTGGTCTGCACGCCCTGCTCGTACGGGTCCGGGATCGTGACGACGTCGACCTCGGCGCCGGTGGCGGCCTCGAACTCGCCGACGACCGAGTCCGGCACGGTGGTCGAGTTCTGGGCGGCCCAGATCGTCAGGCTGGTGCCGCTGAGGTCGGCGGTCGGCTCCGGCCAGTAGCCGGCCTCCTCCGTCGGACCGTCGCCGGCGGCGGGCTCGGCCTCCGAGACGCTCGGGTCGCTGCAGCCGGTCGCGACGAGCGCGACCGAGGCCAGGGCGGCGGCCGCTGTCAGATACTTCTTCATATCGACTCCTTCGATGCTCCCGGGTCGTCGATGACCCGGTGCGGACGGGGGCTGGTCGGTCGGTCAGCCCGTCGGGTGGGTGATCTGCAGCAGGCGTGCGCCGGGCCGGGCGGCTCCGGCGCGTACCCGCAGACGGCCGGGCGCGATCTCGGAGACCTCCCAGTCGTCCGTGGCCGCGCGCGGGTAGAGGATCTCGGCCGTGCCCTCGGGCACGGTCAGGTCGATCGTCGTGGCGGAGCCCGACCGCGCCCAGAGCGCGATCCGGCTGTGCGTCGCAGACGACTTGCCGACGGCGACCCAGTCGTCCTCCCAGGACGGCAGGCCGATCGGCCAGAACGGTGCGCCGTCGAGGTCGGCGTCGTCCCAGGAGCGGGCGACCTCGACCCCCTCGCGGACCAGCCGCCGCTGCGCGGCGTCCATCTGGTCGAGCCGGCCCGAGAGGTAGAGGCGCCCGGAGATCCCGGTGATCATCGTGAACGCGATCTCCTCGGCGCTCATGTCCGGCTGGGGGTAGGCCCAGCTCGCGGCCTGCTCCGGCAGGATCGACACCAGGGCACCGGCCGCGATCGGCGGGTACAGCAGCGCGTCCTGCTGGTCGGAGGTCGACTGCAGCTCGAGACGGGACAGCATCGCGAAGTCCGCGCGCAGCCCGCCCGAGGCGCAGTTCTCGACGACGAGGTCCGGGTGCCGCTGCAGCACGCCGTCGAGCCACGACTGGTACGCGAGCGCGTGCTGGAGCAGGCCGTCGCCAGGGCTGTCCGCGGCACGGTCGGTGCCGACGCCCGGCGTCACGTTGTAGTCCAGCTTGAGGTAGCCGACGCCCATGTCGTCCACGAGGCGGTCGACCACGGCGTCGAGGTGCTTGCGCGAGCTCTCGTGGCGCAGGTCGAGCAGGTACCGTCCCTGCTCGACCACCCGGGTCCCGCGCCGCTGCAGGAACGCCTCGTGCGGCAGCGAGTCGGCCAGCGGGCTCCGCACACCGACGACCTCGGGCTCGAGCCACAGGCCCGGGACCATCCCGGCGGACCGCACGTGGTCGAGCACCCGGTCGAGGCCGCCGTCGCGGAAGCGCGCCCGCGAGGGTTCCCAGAGCCCGACCGAGTCCCACCAGTCGCCGTCGTCGTCGTACCAGCCCGCGTCGACGCAGAAGTAGTCCGCGCCGACCGCGGCCGCGGCGTCGATCAGCGGCAGCAGCTTCTCGGTGGTCGGGTCCCCCATCAGGGTGTTCATGTAGTCGTTGAAGACGATCGCGCCGCCGGCCCGCGGGGCGGACCGCAGGTGGCGGCGGTGGCGCGTCATCTCGGCCACGGCGTCCTGCCAGCCGCCGACGACGGCGCTGATCGACACGGGCACGCTCGTGAAGGTCTCGCCGGGGCGCAGCACGCGGGACCAGGCGTGGTCGGTGTCGGTCGGCCCGAACAGCCCGAGCGACACCGTCCCGTCGCCCGCGGCCGTGAGCCGCTCGGCGATCTCCGCCCGCCACGGGCCGTTGTGCTCGACCTGCCAGGCGAGCCCCAGCCCGGAGGTCCGGGAGGCGAGGGCGCCCGCCGGCACGCGCTCGCCCGAGGACCAGGCGCCCCGGCCGACGACGGCGTGGCTCCCCCGCGCGTCCTGCTGCTGGTGCACCGCGAGGTGGGCCTCGGCGAGCATGCCCTGGTCGCGCAGTCCGCGGGTCGTCCACCGGGACTCGGCGAGCCACTCGCTGCTGCCCTCGACCACCTGGACGTCGGCGACGGGCCCGGCGCCGACCGGGTCTCCCACGACGAGGGACGACACCGCCTGGAGGACGATCTCCTCCTCGCCGCCGTGGTGCACCGTCGTCCAGGCCTGGAGCGACGTGCGGCCGTCCGGGAGCACCAGGTGCGAGGTCACCTCGAGACCGGTGACCTCGTCCCGCTGGCGGACCGTCACGACGCGCCGCCCCGCCCCCGTCCCGACCTCGTGGTCGACGTACCGCAGGCGGGCGCCGACGGCGGTGGCGGTGTGCCGGAGGTTCGCGTGGGCGTGCCCGTGCCCCACGGCGAGGATCTCGACCAGCGGCTGGACGTGCCGGCCCGCGGCGTCCTCCGCCGCGTGGCCGACGTACGCGGTCACCGGGGAGTCGTCGGACCAGGAGACCTCGAGGTGCGCACCCCGCTCCCACAGGGGAAGGGTCGTGCGGTCGTGGGTCGTGCTGTCCATCGTGGCTCCCGTGCCTCTGGCGTCGTCGCGTGGCCACCATGAAAGCGTAGATCAGAAGAAATGGCAACGCTCACATCAAAACTGGTGGTCGCAATCTGATCGACGCTTTCACGACGCCGCACGGCCCGGCGCCCGGGATCCGGTGCCGGAGCGCTCAGGACGCGGTGTGCACGGCCGCCTCGACCCGACCGGTCGAGGCCCGGACGACCAGGTCGGGCACCATCCGGACCGACGACGCCGTCGTCCCCGGGGCGAGCTGGTCCAGGAGGAGGCCGACGACGCGGCGTCCGAGCGCCACGAAGTCCTGTCGGACGGTGGTCAGCGGCGGCGACCACAGCCCGCTCAGCGGATGGTCGTCGAAGCCGACGACGGACACGTCGTCGGGCACCCGGCGACCCTGGTCGCCCAGCGCCTTGACGATGCCCATCGCGAGCTCGTCGTTGCCCGCCAGGACGGCGGTGACCTCGTCGTCGGCGGCGAGGCGGGACCCGGCGTCGTACCCGGACATCGGGCTCCAGTCGGCCCCGATCACGGGCGGCACGGGTGCACCGGCCTCCGTGAGCGCCTCGCGCCAGCCGACCAGGCGGGCGCTCTCGGTGCCCACCGACGGGATGGACACGTGGTGGACCGTCCGGTGCCCCAGGTCGAGGAGGTACTGCGTCGCACGGTAGGCCCCGAGACGGTCGTCCATGTAGGCGTGCGGGACCGACTCGCCGCCGGAGCTGCTCCCGGCCGCGGCGGCCACCTTGGGCAGCCAGGCCGGCACGGCCCGGAGCGCCGCGGCCCCCGGGGGGTCGAACTCCAGCACCACGGCACCCGCGAGCGGCTGCCGCAGCGCGTGGTCGATCGCCTGCTCGGCGATCTCCGGCCGCGCCGACTCCACGACCGAGATCACGACCATGTACCCGGCCTGCCGGGCCGCCTCCTCGATGCCCTGCAGCGTGGAGGCGTAGCCGTAGCGCGTGGTGTTGCCGGCGAAGACCGCGATCATGGGCTGACCGCGGTTGGCCAGGGCCCGCGCGGCCCCGTTGGGGCGGAAGCCCAGCTCCTTGACCGCGGCCAGCACCCGGTCCCGGCGCTCGGCGCTCACCGGCACCGAACCGTTCAGGACACGCGACACCGTCGGCACCGACACTCCCGCCACCCGCGCCACGTCGGCGATGACGGGCGGTTTCACACCACGACTGTCGGCCATGGGACCAGCGTACGCGGGCCCCACGGCCGGCCGGTCGCGCGGTGGTGCGCGCGCGACCGGCGCGGGTCACGGGCGTTCCTGCGGGATCCAGACGCGCATCGTGCTGGGGCCCCGGTTCGCCCAGTCGTGGTACGGCACGAGCCGCACGTCGAGGGTCGCGCCCGGGGCGGTCGCGGGACGCGACCGGTACGGCCAGGGACCCTCCTCCCGCTCGACGAGCTCGCCGGAGACGTGCACGCCGTCCTCGAGGTCGTGCGGGACGGCGCCCGCCGCGATCCGGACCCGGTCCACGCCGACGCCGGCCGGGAGGTCGGTCGACTCGACGCACAGCACGAGCGGGCCCCGCTCGACGGCGGCGCAGCCGCGCACGGCGTCGACCCGGTCGTCCGCCACGGTCAGCCGCGGCTGCACGTCGAGGCGCAGCCGGACCTCGTCCCCCGCGGCGAAGCGCCGACGGGTCGTGGCCACCGGGCCGTCGACGGGCTCCCCGTCCAGGCTCGCCCGACCCACCGACCACTCGGGCACCCGCAGGGAGATCGAGACCTCCCCCGCCGGCGCCGCGACCACCCGCACCACGACGTCGCCGTCGTCGGGGTAGGACGTCTCGACCTCGAGCTCGACCTCGCGGCCGTCGCCGAGCGTCGTGGCGATCCGGCTCGGCACGTGCTGGTGGATCTGCACGCCGTCGTCCGAGACGGTCGCGACGTAGGCGGCGAACGACGCCAGGGTCCGCGCGACGTTGGTCGGGCAGCACGACACCTCGAACCACGGGGCCCGCAGGCGCGAGAGCGCGCGGGGGCTGGCCTCGTCGGGGTCGGCCTCCTCCCCCGGCTCCCGCTTGTGCAGCGGGTTGGTGTAGAAGAAGGCGTCGCCGGCGCGGGACGGCGAGGTCGCCACGACGTTGTACATCGTGCGCTCGACGACGTCGGCCCACCGGGTGTCGCCGGTGGCCAGCAGCAGGCGCCACGCCACCATCACCGACCCGATGCCGGCGCAGGTCTCGCTGTAGGCGCGGTCCGACGGCAGCTCGAAGTCGTCGCCGTAGGCCTCGTCCTGGTGGTGCGACCCCATGCCCCCGGTCAGGTACGTCCGGCGGGCGAGCGTCCGGGCGAACTGGTCGCGGACGGTCTGCAGGAGCTCGTCGTCGCCCGTGTCGACCGCGACGTCCACGGCGGCCGCCGTGAGGTACAGCGCGCGGACCGCGTGGCCGCGCAGCACCTCGGCGTCCCGGACCGGCACGTCGTCCTGGTAGTAGGCCCGGCCGAACTCGATGTCGGGCAGGCTGCCGCGCCCCCGCCGCTCGAGGAAGAGCCGCGCCTGCTCGAGGTAGCGCTCCTCCCCGGTGGTCCGGGCGAGCTCGACGAGCGCCACCTCGATCTCCGGGTGGCCGCAGACGTCGTCGCGCCCGGAGGGGCCGAACTCGACGCAGACGTGGTCGGCGGCGCGCCGCGCCACCCGCACGAGGGTGTCGTCGTGCCCGGTGCGCAGGCGGGCGACGGCGGCCTGGATCAGGTGACCGAAGCAGTAGAGCTCGTGCCCCCAGGCCAGGTCCGTGTAGCGCGGCTCCTGCCCGGGCCGGCCGTACTTGGTGCTGACGTAGCCGTCGTCGTCCTGGACCGCCTCGACCAGGAGCGCGATCTCCTCGATCCGCGCGTCCAGGCGGGGGTCGCTCGTGCGGCCGGACTCCCAGGCCATCGCCTCCAGGAGCTTGTAGACGTCGGAGTCGGCGAACTCCCGCCCGGTGCGCTGCTCGACCGTCCCGGCGAGCGCGTGCCGGAAGTTGTCGATCCAGCCGACCCGGGACTCCCAGTGGTCGCAGTGCGGGATGGACACCTCGGCGTTGCGCCGCTGGCGCTCGGCCCAGAAGCCGCCGGTCAGCTCGACCTCGTCGAGCCCCAGGGGACGCAGGGCACCGCGGGCCGGGATCACCGGCACGGGCCGCCTCGTCGCTGTCGTGGTCACGCTCATCCCTTCAACGCTCCTGACATGAATCCGTTGACGTAGTGCCGCTGCAGCACGAGGAACAGCAGGATGCAGGGGATCGTCAGCACGACCACGCCGGCCTGCGTGGCCCCGTAGTCGATGACGCCCATCACCTGCTGCCGCATGTTGACCAGCGCCAGCGGCAGCGGCTGGTTGTCACCGCTGACCAGGTACAGCGGCACCATGAAGTCGTTCCACGCGGCGAGGAACGCGAACAGCCCGATCGTGATCAGACCCGGCTTGACCGCGTGCAGGAGCACCCGGCGCAGCGCGGAGAAGGTGCCGCAGCCGTCGACCAGCGCCGCCTCCTCCATCTCGCGCGGCACCGCCTCGAACGCGATACGCATCATGAAGGTCGCGAAGGGCAGCTGGAACACGGCCAGCACGAGCCCGACGCCCACGAGGGTGTCGTTGAGGCCGATGTTCTTCAGCCAGATCACCAGCGGTACCAGCAGCGCCGCGTACGGGACCATGAGGATGGCCAGCGTGAGCAGGAACAGGGCGTCCTTGCCGGGGAACGTGAAGCGCGCGAACGCGTACCCGCCCAGCGTCGCGACGACGAGGGTCGTCACCACGGCCACGGCCGAGACGACGAGCGAGTTGCCCAGGTAGTGCCAGACGCCGTCCTGGTAGGCCACGAGGGTCTCGTAGTTGCCCCACCCGAAGCCGTCGACCTGGTTGGAGCCGGGCTGCGGGGACACCGAGGAGATCGACGTCCAGATGATGGGGTAGAGGAAGATGATCGCCAGTCCACCGGTCAGCACGTAGAACGGTGTGCGACCGGCGAGGCGGTTGAGTCGAGTCATGACGGGCTCCCTGTCACTCGTCCGGCGAACGCCGCAGCGTCTTGAGCTGGACGATGTTGATGATCACGAGGGCGGCGAGCACGATCACCGACAGCGCGGCGGCCATGCCCAGGTCCCGCTTGGACTCGAAGGCGAAGCTGTAGATCAGCTGCACGACCGTCATCGTCGACCCGTCGGGGCCGCCCTTGGTCAGGATGAAGAACTGGTCGAAGGCGAGCAGGGACCCGGTGACGCACAGGATCGTGCTCATCGCCAGCGACGGGCGCAGCAGCGGGAGCGTGATGCGGCCGAAGATCTGCCACGGCCGGGCGCCGTCGATGCGTGCCGCCTCGTACACCTCGTGCGGGATCCCCTGCAGGCCCACGAGCAGCAGGAGCATGAAGAAGCCCGCGAACCGCCAGACGATGAGGATGACCGTCGACCACAGGGCGCCCGACGGGGTCCCGAGCACGTTGACGTTCGCGTCGGCCAGACCGAGCGCCTCGAGGGCCGGCGAGACCGGTCCCACCTGCGGCGAGTACAGGGCGTAGAAGAGCAGGGACGCCGAGGCGAGGCCCAGCGACGTCGGGACGAGGAACGAGGTCCGCAGGATGCCGCGCCAGCGCGTGCTCTCCTGCACGAGCATCGCCAGGCCGAGAGCCAGCGCGATGAGGATGGCCGTGGTGATCACCGTGTACTTCAGGGTGAACCAGACCGACGGCCAGAACAGCCGGTGGTTGACGACCTCGACGAAGTTCTCGGGGAAGTTGACCCCCGAGTTGCCGCCGAGCAGCGTCCAGTCCGCGCCGGACATCCACACGACGAGGACGAGCGGCACGACGAAGAGCAGGGTGACGAGCAGAGCGGTCGGGCTGGCGTAGATCCAGCCCTGCCAGGCGCCGCGGTCACGGCGCCGGCGCCGTGGCGGCGGGGCGTCCGGCGTCCCCGCGGCGACGGCCCGGGGACGGGTGGGAGCGATGGACATCAGATCTCCAGAGAGGGTCCGGGCAGGAGGTGCGCGGGCGGCAGGGCACAGGGACCCTGCCGCCCGGCACGGTCACTGGTCGAGGACGGCCGTGATGGCCTCGTTGTCCTCGGCCACGGTTCCCGTCTGCCCGAAGGTGGCGTTGCGCGTGAGCGTCAGCCACGGGCTGTTGGCGGCGTTGAAGGCCTCGGAGAAGTAGTCAGCGACCGGGGTCCGGCCGTCGGCCGCGAGCTGGTTCATGGTGAGCGCCAGCGGGTTCTCCTGCGCGTACTCGTTGTCGAGCAGGCTGTTGCGGCCGGGGACGTCACCGCTCTGGGCGACGACCTCGAGCTGCGTCTCGTCCGAGAGCATCCAGGAGAGGAAGTGCCAGGCCTGGTCGACGTTCTCGGAGTCCTTCGAGATGCCCATGGCGTCACCGCCGAGGAAGGTCGACTGCCCGCCGTCGACGCCCGGGATGCCCCCGACGCCCACGTCGATGCCGGCCTCCTGGGCGGCGTACACGGCGGTGTTCGGGTACTGCATCACGCCGACGTTGCCGTTGGAGAAGGGGGCGGTCCAGGTGGCGCCGTTCTCCTCCTCGGAGCCGGCACCGACGGCACCGGCGTCGTTCATCGCCGCGTAGGCGTCGTAGACGGCCTGTGCGGTCTCGGAGTCGAGCAGCGACTCGCGACCGTCCTCGGAGAGGACCTCCTCACCGGAGGCCCAGATCGAGGGGAACCAGGTGAAGACCAGGCACCCGCCGCAGTTGCCGCCGTAGTACGTGCCGGAGACGCCGTCCTTGTCCAGGGCGGCGATCGCCTCGGCGTGCTCGCGGAACTCGTCCACGGTCGTCGGCCCCTGCTCCGGGTCCAGACCGGCCTCGCGGTAGAGGTCCTTGTTCCACGCCATGACCGAGATGTCGGTGACGAACGGCAGGGTGTGCTTGTTCCCGTCGACGTCGGTCCCGGCGTCCACGTGGCCGCGGGTGATGTCGTCGACGTAGTCGAGCCCGTCGATCTGGGCGGTCAGGTCGGTGAAGAGGCCGTTGGTGACCCAGTAGGGCAGGCGGACGACGTCGCCGGCCAGGAGGTCCGGCAGCTCGCCGTTGGTGGCGGCGGCGCCGACCTTGCCCTCCATGTCGTCGTTGGGGACGATCTCCAGGTCGACCTGGTTCTCGTGCGAGGCGTTGTAGGCGTCCACCAGGGTGCGCGCCTGGCGCTCCAGCGGCGCCCGGGTCCACATCGTCAGCGTCGTGCCGTCGTCCGTGCCGGTGGCCGACATCTCCGCCGGCTCGCTCCCGGCGCTGGTGCCGCCGTCGGAGCAGGCGGTCAGTCCGGCGAGCGCCAGACCGGCCACGGTGACCGCGGCAAGGCCCTTCGCGCCCCGGAAGGTGCGGTACGTCATCGTGCTCTCCTCAGTTCGTCGTCGAACGTGCACGTCCGGTACGGACGCGAGGCCGAAAGCCTTTTCGGCACATTAGGTTCTCGCGCGGGCGGTGTCAAGGACTGACGGCAACCTCGCTGCCCGATATAGTCGTCGGTAGGTCGGACGACGAGTGTGCCGACGCCGAGCCGACGGAAGGTCCCCGATGCCGACGAAGCCTGAGAAGAAGCGCAGGCCAGCCACTCTCGCCGACGTCGCCCAGATGGCCGGGGTCTCGATCGCGACGGCCTCGAAAGCCTTGAACGGCCGGAGCCAGGTGAAGGCCGAAACCCGGGCACGAGTTTTCGCCGCCGCCGAGCAGCTGAAGTTCTCCCCGAACGCCATGGCGCAGAACCTCATCAGCGGCCGGTCGGGGACGATCGGGCTGGTGACGCACGACCTCGAGGGCCGCTTCTCGATCCCGACCCTCATGGGTGCCGAGGACGCCGCCGGCAACGGCCGCACCTCCGTGCTGCTCTGCGACGCGCGCGGCGACGCGCTCCGCGAGAAGTACCACGTGCAGACGCTGCTCGGCCGCCGCATCGACGGCCTCATCGTCGTCGGCGCCCGCCCGGACCCGCGCCCCTCCCTCGGACCGCTGCCGGTACCGGTCGTCTACGCCTACGCACCGTCCGAGAACCCGCACGACACCTCGATCGTCACCGACAACCGGCTCGGCGGGCGGCAGGCGGCCGAGCACATGCTCGCCTGCGGCCGGCGGCGGATCGCGCTCATCACCGGCGACTCGGACTACGGCGCCGCCCACGACCGTGTCGACGGCGCGCGCGAGGTCCTCGACGCGGCCGGCGCCGAGATCGTGCAGGGCGACGCCCTCTACGGCGCGTGGAGCGAGGAGTGGGGACGCACGGCCGCCGGTCTGGTCGTCGCCCAGCACCCCGACATCGACGGGATCATCTGCGGCAGCGACCAGATCGCCCGCGGCGTCCTCGACACGCTGCGCGAGACCGGTCGCAAGGTGCCCGACGACGTCGCCGTCACGGGCCACGACAACTGGGAGATCCTCGCGCTCAACGCGCGTCCGCAGCTGACCAGCATCGACATGCGCCTGGAGGAGCTGGGACGACAGGCGGCCGCGCTCCTGTTCGACGCGATCGGCGGACGGGCCGACGAAGGGGTGCACGTCGTGGCCCCGCGCCTCATCCCGCGCGCCTCGACAGGGCCGCGCGTCGCCTGACCGCGCGGACGGATCCTCCGACCACGGACGACGGGACGCCCTCGTCCCTACGCACCCGACCCGCGGTGCGCAGGGACGGGGGCGTCCGCTCGCGCGTCCCCACGGTGAGCGGGCGATTCGCCCGAAATCCTGGTGCACTGAGACCGTAACTCCACGAAACCCCTTTCACTATTTCCGGATCTGTGTGAGCATGACGGCTGAGCCCGCACGGCTCTCCGGAGGGGAAGGACACCGCGGTCCTGCCACGACCGGCCGACGACGGCACCTGGTGCGATCCCTCCTCCGGGGCCGGGCTCGACGGACCGCACCGGACGAATCGATGGAGAGAAGTCAATGAACGCACGTGCAACGACGCAATGGTTCGCAGGCGCCACGATGGGTGTGCTGCTGGTGGCGACCGTGGGCGCCGGGACCGCAGCCGCCGAGGACGTGGACGACCAGGGGATCGACGTCTCGGTCGACATCACCGACCAGGGCGGCGGCGAGCTGTCCATGACCGTCGCCGCCAACGAGGGGGTCGACCTCGTCGAGGAGGGCTCGGACGAGTCCGCCCGGCAGTTCGTGGGGACGACGCCGACCGTCACCGTGACCGACACCCGCGACCCCGCCGACGTCCCCGAGGGCCACTACTGGGCCGTGCTCGGCCAGGCCGGCGAGTTCGTCGACGCCACCGACGGGACGAAGACGATCGGGGCGGAGTACCTGGGCTGGACCCCGACGCTCCTGTCGGAGAGCTCCACGGGACTCGTCTCCGAGGGCGAGCCCGTGGACAGCGCCGTGGACGCCGGCCCCGGTCTGGCGGGCCAGGAGCTGCTCGTCTCGACCTGGGAGTCGGGCGCGGAGAGCGGGACGTGGGACGTCGCCGCGGACCTCGCGCTGCGCACCCCGGCGGACGTCGAGGCCGGGTCGTACTCGTCCACCATCACCCTGACCCTCATGGAGCAGTCCTTCTGAGAGCAGGCCCCGGTGCCTCGACGGCGCGCGGCCCCGCGGTGCGGGAGCGCACGCCGTCGAGGCACCCCGTCGCGAATGGAGGTCCCATGCCCCGGAGCATCGCGCGCCTCGCGGCCGGTGCGGGCACGGCCGCCCTGCTGGTCGCCGGCGTCCCAGGAGCGGCCGGTGCGGCCGCGCCCGGACCGGCCGTGACCACGGCCGACACCGACACCATCACCTGGTCGCTGACCCCCGCGGACGCCGAGGGCGCCGACGGCCGGCGCCGCATCGCCCTGGAGCTGGAGCCCGGCCGCTCGACGACCGAGCACGTCGCGCTGACGAACAGCAGCGCCACGAGCGTCACCTTCGACCTCTCCGCGGCGGACGGCTACCTCACCGCGAACGGCAGCTTCGACCTCCGGGCGGCCGACGTCGAACCCGCCGGGGGCGGCGCCTGGATCGAGCTGGAGGACGAGATCACCGTCGCCGCCGGCGAGACCAGCGTGATCCCCCTGACCGTCGCCGTGCCCGAGGACGCGGTGCCCGGCGACCACCCGGCGGGCGTGGCCGCCGCCGTCTCGACGAGCGACGGGCCGGTCACGGTCAGCAACCGCGTCGGCGTCCGCGTCGACGTCCACGTGCCCGGCGAGGTCTCCGCGGCGGTCGCCGTGGCGGACGTGACGGCGGTGCACGCCTCCTCCTGGAACCCGTTCGAGCCCGGCACCGTGGACGTGGAGGCCACCCTGACGGCCACCGGCAACGTCGCGGTCGCCGTCGACCAGGCGGCCGCGGCGAGCGGAGCGGCCGGGCTGGTCCCGCAGGCCCGCAGCGCCCCGACGACGCCGGTCGACCTCATCCCGGGCTCGAGCGTGCGCACCTCCGTCCAGGTCCCCCGGGTGTGGCCCCTGGGCCCCGTGTCCGTCGACCTGACGGTCACCCCCACCCCCGCGGACGGCGTCGACGCCGCCACGTCGCCGCAGACCGTCACCGTCACCGCCTGGGCGATCCCCTGGCCCCAGCTCCTCCTGGTCCTCCTCGCCGTGGCGACGGTGCTGGGGCTCCGCGCGGTGCGCGCCGCGCGCCGCGAGCGCCTGGACGCCCTGCTCGCCGCCGCCCGTGCCGAGGGCGCGGCGTCGGCCGCGCGCTACCGCGCGGAGCGGAGCCCGGTCGGCCCGCCCGGCTGACCCGCACGCACGCCGCGGCCCCACGGCCCCGTCGCGTCGCCTCCCCGGAGACGGCGCGACGGGGCCGTCCTGCGTCCCGGCGGGCCGGGCCACGCTCACCTCGCGCCACCGCTCCCCCGACGGCCCGGCACGAAAACAGGTGCCGAAAACACCGAAAGCCATTGCAGGCTTTCGGCACCGGTGCTTGACTGTCGCCCAACCGGCGATCGAGGACGATCCGCCCTCGGTGCACGACGCCCGCCCTCGACGGACAGGCCCGGCGGATCCGTCCGATCGCACCTGCAGGTTCCCGACGGAGAGGACTTGGTGATGTCAGCAAGACGCAGAAGCAGGCTCGTCGCATGCGCGACGACCGGCGCCCTGGCACTGACCGGGCTGGGGGTGGTCCCCGCGGCGGCGGACGACCACGTCGTGCCCGGCAACGAGAGCGACGTCGGCGTGTACACCGACGGCACGACGGACTCCATGGACATCGGCGACCCGACGTACGCCGGCGTCGCCGAGACGACCGCCGCGCTCGAGCCCGGGGTCCCGTGGACCGCCGGCTCGATGCACCAGTCGATCTTCGACCAGGACCTCGCGGCCGGCGGGACCGACTACTACCTGGACCGCGTGCTCGGGGTCTCCGGGACGGCGAACAACGGCGTCCTGCAGACCCGCGGGCGCTCGCTCTACCTGCGCGGCAACAGCAGCTGGGGCGTCATGGGCTTCGCGGGTGACGCGCACGCCGGCGGACCGAACAACCTGGGCGACTTCTACCGCGTGACCGTGCCCGGCGAGGACGTGTCCGAGGTCGGCGCCGAACGCTTCAACGCCCCCAGCCACGCGAAGGCGCGCTACACGGTCGGCTCGACCGGGGTCACGGCCGACCTCAAGAAGTTCATCACGTACGACAACGTGGCCGTCTCGGCGGTCACCTTCACCAACGACGGCGACTCGGACGCCACGTTCACGGTCCGGGCGACGTCGCCCGTCGCGACGGGTACCGGGGAGGCGGCCGACGAGCTGACCGGCCGCCACACCCTCACCAGCGGCGCGAACAACGGTCTGGTCGACACGCCGTGGTCCACGGTGACGGTCGACCTCAAGGCCGAGGGCTTCGAGCGGTCCGGCGCGAACCTCGAGCGGGAGATCACGGTCCCCGCCGGGGGGTCGGTGGACCTGTCCGTCGTCGGCGCCCTGTACAGCGCGTCGATGCCCGACACCCGCCCGAGCCTGGAGGACTACGCCGCGCTCGAGCCGGCGGAGGCCTTCCGTCAGGGCGTCACGGAGTTCAACCGCCGCTGGGCCCAGGACATCCCCTACATCGACGTCCCCAGCGACCCGATCGAGAAGGCGATCGTCTACCGCTGGTGGGGCGAGCGCTACAACATCCTCGACACGAACGAGCCCGGGTACGTCTACCAGTACCCGACGACCGTCGAGGGGTCGAACCTCTACCAGAACTCGGTCGCGCTCACCCAGCCGATGCACCTGCAGGACACCAAGTGGATCCGCAACCCGTACCTCGGGTACGGCCAGGTGCTCAACATCGGTGAGCTGTCCGGCTCGTCCGCGTTCCTGGACAGCCCCGGCCACACGAGCTGGAACAACCACTACTCGCAGTACCTCGGCACGGCGGGCCTGGAGGCCTTCAACGTCCACGGCGGAGGCGCCGACGTCGCCGAGCGGTTCGCGTCCTACTTCGAGTGGGACGGCGTCGGGCAGCTCGAGCACTACGACGGCAACGACGACAAGCTGATCGCCTACGACACCAACTACATGCCGGGCAACGACGCCGACGCGATCAGCTTCGGCTACCCGAAGGACGGCACCGGCGAGCCGGGGGCGTGGACGATCGAACGTCCCGAGTCGGCCTACGTCTGGGGCGACTTCGACGCGGCCCGCCAGCTCTACGAGATGGCCGGCGCCGACGCCGCGAAGGTCCAGGAGATGGGCGACACCGCCGACCAGATCCGCGACGCGATCCTCGGCCGGCTGTGGAGCGACGAGATGCGGATGTTCCTCGCGGGCACCTCGCACGGTGCCACGTCGGCGGGCAGCCAGAACCCGCTGTCCGAGGCCGAGCGGGACCTCATCCCGGCGAAGGAGTCGAACCTCTACGACGTCTACGCCCAGAACCTCATCCCGACCGACCAGGCGGAGCAGTACGTCGACGGGTTCCGGTTCCTGCGCTACGGGGACAACTTCCCGATCTTCCCGTTCTACACGGCGAACCAGTACGACAAGGACAAGTTCGGGATCGGCGGGTCGAACAACTTCTCCAACATCAACTTCACGGTCCAGTACCGCGCGGTGCGTTCCGCCCTGCGCCACTACGACCCGGAGGGGAAGTACATCACCCCCGAGTACGCCGCCCGCCTGCTCGACTGGATGGCGTGGAGCGTGTACCCGGACGGTGACACCCGGATCCCGAACCAGTCCGAGTACTACGCGAACTGGAACCCGGACACGCAGTCGTACAGCCGCGTGAACCCGAACCACGTGATGCTCGGCAACATGAACTACATCTACGTCGAGGACATGGGCGGCATCCAGCCGCGGTCCGACGACAAGATCGAGCTGTGGCCGATCGACCTCGGGTACGACCACTTCATGGTCAACAACCTGCGGTACCACGGCCACGACCTGACGATCGTCTGGGACCCGGACGGCTCGCACTACGGGCTCGGCGAGGGCTACAGCCTGTTCGTCGACGGCGAGCGCAAGGCCGCGGCCGACGGCCTGGGTCGCTTCGTCTACGACCCGGCCGCGCACGAGGTCGTGGAGTCCGACGACGGCCTGACCGTCGCGGTCGACGGGACCGAGGGAGCCGACCTGCCCGCGGCGGTCGACACCCCCCTCGAGGACGAGCGCGTGGTCTCCTACCTCAAGACCGCCGGCATCGACGCCACCGAGGACGCGCCCGACCTGGCCACCGACGCGGTGCTCTCGTCGTCGGCCACCCAGGACGGACCGCGCCCGACCCCGTGGCGCGAGTTCCACACGCCCGGCACCGGGTCGATGAACTACACGCCCGGCGCGATCAGCGCGACCGAGCGGCCCGTGTCCCTCGACGCGGTGACGGACGGCGTGACCGCCAACGAGCCCTACTGGGGCAACTACGGCACCGAGGGCGACACCGGGTACGTCGAGCTCGACCTCGGCGAGCCGACGTCGTTCGACAACGTCAAGGTGTGGTTCGTCAGCGACCGTCAGGACGGCGGCTACCACGAGCCCAGCCGGTACTCGATCCAGGTGCCCGACGGCGACGGCGGCTGGACCACCGTGCCGGACACGTACAAGGCGCCGAAGATCCCGGGACCGAAGTTCAACGAGGCCCTGTTCCCGACCGTCACGACGGACCGTGTCCGGGTGGCGTTCACGAACACCCCGGACCGCTGGACCGCGATCTCCGAGATCCAGGTCTTCGACTCCGGGCGCGACGTCCCCGCGGTCGTCAACGACCCGCCCGTCGTCACGGCCTCGGCCGACCTGACCCAGGACGGCAACCTGTCCACGCGCCTCGTGGGCACCGTCGTCGACGACGGGCTGCCCGAGGGCGGCGAGCTCACCCACGCGTGGTCCGTGGCCTCCACCCCGGAGGGCGCCACCGCCATCGTCAGCGACCCGGACGCCCTGACCACGACCGTCACCGGGACCGTCGAGGGCACCTACGTCTTCCGCCTCACCGCGGACGACGGCGAGCTGACCACGGAGCGGGACGTCGAGGTCGAGCTGACGGCGAAGGAGGCCTCCGCGGAGTTCGGGGCGGCCGCGTCGATCTCGACCAGCGGCTCGGCGTCGTGGGAGAACCCCTCCCTCGTCAACGACCCGAGCACGCCCTCGAGCTCGGGCCCTGGCGCGGGCAACGGCTGGGGCACCTGGGGCCAGCCGAACAACGGTTCCAGCGAGTCGAACGCGGCGTGGATCCAGTACGCCTGGGACTCGCCGGTCCTGGTCGCCTCGACCGAGATCTACTGGTACGACGACCAGGGCGGCACGCGCATGCCGCAGGCGGACGCGTACACGGTCGAGCACAGCCAGGACGGCGAGAGCTGGACGCCGGTCACCCTGACCGGCGACTCGTCCTACGCCGACGCCCTGCAGCGCGACACGTACAACCGGCTCGAGTTCGAGCCGGTCGAGGCGAGCCACCTGCGGATCCGCATCACCGGCATCCAGGGCGGCGCCGGCGGGACCGGCGTGCTGCGCTGGCGCGTCAACGGGGACACCGTCGACGAGCTGGCCAGCCCGGTGATCATGCGCACGGTCACGGGGACCGTGCCGACCCTGCCGACGTCGCTCGACGTCGTCTACTCCACCGGTCAGCGCGGCACGGTCGACTTCACCTGGCAGGAGATCACGCCGGACATGGTCGCCGAGACCAACGTGGACCCGTTCACCGTCTACGGCTCGAACACCACGTACGGCCTGATCGCCGAGGCCCAGATCTACGTGCGGCCCGAGGACTCCCCGGGCGGCATCTCGATCCAGGGCGCGGAGCAGTTCAGCGAGACCGTGGACGTCGGCGAGGAGCCCTGGCTGCCCACCACGGTCCAGGTCTCGTACAACGACGGCTCGCGCGACAACCAGGCGATCGGCGTCGAGTGGGACTACGACCCGTCCGTGGTGGAGACGCCCGGCGTGTACGAGATCCACGGTGACCTGGTGCTCCCGGAGTACGTCGGCACCGCCGGCACCACGACGACGACCCTGACGCTCACGGTCGGCGACGGTCAGCCGGCCGGGCCGGAGGTGTCCGTCACGACGCAGACGCGCTGCCTCGGCGGGAAGGTCTACCTCGCGGTGCGGGCCACGAACGACGACGACGCGGCGCTCGCCGTCACGATCGACACGCCGTTCGGGTCGAAGGAGTTCGCCAACGTCGAGCCGGGCAAGAACGCCTACCGGGCGTTCCCGGCCCGCGCGGCGTCGATCGACGCCGGCGAGGCGACCGTGGTCGCGACGGACGCCGAGGGCGCCTCGTCGACGGTCACGAGCGCCTACGAGGCCGCGAGCTGCGGCTGACCGGAGGTGCCGTCGCAGCGGCGGTGACGTCCCGGGCTCCGGCCCGGGGCGTCACCGCCGCTCGCCGGCCGCGCCCCCGGGCGCGGCCCTGATCCCAGGAGAGAAGCATGTTCCCTCGCAGCAGGAGCAGGACCCGGTCCGCCGTGCTCGTCGGGGTGCTGGCACCGACCCTCGCGCTGGGCGCGACCGTCGGAACGCTCGCCCCGGCGGCCGCCGCCGACCCGTACACCGTCACGTCCGCCGAGAACCCGATCCTCGCCGACGGCAGCTACTACTCGGCCGACCCGGCCCCCCTGGTGGTCCCCGCGGGCGCCCCGGGGAACGACACCGCGCAGGACCAGCTCTTCGTCTACACGGGCCACGACGAGGCTGGCCCGACGCAGAACGACTTCATCATGAACGAGTGGGGGGCGTTCCGGACGACGGACGTCGACGCCGGGGAGTGGACCCACCACCCGTCCCTCATGCGCCCGGAGGAGGTCTTCGACTGGGCGACGCCGGGCCGCGCCTACGCCGGCCAGGTCGTCCAGGGCGTCGACCAGCGCTACTACTGGTACGTCCCCGTGGCCGAGCGGGACACCACCGCGTCCGACGCCTTCGGCATCGGCGTGGCCGTGTCCGACTCGCCGACCGGGCCGTGGACCGACCACGTCGGCGGCCCCCTCATCTCCCAGCGCGCGCCGGAACCGAACACGATCCACAACATCGACCCGACCGTCCTCGTCGACGGCGAGGGCACCGACGCCCGCGTCTACGTCTGGTGGGGCAGCTTCGGCACGCTGCGCATGCTCGAGCTCGAGCAGGACATGCGCACGCCCGTCGGTGACATCCAGGCGGTCTCGGGGCTCGAGGGCTTCTTCGAGGCGGCGTGGGCCTTCGAGCGCGAGGGCACCTACTACCTGGCGTACGCCGGGAACAACGCCGGGCCGACGTCGTCGTGCACCCCCGCGACCTACCACGCGTGCATCGCCTACGCGACGGCCTCCTCGCCCCAGGGTCCGTGGACCTCCCGCGGCAGGATCCTGGCGCCGGTGTCGTCGACGACGAGCCACCCCGGCATCCTGGAGTTCGACGGTGAGTGGTGGATCGCCTACCACACGGCCGACGCCGAGGGCGGCAACCACTTCCGCCGCTCGGTGGCGATCGACCGCGTCGAGTGGGACGACACCCAGTCGCCGCCCCGGATGGAGCCGGTCGTCACGACGCCTGCGGCGGAGCGCGACACGACTCCACGGGCGAACGTCGCGCACGAGGCCACGGTCCGCGTCTCCAACGAGCCCGTCCCGACGCAGTACTGGACGAAGGCGCTCAACGACGAGCTCGTGCGGCCGAACCCCCTGCCCCCGGACATGTGGGGGACGTACACCGGGGACAACCCGCCGCAGCAGTGGGTGCAGTACACCTGGGACCAGCCGATGCGGCTGGCCGGGTCCCGGATCGACTTCTGGAACGACCAGCCCCGGGGCACCGGCATCGGCGTGGCGGCACCCGACGCGTGGCACATCGAGTACTGGGACGCCGACGCCGGCGGCTGGGCCGAGGTCCCGGACGCCGACGGCTACGGCACCGGGACCGACGGGTTCCAGGACACGACCTTCGACCCCGTGACGACCACGCAGGTACGGGCGGTCCTGGACGCCTCGACCGACGGCAGCACGTACTCCGCGGTCGCGGTCGAGGAGTGGGAGGTGCACGCCGAGCAGCCCGTGTCGGTCGGCACGCCCGACCTGACCGTCGAGGTCGGCGAGACCGCCCTGCCGGGGACGGTCCCGCTCACCTTCGCCGACGGGGAGACGCTCGACCTCCCCGCCTGGTGGGACGACGTGACGGCCGAGGACGTCGCCGCCCCCGGCACGTTCGCCGTCGAGGGGTCGGTGCTCGGGTACGCCGGAGGCCGGGTCGGCGCGGACGTGACCGTGATCCCGGCCGAGGCACCGGCGGACGACGACACCGCCCCCGACGTCGCGCTCACCCCGCTCGGCAGCGCCGGCGCCGAGGGCTGGTTCCGCTCCGACGTGCGCGTACGCGTCGACGGCACCGACGACTCCGGCGGGCGCGTGGTGCTGACCACGGCGGTCGACGACGCCGAGCCCGTGGTCACGAACCACGTCCGGTCCACCGAGGTCGACGTCAGCGGCGAGGGCGCCCACCGCGTCGTCGCCACCGCGACCGACCGCGCGGGCAACGTCTCGGCCGAGCAGTCGCTCGACGTCCAGATCGACAGCGTCTCCCCGGAGGCCTCCGGCGAGCTGGACGCCGCGGCACGGACCGTCACGGTCACGGCGAGCGACGAGACCTCGGGCGTGGCGCGCGTGGAGTTCGCCGTCGGCACGGGCGAGTGGCAGGTCTACGACGGTCCGGTCGCCGCCCCCGACACGGGGCAGCACCGGGTGTCGTTCCGGGCCGTCGACACCGCCGGGAACGTCGGGACCCCGCGGTCCGTGACGATCCCCGCCGACGTCTCCGGGCCGCTCAGCGGCAACGTCGGGCCGATCGCGACGGTGTCGGCGTCGTACACGGCGGGCTGGAACAGCGTCGACGCCCTCCACGACGACGCCGACCCGTCGAACCCGAGCCAGGCGCAGCTCTGGGGCACCTGGTCGGGCGACCGCCCGTCGTCGCAGTGGGTGCAGTACGAGTGGTCACGTCCGATCCGGCTCACCGGCACGGAGCTGAAGTTCTGGCAGGACTCCCCCGCCGGCACCGGTGACGGCGTCGCCGCGCCGGACTCCTGGTCGATGGAGTACTGGGACGACGCGGCCGAGGGGTGGGCGCCCGTGACCGGCGCGGACCCCTACGACGTGAGCACGACGGAGTTCACCACCGTGGGCTTCGACCCGGTGACGACGTCCCGGCTGCGGGCCACGTTCCAGGCGAACGGCGACGGCAGCACGTACTCGGCCGTCGCCGTCACCGAGTGGCGCGTCCTCGCCGACGACCCGGGTGTCGACGGGTCGGAGCCCGACCTCGACGTCACGGCGACGGTGAGCACCCGCTGCCTCGGCGGCCGGGCCTACCTCGCGGTGCGGGCGCTGAACGAGGACGCCGTCCCGGCGGACCTCACCCTCACGACGCCGTTCGGCACCCGGACGGTCGAGGACGTGGCCCCGGGCGAGAACGCCTACCAGGCGTTCCCCACGCGGTCCGTCTCCGCCGCGGCGGGGTCCGTGACCGTGTCCGCGACGGGCGTCGTCGACGGCGAGGAGGTGAGCTCCGAGCAGACGGTCGAGCACGACGCGATCGACTGCTCCTGACGAGGGCAGACCGTCCCGGGGTCGCCGGGGGAGGACGACGTCGTCCTCCCCCGGCGACCCCGGGCACGACACCACGGCTCGACGACGAGTACACGAGGAGTCCACCCACCATGCCTGACCCGACCTACTCACGGCGGTCCGTCCTGCGCCTCGGCGCGATGGCCGCCGGCGCCACGGCCGGTGCCGTCGCGCTCGCCGGCAGCGGGACCGCCGTCGCGACCGCGCCGCCCGTCCGCACCTTCGCCCCGGCGGCACCTCCGGTGAGCCGCGGCTTCCTGCGGTCCCTGGACCGCACCGTCACCTTCGACGGCTGGACGGCCCGGCCGTTCGCGATGGCCGACGTCGACCTCGCCCCCAGCATCGCCACCCGGTCCCAGGACCAGATGCTGCACCTGGCGCGCGTGTACCCCGTCGACCGGGTGCTCGCCGTCTTCCGCCGCAACGCGGGCCTCGACGACCGCGGGGCGGCCCCGCCCGGCGGGTGGGAGGGCTTCGGGCACCCGAACGAGGACGCCTGGGGCCCGGACGACTACCCCGGCCGGGAGAACACCCAGACCGCGAACCTGCTGCGCGGCCACTACGGCGGGCACTTCCTGTCGATGGTGGCCCTGGCCTGGGCGAGCACCGGCGAGCAGGTCTTCGCGGACAAGGTCGACGCGATCGTCACCGGCCTCGGCGAGGTCCAGGCGGCGCTGGCGGAGACCGGCCGGTACTCCCACCCCGGGTTCCTCGCCGCGTACGGCGAGTGGCAGTTCAGCCGGCTCGAGGAGTACGCGCCCTACGGCGAGATCTGGGCGCCCTACTACACCTGCCACAAGATCCTCGCGGGGTTGCTGGAGGCGTACTCCCTCACCGGCAACGACCAGGCCCTCGAGATCGCCGCCTCGATGGCGCACTGGGTCCACGGCCGACTGTCGGTGCTCCCGCGCGCGCAGCTCGACCGGATGTGGGGTCTCTACATCGCCGGCGAGTACGGCGGCATGAACGAGTCCCTGGCCGACCTGGCCGCGATCACCGGCGACGACACGCACCTCGAGTCCGCGCGGTGCTTCGACCTGACGCGGCTCGTCGACGCCTGCGCCGGCGGCGACGACGTCCTCGACGGGCTGCACGCCAACCAGCACATCCCGCAGTTCCCCGGCTACCTCAAGCTCCACGACCTCACGGGCGAGCAGCGCTACCTCGACGCGGTCGAGGGTTTCTGGGACATGGTCGTCCCGGGCCGGACCTACGCCCACGGCGGCGACGGGGAGAGCGAGCACTGGGGCCCGCCGGACACGGTCGCCGGAGACATCGGTCCCCGCAACGCCGAGACCTGCGCCACCTACAACATGCTCAAATTGTCGCGGCTGCTGTTCTTCCACACCCTCGACCCGCGGTACATGGAGTACTACGAGCGCGGCGTCCTCAACCAGATCGTGGGGTCGAAGAAGAACGTGCAGTCCGACACCTCGCCGGAGGTGACCTACATGTACCCCGTCGACCCCGGGACGTGGCGCGAGTACGGCAACACCGGGAGCTGCTGCGGCGGGACGGGCCTCGAGAACCACGTGAAGTACCGCGACTCGGTGTACTTCCGCACCGCCTCCGGCGACGCCGTCTACGTCAACCTCTACCTCGCGTCCACGCTCGAGTGGCCGGAGCGCGGCGTCACGGTCGTCCAGGAGACGGCCTACCCGCTCGAGGGCTCCAGCCGCCTCACCGTGCAGGGCAGCGGACCGCTCGACCTGCGGCTCCGGGTCCCCGGCTGGGTGCGCCGGGGCTTCACCGTCGCGGTCAACGGCGTCGACCAGCAGGTGGACGCGACGCCCGGGACGTACGTCAGCGTGTCCCGGGACTGGTCGCCGGGCGACGTCGTGGACGTCACGATGCCGCTGAGCATCCGTGCGGTGCCCACGATCGACAACCCGGCGATCCAGAGCATCGAGAACGGCCCCACCGTGCTGGTGGCACGCAGCGCGTCGCGCGAGTTCCTCCGGCTCTCCCTCTACCCGCACATGGCCCTGGACGGGACGCTCGACGGCGCCTTCACCGACCTGGGCGACGGGTACCGCCGGCTCGGGGACCTCACCTTCGAGCCGGCGTGGTCCGGCGACGACACCCAGTACCACCTGTACGTCGAGCGGTCCGAGCCGCGCGTCGTGTTCGCGGGCCGCGACAGCCGGGTGGCGAACCCGGTCCGCGCCGACGGCACGTCGTTCCTCGACGCGGTCTGGGCCGACGGCGGGTTCGCCGACCGCGCCGCGTTCCTGCGCACGGTGCAGAGCACCGTCGAGCAGTTCTCCGCCGACGGGCTCCTCAGCCGTCGCGACGGGCAACGGATCCTGGTCACGGCGGGGAAGGCGAGGTTCGCATGAGCACGCACAGCGACGACACGGTCCTCGTCCCGCTCGGCGCCCGGGAGCGCCACGTCCCCGACGGCTCGCGGCAGCGGCGGATCCTCGCCGGCGCCACCGCCCTGGCCCTCGCGGTCGCGGGCGCGGGCGCGGCCCTGTGGACGGCCGGGACGGGCGGCGGCACGGCCCCCGCCGTGGCGGCGGCCGCGGAGGACGACCCCGCGAACGTGGCGCTGGTCGGCACGCCGGAGGCCAGCTACACGGCACCGTGGCACCGCCTCGACGCCGTCCACGACGGCGAGGTGGCGCCGACCGGCACCTGGGAGCAGGCCTGGTCGACGTGGAGCGGGGAACGCCCCGCCTCCCACTGGCTGGAGTACTCGTGGCCGGTGCCGGTGACGGTCGACCGGTCGGTGATGTCCTTCTGGACGGACGGGACCGGCGCGAACGGCGACAACGTCCGGGTGCCGTCGTCGTGGTCGATCCAGTACTGGGACGCCGACGCCGAGCAGTTCGTCGACGTCCCGAGCCCCAGCGGGTTCGGTCTCGAGCGCACCACCCCGAACGAGACGACCTTCGACCCGGTCACCACGACCCGCGTCCGGGCGGACCTCGACGCCCTGCAGGGCACCGACGTCGACTCCTACTCGGCCGTGGGCGTCACCGAGTGGGAGCTCTGGGGCACTGGTGGCGTGGAAGAGCCCGACCCGGTCGACCCGAACGGGCCGATCGACCACGAGCCGGTGCACGTGCCCACCGACGTGGGCGTGCTGCCCGAGCTGCCCGCCGACCTCGACGCGGTCTACACCGACGGCCGGGTCGAGACCGTCGAGGTGAGCTGGGAGGAGGTCACGGCCGAGGACGTGGCCGAGCCCGGGTCGTTCGCCGTCGCGGGCACCTCGCCCGAGCTCGTCGCCCCGGTCGAGGGCACGGTCCACGTGCGCGACGGCGAGCCCGGCGACGTCGTCGCCGTCGACTACGTCAGCGTCGTCACGCTCGCGGGCACCGCACCGGTCCTGCCCGGCACCGTGGTCGCCGAGTACGCGGACGGGACGCGGGACAGCAGCGTCCCGGTGACGTGGGACGCCGTCGACCCGGCCGACCACGCGGAGGCCGGGACCCTGTTCTTCGTCACCGGCGACGTCACCGGGACGGACGTCGCCGCCGAGGCCACCGTGTTCGTGGTGGCCCCGGACGACGGCGAGGACGCCGTCGCCCCGACGGTGACCGTGTCCGCCGAGCCGGGCCCGGCGACGTCGGGCTGGTTCCTGAGCAGCCCGACGGTCACCGTCACGGCCACCGACGACCGCGATCCCTCCCCCGCGGTCGAGGTCGCGGTCGACGGCGGGGACTGGACCCCCGACGACGGGCCGTTCGTGCTCGAGGACGACGGCGAGCACACCGTGGCCGTCCGCGCCACGGACGCCGCGGGCAACGTGGGCGAGGGGTCGCGCACCCTCCGGGTCGACACCACCGCCCCGGCGACCACGGCGACGGTGCGCGATCTCGGCACGAGCGTCGAGGTCACCCTCGCCGCGACGGACGCCGGGTCCGGTGTGGACCGGATCCAGTGGGAGGGTCCCGGCACGTTCTGGGGCACCTACACCGAACCGTTCACCCGGGCGCTGACCGACACCGAGCAGGTCCTCGAGTTCGCGGCGACCGACGTCGCGGGCAACGTCGAGGAGCGGGGTCGGGTCGTGCTCCCGGCGCTCGACGCCGGGGACCGTCCGGCCGTCGAGGCGACGGTGCAGCAGCGCTGCCTGGGCGGCCGCGGCTACGTGGCGGTGCGGGCGCAGCACGCCGAGGAGGTCCCGGTCTCGCTCACCGTGGACACCCCCTACGGGTCCCGGACGGTCGAGGACGTCGAGCCGGGCGGGAGCGTCTACCGGGCCTTCCCGGCACGCACCGGGTCCGTCCCGGCCGGCGAGGCGACCGTGACGGGCACCGCCACGATCGACGGCGAGGAGGTGTCCGCCACCGAGCGCGTCGGCTACGACGCGTTCGACTGCGGCTGATCGGCGGCCGGTGATCGGCGGCGGCCGGCCGGGGGTGCGCGCGAGGCTCCCGGCCGGCCGTCACCGGCGACGTACCGGGGTCGTCGGTGACGGACCGGGTCAGTCGAGCGGGTCGCGCACGATCGGGCACGTCATGCAGTGCCCGCCGCCGCGCCCGCGCCCGAGCTCGGCACCGACGATCTCGATCACCTCGACCCCGGCGTTCCGCAGGGCGGCGTTCGTCTGGGTGTTGCGGTCGTAGGTGAACACCACGCCCGGCTCGACGGCGACGGCGTTGTTGCCGGAGTCCCACTGCTGACGCTCGGAGGCGTACACGTCGCCGGCGGTCTCCACGACCCGCAGGCGAGGCAGGCCCATCGCCTCCGCGACGATGTCGACGAAGGACTTGCCCCGGGCGTCGACCACCTCGACACCGGGCGACTTGTCGCTCGGGTAGAGCACGTAGGGGTGAATGCCGTCGACGATCCGCGGGTGGACGGTCACCAGGTCGCGGTCGGCGAAGGTGAACACGGTGTCCAGGTGCATCGCCGCCCGCAGCCGCGGCATGCCGGCCACCACCACCTGCTGCGCCGCCCCGGCCTCGAACAGCGCCTTGGCGAGCTGGCTGATGGCCTGGCGCGAGGTGCGCTCGCTCATCCCCACGAGCACGACGCCGCCGCCGACCGGCATGACGTCGCCGCCCTCCAGGGAGGCCTGGGCCCAGTCGACCTCGGGGTCGCCCCACCACACCGTCGCGTCGCGGTAGTCGGGGTGGAAGGCGTAGACCGCCTTCATCAGCAGCGTCTCCTCCTTGCGCGCCGGCCAGTACAGCGGGTTGAGCGTGAGGCCCCCGTAGATCCAGCACGTGGTGTCCCGGGTGTAGAGCGTGTTGGGCAGCGGCGGGAGCAGGTACTCGCGGGCGTCCGGCGACTCGTGGGCCAGGGACACGTAGCCGGTGCGGTAGTCGTCGGGCAGGTCGGCGGTGGACAGCCCACCGACGAGGTACCGGGACAGCTCTGCCGGCGCCAGCCCGTCCAGGTAGGCCCGCGCGGGTTCCACGAGCCCCAGGCCGACCCGGTTCGGGACCACCTTGCGGTCCAGCAGCCACGAGCGGGCCTGCGGGTCCGCCATCGTCTGCGCGAGCAGGTCGTGCAGCTCGACGACCTCCACCCCGCGGACGGTCAGCTCGTCGACGAAGTCGGCGTGGTCGCGCTGGGCGGCCTCCACCCACATGACGTCGTCGAACAGCAGGTCGTCGGAGTTGCTGGGCGTCAGCCGCTCGTGCGCCAGGCCCGGCCGGCAGACCAGGACCTTGCGGAGCCGACCCACCTCCGAGTGCACGCCGAGGGTCGGGGTCGTGTCCGTCACCGTCGTTCTCCTCTCCTCACAGGGTGATCCAGCCCGTCGCCAGCCCGACGATCCCGAGGACCGCCCCGGCCGCGACGACCACGAACAGCACGAGCTCGGCCGGGGAGAACACGCCGCGGCCCTGCTCCCGCCGGGTCATCGCGAACAGCAGCGTCGCGGGCGCGTAGAAGACCAGGGACAGCAGCAGCAGGTCGAGCCCCGCCGCGAACACGAGGAACGCGGTGTACGCGGTCGCGAGCACGGCGACGACGAGGTCGCGGCGCAACGTGCCGGGCCGGGCGTCGTCGTACGTCTCCCGGGTGGCGCGGAGCTTGAGCGCGTACGCGGCGGCGAGCAGGAAGGGGATGAGCGACATCGCGGCCGTCAGGTCGAGGGCGAAGTCGAAGGCGTCGCTGCTGAACAGGGTGACCACCAGCACGACCTGCGACAGGGCGGTGGTGAGCACCAGGGCGTTGACCGGGACGTCACGGGACGAGGCGCGGGACAGGAACCGCGGCATGTCCCGGTCCTTCGCGGCGACGAACAGCACCTCGGCCGCCATGAGGGTCCAGGCCAGGTACGCACCCAGCACGGAGACGATCAGGCCGATGCTGACGAAGACGGTCCCCCAGTCCCCGACCGCGGCCCGCAGCACCCCGGCCATCGAGGGCTGGCGCAGCGCGGCGATCTCCTCGGCGGGCAGGACGCCGTAGGACACCATCGTCACCGACGCGAACACCGCCAGGACGCTGGTGAACCCCAGGATCGTGGCCCGCCCGACGTCCTCGCGGCGCCGGGCGTGCCGGGAGTACACGCTCGCCCCCTCGACGCCGAGGAACACGAAGACGGTGACGAGCATCGTGGCGCGCACCTGGTCGAACAGCGAGCCGTAGGACTCCCCGGCCCAGTTGCTCGCGAAGGCCGCCGGGTCGAACACGAGCAGGGCCAGCAGCACGAAGACGAGGATCGGCACGAGCTTGGCGACCGTGACGACACGGTTGATCGCCGTCGCCTCGCTGATCCCGCGGCGCACCAGCAGGAAGAACAGCCACAGGCCCACCGAGGAGATCGCCACGGCGAGCACCGTGTCCCCCTCGCCCAGGGCCGGGATCCACGCGCCGAGGGTGGACATGATGAGCACCCAGTAGGTCACGTTGCCCACGCAGGTGCTGGCCCAGTAGCCCGCCGCGGAGAAGAACCCCGTGTACTCGCCGAACCCGGCCTTGGCGTAGGCGAACACCCCGGCGTCGAGGTCCGGCTTGCGCACCGCGAGCCGCTGGAAGACCAGCGCCAGGGTGAGCATGCCCGCCCCGGCCACGGCCCAGGCGATCAGCGCGCCGGCGACCCCGGTCTCCTGAGCGAACCGGCTCGGCAGGGAGAACACCCCGGCCCCGACCATCGAGCCCACGACCATGGCGGTCAGCGTCCCGACGCCGACCTTCGTTCCCGTGCTGGTGCGTTCCGCCATCGCCCGTCCGTCGTCAGGGTGCCGGTGGGGCCGTCTCCGTCATCGTGGCAGCGCCGCCCCGGTCCTGCACCAGGGAGGTGTGGACCACGGGGACCGCCCGCGTCAGCCGGGACGCTCGACCTCCAGCAGCGCGAGGGCACCGTCGAGGGCGGCGACGGCCCCGGCCGGGTCGACCCGCACGGTCGCGTAGGCGCTGACGACCAGCGCGGTGCACAGGTCCGCGAGCCGGTCGCGCTCGAGGGCGTCGAGCTCGCCGTACCGCGCCCCGACCCCGCGGCCGAGCGCGTGCCGCAGCTCGGCCCGGTAGTCGGCGACGACGCGGCGCACGCCCTCGTCCCGCGAGAGCGGCGAGCCCGCGGTGTTGACGAGCAGGCATCCGCTGTCGGCCTGGATCTCTCCCGTGCGCGCGAGCGCCTCGCGGAGCTCAGCGAGGTACGCGACGACGGCGTCCGGGGCGACCGGGTCGGCGAGCAGGGGGCGCAGCCGCGGCCGCACGACGGCGTCGAGGTAGGTCTGCACGGCTGCGTCGAACAGTCCGCGCTTGGACCCGAAGGCGTGGTAGAGGCTCGAGCGGTTCAGCCCGGTCGCCTCCTCCAGCGCCGGGACCGACGTCGCCTCGTACCCCGTGCGCCAGAACACGCCGAGGGCCGCCCGCACCACGCGGTCGGTCTCGAAGGTCTGCGCCCTGCCCATCTCTTGCTCCCGAGTTTGCTGCAACGACCGTTCCAGAATACGTTGTGGACCGAACGTTGCAGAACCGCCGACGCACCGCGAGCCGAGGAGCACCTGATGATCGTCGCCGGACTCGTGCTGGCCGCCCTGGCTGCCGTGCTGCACGTGTACATCTTCTGGCTCGAGTCGTTCGCCTGGACGACGCGCGCCCGGGCGGTGTTCGGCACGACGGCGGAGCAGGCGGCGGCGACCCGCGAGCTCGCGTTCAACCAGGGTTTCTACAACCTGTTCCTCGCGATCATCGCCGTCGCCGGCATCGTCCTGACGCTGCTGACCGGGCCGTTCGACAGCCCGCGGCCGGGCATCGCCGGCGCCTCGCTGATCCTGGCAGGCACGGGCGCGATGCTGGCCGCCGCTCTCGTGCTGCTCGTCTCGTCACCACGCCAGTGGCGTGCCGCCGTCGTGCAGGGCGCGCTGCCGCTGCTCGCCGTCGTCACCACGACAACCACCCTCGTCCCCTGAACCCGGGAGAAGCACCCATGACCGAGGCCACCTCCACCCAGGTCCAGCTCGCCGCCCGCCCGACCGGCTGGCCGACCGCCGACACCTTCCGCACCGTCCAGGTCACCTACGGCGACCTGGAACCCGGCCAGGTGCGGGTCGTCAACGAGTTCGTCTCCGTCGACCCCTACATGCGCGGCCGGATGAACGACGTCAAGAGCTACGTCCCGCCGTTCGCCCTCGACGAGACCATGACCGGCGCGGCCGTCGGCCGCGTCGTCGAGTCGCGGTCGGACGACGTCGAGGTCGGCGCTCTCGTCCAGCACCAGTACGGCTGGCGCGACGTCGTCCAGGAGGACGCCCGCGGCTTCCAGGTGCTGCCGGAGATCCCGGGCGCGCCGTCGTCGCTGTACCTCGGCATCCTCGGGATGACAGGGCTGACGGCCTACGTGGGCCTGACGGCGATCGCCGACCTGCGTGAGGGTGACACCGTGTTCGTCTCCGGTGCGGCCGGCGCCGTCGGGACCGCCGTGGGGCAGATCGCCCGCCTGCTCGGCGCCTCGCGGGTGATCGGCTCGGCAGGGTCGCCGGAGAAGGTGGAGCTGCTCACCGGCCGGTACGGCTACGACGCCGCGTTCAACTACAAGGACGCCTCCGTGCGCGAGCAGCTGCGGGACGTCACGCCGGACGGCGTCGACCTGTTCTTCGACAACGTCGGCGGCGACCATCTCGAGGCGGCGCTGGACCGGATGAACACCGGTGGGCGCGTCGCGCTGTGCGGCGCCATCTCCCAGTACAACGACACCGAGCGTTCCCCCGGGCCGGACAACCTCGCGAACGCGACCACGCGCAGCCTGACCCTGCGCGGCTTCACCCTGGGCGGCTACCTCGACCACGCGCCGCGGTTCCGCGAGCTCATGACCGGCTGGTTCTCGGACGGCCGGATCGCCTACGACGAGACCGTCGTCGACGGCATCGAGAACGCACCCCAGGCGTTCCTGGACATGATGCGCGGCGGCAACATCGGCAAGATGGTCGTGCGCACCGGCGCCTGAGGACCAGCGGGGCTGCGGCCGGCGCGCGGGCTCAGGCCCGCACGCCGGCCGCGGCTCACGGCTTGGCGGCCTCGTGCGGCTCGCCCGCCGACCGTCGCCCGGCGTCGCGGGCCACCACGAACCCGGCAACGACCGACAGCAGCGCCGTCGGCAGGACGAGCAGACCGAGGACGTTGTCGCCGCCGGGCGCGGCGGACTGCGTGAAGATCGAGAAGTCCCACAGCCCGTGCAGCGCCATGGCCCACGCCAGCCGCCCGAGGACCCGGCGCAGCACGTAGAAGGCGCTCCCCTGCATCCCGGCGACCACGACCTGCTGCAGGGTGCTGCCGACCTCGGCCCCGAAGACGATGTTGAGTCCGTGCATGGCGCCGAAGAGCACGCAGGTCGTCGCCCAGACGGCGATCTCGCGCATCGTGCCTCGCAGGCCGACCAGCAGCGTGCCGCGCGTGGTGAGCTCCTCCGCGAACCCCACGGTCACTCCGAGCACGACGGCGGACAGGACGAACCCGATCTCGAGCGCGCCCCAGTCGGTGACGACGAGGTTGCCGAGCGCGACGGCCAGGTAGATCGCGGGTGCGACGAGGGTCCACCGCTTGCGACTGCGCACGGTCTCCACCGTGGCCGCACGCCACCACCCGAACCAGACGGTCAGCGCGGTGACGGCGAGAGCCCCGACGCCCAGCGACAGGATGCCGAAGCGCCAGATGTTCTGGCTGGAGGCGGCGAGGTCGTCGTAGTCGACCCCGCTGGTGCTCTGCACCAGCACGATCAGCGCGAGGTACAGCAGGAACACCCCCAGGCCGGCCAACGCCGTGGGGCGGACGCGCATCCCGGTGGTGGTGTCGGTGGTCATCCGATGCTCCGTTCAGAGGGCGACGAGGGATGCGCCGGCGCCCACGATCCCGACGCCGAACAGGGTCCAGTCGTTGAGGACGTGCGCCCCGGCGCAGACCCAGAGGTTCTTGGTGAGCAGGTACGGGACCGTCAGGACGAGTCGCGCGGTCCCGATCACCACGAAGCACTGCACGACGTTCCAGTCGTACGTCGGCAGGTGCACCGCACCGAACAGCAGCGCCGTGCCGATCCACGCGGTCACGATCGTGGCGCGGCGTGACCAGCCCAGCCGCGTCACCCCGAGGTAGAGCAGCGCCAGGAAAGGCAGGATCGTCAGCAGCTCCTCACCGACGAGCTGCGGGACCATCGAGGCGAACCGCAGCACGCGCTCCCCCGCGCTCATCTCCAGGATCTCCGCGCCCGCCGCGTTGGTCGCCGTGCCCGTCGTCGCCCGGACGATGCCACCGACGATCAGCGTGACGACGACGTTCAGCGCGGCGAAGCCGACCATGATCCCCACGTCCTTCCACCCGACACGGTGGAAGAGTGCCGTCCAGGACCGCCCGGCCACCACGGCGAGCGCGGCCAGGGGGACGACCATGAACAGCAGCGCCCGGACCCACTCGCCGACGAGCGGCGAGCCCGGCACGGGCAGCAGGACCAGCAGGAGGAAGGCGACCGCGACGGCGGCCAGGACGATCGCCCACGCCGGGCCCCGCAGCAGCACCGGGTCACCGGCGTAGAAGGGGAAGTCCCGCGTGGGCGGCGTCTGCGCCGTGCGGGACTCGGTCGGTTCGGTCGTGGCCATGAGATCCTCGTCTCGTCAGGTGCCTGTCCGACGGGAGTCTGTCTACCGAACCTTCACAGTTCGCGCGACCGGGCCGTCCGTGTTCACCCTCGGGCGGCGCGCGGACGGGCATGCTGGGCACATGTCCCGTGACGACCCGCGTCCGCCCCGCCGCCTCCTCGTCGGGACGGTCGGGCTGATCGTCCTGAGCTGGACGGTCGGTGCCGCCGTCGTACGCGTGGGTCTGGACCTGACCGACCGCCGTCCGTACTCACCCCTCTCGGAGTGGCTGTATCTGCTCGTCGCGGTGTGCGCGCTGACGGTGGCCGTCGGCGGAACCGTCCTGGCGGTCCGCCGTCACCGGCGGTCCGCGAGTCCTCCCAGCGGCCCCCCGCGAGGCTGACCGACCCTGCGCAGGCGCCACCGGCGCAGCCGTCCGCGGCGAGGGCTGACGAGGAGCACGACGGCGAACACGGCGCCCTGGACGAGCACGACCATCCCGCCCGAGGCGGCGTCCAGCCAGTACGATAGGTAGATCCCCACGATCGAGGACAGCGCCGAGATCGTCGGCGCCAGCACCAGCATCCGGCCGAACCGCTGGGTGAGCAGCGAGGCCGTCGCGCCGGGGATGATGAGCATCGCCACGACGAGGATCACGCCGACCACCTGCAACGTCACCACGGCGGTCAGGGCGAGCACGCCCAGGAGCAGCGCGGACAGCCGCCGGGTGGACAACCCGATCGCATGGGCGTGGGTGGGGTCGAAGGCGAAGAGCACCAGGTCCCGCCGCTTGACCAGCAGCACCGCGGAGCCGACGACGGCGAGCACGGCCACCTGCAGCAGCTCGGACGACGAGATCCCCAGGACGTTGCCGAAGATGATGTGGCTGAGGTCGGTCTGGCTGGGCGTCACCGAGACCAGGACCAGCCCGAGGGCGAAGAGGGTCGTGAACACGATGCCGATGGCCGCGTCCTCCTTCACCCGGCCGGTGTCCCGGACCGCCCCGATGAGCACCACCGCCAGACCGCCGAACACGAGCGCCCCGAGGGCGAACGGGGCGCCGAGGATGTAGGCGAGGACGACGCCGGGCAGCACCGCGTGGGAGACCGCGTCGCCCATGAGGGACCAGCCGACGAGCACCAGCCAGCAGGACAGCAGCGCGGCGACGACCGCGGCGATCGTCGTGGTGACGAAGGCCCGGGCCATGAAGTCGTACGTCCAGGGTTCGACGAGCAGGTCGACGAGGGTCATGCGGCCTCACCGCCGCGGGCGTCCGAGACGTCGAGCCCGAAGGTGCGCGCCAGGTTGTCCGGCTCCAGCGCCTCGGCGACGGACCCGTGGAACAGCACCCGGCGCAGCAGCAGGACCGCCTCGTCGGCGAGCTGCGGCAGGGCGTGCAGGTCGTGGGAGGAGACGAGCACGGTGCGGCCGTCGGCGGCCAGCTCGCGCAGCAGCCGCACGATGGTGGCCTCCGAGCGCTTGTCGACCCCGGCGAACGGCTCGTCGAGCAGCATCGTGCGCGCGTCCTGGGCGATGCCGCGGGCGACGAACGCCCGCTTGCGCTGGCCCCCCGAGAGCTGTCCGATCTGGCGGTCGGCCAGGTCCGTGAGCTCCACCCGCTCCAGCGCGGCCTCGACCGCCTCGTGATCGGCCGGTCGCGGTCGGCGCGTGATCCCGAGGTGGCCGTACCGGCCCATCATCACCACGTCCCGCACCGAGACGGGAAAGGCCCAGTCGACGGCCTCCGTCTGGGGCACGTAGCCCACCGCACCCCGGCGACGGGCACGCGCCGGGGTGCCGCCGTCGACCCGCACCGTGCCGGCGGTGAGGTCGACCATGCCGAGCAGCGCCTTGAACAGCGTGGACTTGCCCGAGCCGTTCATCCCGATCAGCCCGCACACGGTGCCGCGGCCCAGGCGCAGCGTGACGCCGTCCAGGGCGAGCACGTCGCCGTACCGGACGGTGACGCCGTCGGCCTCGAGGGCGGGCGCGCCGCCGGGGCCGCTCACGAGTCCGCCCCGGCTGCGGCGGTGGCGCCCGTGAGCCCTTCGACGATGACGTCGGCGTCGTGCCGGATCAGCTCGAGGTAGGTCGGCACGGGACCGTCGGGCTCGGACAGGGAGTCGACGTACAGCGTGCCGCCGAACGCCGCGCCCGTGGCCTCGACGACCTGCTGCATGGCGGCGTCGGAGACCGTGGACTCGCAGAACACGGCCGGCACGTCCTGTGCCTCGACGACCTCGATGACCCCGGCCACCTGCTGCGGGGTGGCCTGCTGCTCGGCGTTGACGGCCCACAGGTAGTGCTCGCTCAGCCCGGCGTCGCGCGCGAGGTAGGAGAACGCGCCCTCGCAGGTCACGAGCGCACGTTGCTCGGCCGGCAGGGTCTCGACCTCGGCGACGAGGTCGTCCTGCACCTGCTGCAGCTCGGCGTCGTAGGCCGCGGCGTTCGCGGCGAAGTCGTCGGCGTGCTCCGGGGCGAGGTCGGAGAACGCGGTGACCATGTTCTCGACGTAGGTCTGGACGTTCAGCGGGCTCATCCACGCGTGCGGGTTGGGCGTGCCGCCGTAGGCGCCGTCCGCGATGTCGAGCACCTCGACCCCCTCGGAGACGACGACGTGAGGAGCGTCGGCGTCGGCCACGAACTGGGCGAACCACGCCTCGAGGTTGAGCCCGTTGTCGAGGATCAGGTCGGCGTCGGAGGCACGCCGGATGTCGCCGGGGGTCGGCTCGTACCCGTGGATCTCGCTGCCGATCTTGGTGATCGACTCGACCCGCAGGTGGTCGCCGCCGACGTTCTCGGCGATGTCGGCCAGCACCGTGAAGGTGGTCAGCACGACGGGGCGGTCGTCGTCGGCGGCGTCCTGGCCTGACGCCGTGGTGCACGCGGTGAGCAGGGCGGCGGCAGCCGCGATCGACACCATCGATCCGGTTCTCCGCGTCAGGGGTTTCGCCATACCGAAAACTGTAGTTCAGACACCGCCGAGTACTCCAGCCCGCACGACGGACGGGGCGCCACCGACGCCCGTGGACGCCGGCGACACCCCGTCCCGGTACGGCGCTCCGTCAGCGGCGGGCGGATCCCGCCACGATCGAGACGCCGATCGCCGCGAGCCCGATCTGGAAGGCCAGCTCGATCCAGTCGATGCCGCCGGTGTCGGCCACCCCCACGAGGCTCGCCAGCCAGGTACCGACCAGGGCCGCCACGATCCCGACGAGGATCGTGGCGATGATCGAGATGTTCTGCTTGCCCCGCAGCACGAGACGTCCCAGCGCCCCGATGACGGCGCCGACGACGATGGCGGTGATGATCCCGGTCACGGTCATGCGGTGGTCTCCTGAACGGTCGACGGTCGGTCGGTCACCCGCAACCTAGGACATCGACCGGGCGAGCGCGCGACGGGGCGCCGCGCTCCCCCGGCCGTGCGCACGCCCCCACGCCTTGGCCCCCTCGACCAGCAGGAAGACGACACCGGAGAGCGCGGCCGCCGACGCCCACTCGGACGGCCCCAGCGGCGCCGAGCCGAACCAGGTGTGCATGAACGGGGCGTAGACGAACCCCGCCTGCAGCACGAGCAGCACCGTCACGGAGATCCACACCGCCGGGTTCCCGCGCAGGACGTCGAACGTCAGCGAGCTGCGGTCCAGCAGACGGCAGTTGAACAGGTAGGCGAGCTGCCCCAGGGCGAGCATCGTGACCGCCGTCGTCTGCGCCTCCGCCACGGGGACGCCGGCGGCCCGCGCGCGGTAGAAGACGAACAGGGTCGCCCCGCCGATGAGCAGCGAGACGAGCACGATGCGGCGCATCAGGACCCCGTCCAGGATCGGGGCGTCCGCCGGCCGGGGCGGGCGCGCCATGATGTCCTGCTCGGCGGGCTCGTAGGCCAGGGCCAGGGTGAGGGTGATCGCGGTGATCAGGTTGATCCACAGCACCTGGACCGGCTCGAGGGGCAGCGCGAGCCCGAACAGCACCGCGACGAGCATCACCAATGACTCGGCCCCGTTGGTCGGCAGCAGGAAGAGCACGGACTTGCGGATGTTGTCGTAGATCCGCCGCCCCTCCTCGACAGCGCGCTCGATGGTGGCGAAGTTGTCGTCGGCGAGCACGACGTCGGCGGCCTCCTTGGTGGCCTCCGTGCCCTTGATGCCCATGGCCACGCCGACGTCGGCCTGGGTCAGCGCCGGCGCGTCGTTGACGCCGTCGCCGGTCATCGCCACGACCTCGCCGTGCGACTGCAGCGCCTGGACGATGCGGATCTTGTGCTCGGGACTGGTGCGTGCGTAGACGTGGACGTCCTGGACGACGGCGCTCAGCTCGTCGGCGCTCATCGCCTCCAGCTCCGCCCCGGTCAGCACGGTGTCGGACAGCACCGTGTCGGACCGCACGGGACCGCCGTGGATGCCCATCTCCCGGGCGACCGCGAGCGCGGTGCCCGCGTGGTCACCGGTGATCATCGTGACCTGGACCCCGGCGTCCCGGCACCGGGCGATCGCGTCGACGGCCTCGGGTCGGGGCGGGTCGACGATCCCCACCAGGCCGCACAGCTCCAGGCCGCCGTCGACGTCGGGCACGTCGACCTCCGCGGCCCCCTCCGGGGCGTCGGACCGGGCCGCGGCCAGCACCCGCAGCCCCTGTGCGCCGAGCTCCTCGATCTGGGCGTCCCAGAACGCGCGGTCGAGCGGGGCCGGTGCGCCGTCGGCGCCGACCTGGGTCGCGCAGCGGTCGAGCACGTGGTCCGGGGCGCCCTTGAGGTGCACGTGCAGCCCGCCCGCCGGGTCCTCGTCGAGCGTGACCATGAACTTGGTGTCGGACTCGAAGGGCACGAGGTCCACGCGCCGCCAGCCCGCGTGGTCGACGCCGGTCTTGTGACCGAGCGTGCGCAGGGCGCCCTCGGTGGGCTCGCCCACGAGCGCCCAGCCGTCGTCGGTCGCGCCGTCGCGCACGATGCGGGCGTCGTTGCACAGCATCATGACCTCGGCCACGGCCACGAGGTCCGGGTCCGCGGCCGGGTCGGCGGGGCGGCCGCCGTGGTCGGGCGAGAGCTCGACGATCCCGTGCGGCGCGTACCCGGCGCCGGAGACGAGGAACGACCGGGCCGCGGTCCGCACCGTCCGGGCCGTCATCTCGTTCCTGGTCAGCGTGCCCGTCTTGTCCGAGCAGATCGTCGTCACCGAACCGAGGGTCTCGACGGCGGGCAGCTTCCGGGTGATCGCCCGGCGCCGCGCCATCTGCTGCACGCCGAGCGCCAGCGTGATCGTCACCAGGGCCGGCAGGCCTTCCGGGATGGCGGCCACCGCGAAGCCGATGGACGCCGAGACCAGCTCGTCGACGCCGAACCCGTGCACGAACCACCCGACGGCCACCATGAGGACCGCCATCGCGACGATGACCACCGCCAGGATGCGGCCGAACCGGTCGAGGCGGCGGGTCAACGGCGTCTCGAGGCTCTGGACGTCGGCGATGAGGGTCTGGATGCGCCCGAGCTCGGTCGACCGCCCGGTGGCGGTGACGACCCCCACGCCCTGCCCCGCGGCGACCAGGGTGCCGGAGAACAGCATGCTCGTCCGGTCCCCGACCCCGGCGTCGGCCGCGACGGCGTCCACCCGTTTGGTGGCGGGCACCGACTCGCCGGTCAGCGCGGACTCGTCGACGCGCAGGTTGGTCGCGCGCAGCAGGCGGACGTCGGCCGGGACACGGTCGCCCGAGCTCACCCGCAGCAGGTCGCCGGGGACGACGCCGTCGGCCGGGATCTCGGTCCAGGCGTCGTCGCGCCGCACCTGGGCCGAGGCCGACAGCATCCGGCGGATCCCCTCCAGGGCCTTCTCCGCCCGCCCCTCCTGGACGAACCCGACCCCTGCGTTGATCACCGCCACCGCGAGGATGACGGTCACGTCGACCCAGTCGCCCAGGAACGCCTTGAGCAGCGCCGCCACGAGCAGGATCTCGATGAGGATGTCGTCGAAGTGGACCAGGACCCGCTTCCACAGGGGGTCGCGCCGCACGGTCGCGAGGCGGTTCGGCCCGACGGCGGCGACCCGCTCGGCGACCTCGTCGGTCCGCAGGCCCGCCGCCCCCGTGCCCAGGGCGCTCAGCACCGCCTGCGGTGGCGACGCCCAGGGCGACTCGGGCGGTGACGTGGCCGCGGCAGCGGATCCCATGACTCCATCTCACCGCCGTCGGCCCGCGCACGCGCGACGTGCCGTCGTGACGAGGGCCACGCCGACGTCATCTTGTCCTGATACCCCAAGGGGTATATTCTCGCAGCCATGAAGATCGTCATCGTGGGTGGAGTCGCCGGCGGCATGAGTGCCGCCGCCCGGGCTCGGCGGCTCGACGAGAGCGCCGAGATCGTCGTGCTGGACCGCGGCGAGCACGTGTCGTGGGCCAGCTGCGGCCTGCCGTACCACGTCGGAGGCGAGATCCCCGAGGCCGACGACCTCCTCGTCCAGACGCCGGACAAGCTCCGCGCCGCGCTGAACCTCGACGTGCGCACCCGGCACGACGTCGTCGGCCTCGACACCGCGGCCCGCCGGCTCACCGTGCTCACCGACGACGGCACCGACACCGTCGACTACGACGCGCTGATCCTCTCCCCCGGCGCTCGGGCGGTCCGCCCGCCGCTGGACGGGCTCGACTCCTCGCGCGTGCACACCCTGCGCTCCATCGACGACGCCACCGCGCTGCGCGAGCAGCTCGACCGCGGCGCCGGGCGCGCCGTCGTCCTCGGTGCCGGGTTCATCGGCCTCGAGGCCGCCGAGACCCTCGCCGCACGCGGGCTGGACGTGACCGTCGTCGAGCTCTCCTCCCACGTGCTGCCCCCGCTGGAGCACGAGGTCGCGTGGCGCGTCACGGCCGAGCTCGAGCGCATCGGCGTCACCGTGCGCACCGGCCTGGCCGCGACCGCCGTCGAGCAGGGCGCCGACCACGACACCGTCGTGCTCGCCGACGGCACGCGCCTGCCGGCCGACGTCGTCGTGCTGTCCGTCGGCGTGCGCCCCGACACGGCCGTCTTCGAGCAGGCCGGCATCGCCACCGACCGTGGCGCCCTCGTCATCGACGAGCACGGCCGCACCAACGTCGACGGCGTCTGGGCCGTCGGTGACGCCGTCACGAGCACCGACGCCGTCACCGGGCTGCGCCGCCCCGTCGCGCTGGCCGGCCCGGCGAACCGTGCCGGCCGGCTCGTGGCGGACGACATCCTGCGCCCCGGCAGCGCCCGGCCGCTGCCCCCCACGCTGTCCACCGCCGTCGTGCGCGTCGGGGAGCTGACCGCAGCCGCCACCGGCGCCGACCGCGCCGCCCTGCGCGCCACCGACGTCTACTTCCACACGCTGCACCTGCACCCCAGCCACCACGTCGGCTGGTTCCCCGGGGCGGAGCAGATCCACATGATGATCCACTTCCGCGCCGGCGACGGGGTCCTGCTCGGCGCCCAGGCCGTCGGCCGCGCCGGTGTGGACAAGCGGATCGACGTGCTGGCCACCGCGATCCGCGGCGGCATGACCGTGGCCGACCTCGTCGACCTCGACCTGGCCTACGCCCCGCCCTACGGTGCGGCCAAGGACCCGGTGAACCTCGCCGGCATGGCCGCGAGCAACGTGCTCGACGGCACCCTGCACATTTGGCACGTCGACCAGCTCGAGGAGGTCCGGCGCGACGCCCTCGTGCTGGACGTCCGCAGCACCGCCGAGTTCGCCTCGGGCCACATCCCCGGCTCGCTCAACATCCCCCACACCGAGCTGCGCGAGCGGCTCGGCGAGGTCACCGCCGCGGCGAAGGGCCACCCGGTCCGCGTGCTGTGCGCCTCCGGCGTCCGCTCGAACATCGCCCACCGCGTGCTCGCCCAGGCCGGGTTCGACTCGGCCTCGCTGTCCGGCGGCATGCTCACGCTGCGCGCGGCCCTCGGCCAGGCGGCCGACGACCTGCTCATCAGCACCGCACCCGCCGAGACCGCCGAGGCCGCCGAGCCCCGCACGGTGCGCTGACCCACCCCTTCCCGAGAGGACCAGACCGATGTCGACCCAGGACGCCGCCGCCCAGCGCAAGATCGTCAACCGGCTCAAGCGTGCCCGTGGGCAGCTCGACGCCCTCATCACCGCCGTCGAGGACGGCAAGAGCTGCCGCGACGTCGTCACCCAGCTCTCCGCCGTCGCCAGCGCGCTCGACAAGGCCGGCTACGCCGTCGTCGCGAACGCGATGCAGGAGTGCCTCGTCGACCCCGACCACACCACCGAGGACGGGCTCACGCCCGCCGAGCTCGAGAAGCTCTTCCTCACCCTCGCCTGACCACCCCCACACCCCGCCTGAGAAGGAGAACGACCCATGTGCTTCCCCGCCACCTGCTCCACCTGCGGCAAGACCACCTGGAGCGGCTGCGGCCAGCACGTCGCCGACGTGCGCCGCTCCGTGCCCGCGTCCCAGTGGTGCGACGGGCACGACGACGCACCGAACGCCGGCGGGAGCTTCTTCTCGCGCCTCTTCAACCGCTGAGTCCCGGCACCCGATTGCCTGACGCCGTGGCGCGCGCCAGGCTCGGAGGGTGCGCCTGACACCGGCCGGCCTCGGTCGCGCCACCCTGGCCCGCCAGCTCCTGCTGGAGCGGGCGGACCTGACCGTGCCGGACGCCGTCCACCGGGTCGGCGCGCTGCAGGCCCAGGAGCCCGCCGCGCCGTACGTCGCGCTGTGGAACCGGGTCGCCGCGTTCCGCCCGGCCGACCTGGACGACGCCTACGCCACCGGCGCGGTGGTGCGGGCCTCCCTGCTGCGGATCACCCTGCACGCCGTCCACCGCGACGACTGGGCGCCGTTCCACCGGGCGATGACCCACCCGTTGCGGGGGTCGCGCCTGAACGACCGTCGGTTCGCCCCGGCCCGCCTCACGCCCGCCGAGGCGAACGGCGTCCGCGACGCGCTGCTCGCCTTCGTGGACCGGCCCCGCACCCAGGACGAGATCCTCGCCGAGCTCACCCGGCTCCTGGACGCCGAACGGGCTCCGGCCACCTGGTTCGCCCTGCGGACCCTGGCCCCGCTGCACCACGTGCCGACCGGCCCGCCCTGGTCGTACTCGCCCCGGGACCGCGTGTACCGCGCCGGCGCCTCCACGGCCGCCGACGAGCCGCCACCCGGCGACGACCCCGCCGTCGTGCACCTGCTGCGCCGCTACCTCGCCGCCTTCGGCCCCGCCACGGAGCGGGACTTCGCGCAGTTCACGATGCTGCGCAAGCCCTGGACGGGGCCCGCGGTCGAGACCCTGCGGCCGGAGCTCGTGGAGATCACCGGATCCGACGGCGGCACGCTGCTCGACCTGCCCGACGCCCCGCGACCACCGGCGGACACCCCCGCTCCCCCGCGCCTGCTGGGCATGTGGGACAGCGTCCTGCTGGCGCACGCCGACCGCTCCCGGGTGCTGCCCGAGGCGCTGCGCGGCCACGCGATCCGCCGCAACGGCGACACGCTCGCGACCGTACTGGTGGACGGGCGCGTCGTCGGGTTCTGGCGGGCGACGGACGACGGCATCGACGCCGCCGTCGTCGAGCCGCTGCCCGACGCCGCGTGGCGAGAGCTGGCCGCGGAGGCGGCGCTGCTGGTGGACCTGCTCGCCGACCGTGAGCCGGCGGTGTTCCGCCGCTACCGGCGGTGGTGGGACCGGCTGCCCACGGCCGAGGTGCGGCGCCTGGCGGACCGCCACGACGCTGCCGAGTGAGCCGCCTCGAGCGACGTCGGCGACACGACCTCGGCCTGACTCCTCAGCCCCGGGGCGGCACCGTCGATCCCCGCACGACGAGGCTCGTGGCGAGCTCGGTGCGCAGCGTGTGCCCGCTCCCGCTGCGCGCCCGGTGCACGAGGTCGACGGCGGTGGCCCCCATCTCGGCCAGCGGCTGTCGGACGGTCGTCAGCGGCGGGTCGATCCACGGCGCCACCGGCAGGTCGTCGAAGCCGACCAGCGAGACGTCGTCGGGCACCGTCAGGCTCCGCTCGCGCAGAGCGTGCAGGGCGCCCAGCGCGGTGTCGTCGCTGCTGGCGAAGATCGCGGTGGGCGGGTCGGTGAGCTCCAGGAGGCGCTGCACGCCGTCGTACCCGGCCGTGACGCCGTACGAGCCGGCGACCACGAGGTCGTCGTCCACCTCGACCCGAGCCTGCAGCATCGCCGCGCGGTAGCCGGCCAGGCGCGCGATGGCGTTGTCCTGCTCGAGGGCACCGGTGATGGTGGCGATCCGCCGGTGGCCGAGGGACAGCAGGTGGGCGGTGGCCTCCAGGCCGCCCTGGAAGTTGGTCGCGCTGACCGAGAGCATGCCCTCGGGCGGACGCTGCCGGGGGTCGACGACGACCAGCGGCGTGCCGGACTCCGCCAGCGCCTGGCGGGCCTCGGCGTCCGGCACGGCGACGACGCTCACCAGGCCGTCGGTCCCCCGGTCCAGGGCGTGACGCACCCAGGCGCTGCAGTCGTCCGGATCGGGTTCGACGGCGAGCACCGCGTCGAGCCCGAGCCGGCGCGCCCCGGCGACCGCGCCGCGCACGACGGCCTCGGACCAGGTGCCTTCCAGGTCGACGATCCGCACGTCGATCATGCCGGTCGCCCGCCGACGCCGCGGCCGGACGGCGTAGCCGTGCCGGCGCAGGACGGCGGTGACGCGCTCACGGGTCGCCACGGCCACGTCCGTGCGCGAGTTGAGGACCTTGGACACCGTCGGCACGGACACGCCGGCCTCGCGCGCCACGACCGCGAGCGGCACCTCGGGTTGTTCCGCCGCCACGACCCCTCCTTTGCTGATCGTTTCCGAAATAGAGATGCTACAGCAAACCGCATGATCCCGTTGACAGTCCGGGGTTCCGGCTCTATTGTCTCGAGGCGATTTCGAGATCGTGTTTCGAAATTTCGACGGATCGACAAGGGAGTGACCGTGAACAGCACATCGCGCCGCGCCGCAGCGGCGACCGCCTCGACACTCGTCCTCACGCTGAGCCTGACGGCCTGCGGACGGGACGACGCCGGCACCGGCTCGGGCGGGTCCGACGCCGCCGACGAGCCGGGCACCCAGATCTCCGAGGGCCCCGCGTCCGGGACCGTGGAGGTCTGGGCCATGGGCACCGAGGGTGAGCTCCTGCCCGAGCTCGCCGCGCAGTTCGAGGACGACAACCCCGACGTGACCGTCGAGGTCACGCCCGTGCCCTGGGAGTCCGCCGTCCAGAAGATCAACACCGCGATGGCGACGGGCGAGGTCCCGGACGTCCTGCAGGCCGGCACCACGCTGATGAGCGGGTTCGTCGAGCTGGGCGGGCTCGCCCCGACGCCCGACAGCATCGACTCCGAGGCCTTCTTCCCGGGCGCCTGGGACACCACCGTGGTCGACGGCACCTCCTACGGCGTGCCCTGGTACGTCGAGACGCGGGTCCTGTACTACCGCACCGACCTCGCCGAGCAGGCCGGCGTCGACGAGCCGCAGAGCTGGGACGAGCTCACCGCGTTCGCCGCCGGGATGCAGGACGCCGGCGCCGAGCACGGCATCGCCCTGCAGACCAACGGTGACGGCACCGCGCTCATGTACTTCCCGTTCTTCTGGCAGGCCGGTGGCGAGATCATGTCCGACGACGGCACGGAGTTCACGCTCGACGGCGACGCCCAGGTGGCGGCCCTCGACTACTACTCCTCCTTCATGGCCGACGGGCTGGCCCCGCAGACCCTCGTCGAGGACGAGAAGGTCCAGGACTTCATCGACGGCGACCTCGGAGCCTTCGTGTCGGGGCCGTGGGAGCGCGCGAACCTGCTCACCACCGCGGGTGAGGACTTCGCGGACAAGTTCGCCGTCACCGCACTGCCGCCCGAGGAGCAGGACGCCTCGTTCATCGGCGGCTCCAACCTCGCCGTCACCGCCGAGGCCGCCAACCCGGACGCCGCGTGGAAGTTCGTCGAGTTCGCCACCGACCCCGCCGTCCAGGTCGACTGGTTCGAGATCTCGAACGACCTCCCCGCCGTCCAGGCCTCCTGGGACGACGAAGCCCTGGCCGGGGACGAGTCGCTCGCCGTCTACGGCGAGGCACTCGAGACCGCCCGGTCGACGCCGGCGCTGCCCACCTGGTCCGAGATCGAGCACGAGCTGAACCTCGTCGTCGAGCAGGTGATCAACGGGCAGCTCGAGCCCGAGGAGGCGGCCCGGCAGATGCAGGACGCCGCCGACTCCGTCGGCACGGGGCTGGGCTGAGCCGTGGCGCTGCGCACCGACGCGCCGCCGGTGAACGGCGGCCCCGCGACGCGGGGCCGCCGCCCGGAGGGCGCCCGACGACGACGCCGCGGCTACGCGGCGTGGGGCTTCGCCCTGCCGTTCACCGTCCTGTTCGCCGTCTTCATGATCCTGCCGGTGGGCGCCTCGCTGTACATGGCGTTCACCGACATGCGCGGCGCCGACCTGCGCTCGCCGCTGGCGGTGAACTTCGTCGGCCTCGACAACTTCGTCACGGCCGTCACCGACCCGCAGTTCCAGCAGGCCGCCGGCAACACCGTGTACTTCGTCGGGGTGGCGATGCCCCTCACCCTCGGCATCGCGCTGCTGCTCGCCGCGCTGCTCAACTCCGGGCTCACCTGGTTCCGCTCGGTGTTCCGCGTCGGGTTCTACGCCCCGGTCGTGACCTCGATCGTCGCGGTCGCCGTCGTCTGGCGCTTCCTGCTGCAGCCCGACTTCGGGCTGGTCAACACCGTGCTCGGGTTCGTCGGGATCGACGGTCCGGACTGGCTCACCGACCCCACCTGGGCGATGCCGTCGCTCATCATGCTCGCCGTCTGGCGCAACGTGGGGTTCTCCATGGTGATCCTGCTCGCCGGGCTGCAGGGCATCCCGAAGGACCTGTACGAGGCGGCCGCCCTGGACGGTGCCGGACCGGTGCGCACCTTCCGCTCCGTCACCGTGCCCCTCCTGCGCCCCACCCTGCTGTTCTGTGCCGTCATGGCCGGCATCGCCTACCTGCAGTTCTTCGAGGAGCCGTTCGTCATGACCCAGGGCGGCCCGCTCGGAGCCACCAACTCGGTGGCGTACGAGATCTACAACCAGTTCGGGTTCGGCGACTACGGACTGTCCGCCGCGATGAGCTACCTGCTGTTCGTCGCCATCGCGATCCTGTCCTTCCTCCAGTTCCGCCTGCTGCGGCCCAAGAACTGACCGGGCAGCGAGAGGAGCACCCGTGACCACCACACCCCTGCCCCCGGCGACGACCAGCGCCGCACCGGCGGAGCTGCCCGCACCAGCCCGCGGCGATCGCCGTCGTCGGTTCGGCCCGCGCGCCCTGCTGCTCAACGGCGCCCTGCTCGTCGGGCTCGTCGCCTCGCTCGGCCCGCTCGTCTGGATGGTCCTGTCCTCGGTCAAGCCCGAGGGCGAGATCCGTCAGTTCCCACCGACCCTCGTCCCCCAGGACGTGACGCTCGAGAACTACACGGCGCTGTTCGACCGGATGAACTTCCCGCAGTTCTTCCTGAACTCCGTGATCGTGGCGCTCGCCGTCACCGTCGGCGCGGTGCTGTTCAGCGCCATGGTCGGCTACGCCCTGGCCAAGATCGACTTCCCCGGGCGCAAGGCGCTGTTCCTGCTCATCATGGCCACGCTCATGGTGCCCGGGACCATCACCTTCGTGCCGCTGTTCGTCCTGGTGGCGAACCTCGACCTGATCAACACCTACGCGGCGCTCATCCTGCCGTTCCTGGCCGCGCCCTTCGGCGTGTTCCTGATGCGCCAGTTCATGCTGGACATCCCCGACGAGCTGCTCGACGCCGCACGGGTCGACGGTGCCGGGGAGTTCCGGACCTTCTTCCGCATCGTCCTGCCGCAGACGGGGCCGGCCCTGGCCACGCTGGGGATCCTGACCTTCCTCGGGTCGTGGAACAACTTCCTGTGGCCGCTCGTGGCCGTGCAGTCCGCCGACATGTACACGCTGCCCGTCGCGCTCGCCCTGTACTCCACCGGCCAGAACACCGTCCAGTACGGCCTGCTGCTCGCCGGGGCCACCGTCATCGTGACGCCGATCCTCGTCGTCTTCCTCGTGCTGCAGCGCCGCATCATCCAGGGCATTGCCACCACCGGCATCAAGTAGCCCCGCCCATCCGCTCGACCCCGCAAGGAGCCACCCCGTGACCGACGCGACCACGCTGCCCACCGCACCCGACTTCCTCTGGGGCGCATCCACCGCCGCCCACCAGATCGAGGGCGGCAACGTCAACAGCGACTGGTGGGCCAAGGAGCACCAGCCCGGCAGCCTGTGCGCCGAGAGCTCCGGCGACGCCGTCGACAGCTACCACCGCTACGGCGAGGACATCGCGCTGCTGGCCGACGCCGGGCTCAACGCCTACCGCTTCTCCGTGGAGTGGGCGCGCATCGAACCCGCCGAGGGCGAGGTCTCCCGCGCCCAGCTCGACCACTACCGCCGCATGATCGACACCTGCCTGGCCGCCGGCGTCACACCGATCGTCACGTTGCTGCACTTCACGCTGCCGCGCTGGTTCGCCGAGCGCGGAGGATGGCTGGCACCCGACGCCGTCGACACCTACACCCGGTACGTCGAGACCGTCGCGCCGATCCTCGACGACGTCGAGCGGGTCGTGACCATCAACGAACCCAACATCACCTCGATGATGCTCGGCGCCAGCCGCCGGACGAATCTCGACGCCGCCGGCCTCGCCGCACCCGACCAGCAGGCCTCGGAGGTCCAGGCCTCCGCGCACCGCCGGGCCGTGGAGATCATGCACGGCCTGGGCCACGTGCGTGCCGGCTGGTCGATCGCCAACCAGGTCTTCCAGGCCGCGCCCGGAGCCGAGGAGGCCCGCGACGCCTACGCCTGGCCGCGCGAGGACTTCTTCCTCGAGGTCGCCCGCGACGACGACTTCGTCGGCGTGCAGAGCTACCTGCGCACCATCATCGGCACCGACGGCGAACCCGTCCCGTTCGGCGACGACGTCGAGAAGACGCTGACCGGCTGGGAGTACTACCCCCAGGCCCTCGGCGAGGCGCTCGAGTACTCCCACCGGATCACCGGCGGCGTGCCGATGCTCGTCACCGAGAACGGCATGGCGACCGACGACGACGCCCGCCGCATCGACTACACCCGCGACGCGCTCGCCGGCATGGGACGGGCCATGGCCCGCGGCTGCAGCGTCGAGGGATACCTGCACTGGTCGCTGCTCGACAACTACGAGTGGATGAGCGGCTTCCGCCCGACCTTCGGGCTGATCGCCGTCGACCGGAGCACGTTCGTGCGCACCCCCAAGCCGAGCCTCGCCTGGCTCGGGAAGGTGGCACGGACGGGCAGCCTCCCGACCACCTGACAGGGGGCCGGGAGAGGGGTGCCGCCACCCGACCGGGTGGCGGCACCCGCACGTTTCGCACGACGACGACGTTGAGGAGACGACCCATGACCAGACGCCGCACCCTCGTGGCCGCGCTCGCGGCCACCGGCGTGGCCCTCGCCGGGATGCCCGCGAGCGCCGCCGACGACCGACCGACCCCGCCCCGCGGCGCACCGCCCGGACTGCTGCAGCACTGGGCCGAGGACACCTGGACCTCGTTCGAGGCCCTCGTGGTGGACTCCACGGGCCTGCCGGACGACAACATCGGCGGGGACCTGAGCGCCGAGAGCCGGGGCGGGTACACCTCGCCGACCAACATCGGCGCCTACCTGTGGAGCACGGTGGTCGCCCGGGACACCGGGATCATCGGCGCGGACGAGGCCCGCGAGCGCATGGCGACCACGCTGGACACCGTCGCCGAGCTGGAGAAGCACGACGCCAGCGGCATGTTCTACAACTGGTACGACCCGGCCACGGGTGCGAAGCTCGACGCGCTCGGCGAGGACGACCCGGTGGAGCCGTTCCTGTCCAGCGTCGACAACGGGTGGCTGGCCACGGGTCTGCTGCTCGCCGCCAACGCCGAGCCCTCGCTGGCGGACGAGGCGGACGCGATCCGGTCCGAGATGGACTTCGGCTGCTTCTACGACCCGGACGTCAACCAGATCCGCGGCGGGTTCTGGGACACCGACCAGGACGACCCGAACCTGCCCACCGACGACTACTGCGGCATGGGCACCGACGTCTGGTACACCGGGCACCACTACGGCGCGTTCAACACCGAGCCGCGCATCGCGTCCTACCTCGGGATCGCCGAGGGGCAGATCCCGGCCGAGCACTACTTCGGGCCGGTGCGGACCTTCGCGCCGACGTGCGACTGGTCCTGGACGGAGACCAAGGCGTCCGGCGAGTGGCAGACCTACCTGGGCGTCGACGTCTTCGAGGGGACGCTCCCCTACCGCGGCATGGACATCGTGCCGACCTGGGGAGGCAGCATGTTCGAGGCGCTCATGGTGCCGCTGTTCGTCCCCGAGGAGGAGTGGGGCCCCGACTCCTGGGCCGTCAACCACCCGCTGTACGTCCAGGGGCAGATCGAGCACGGTCTCGAGGAGGCCGACTACGGCTACTGGGGCTTCTCGCCGTCGAACGACCCCGCCGGGGGCTACCGCGAGTACGGCGTCGACCAGCTCGGCATGGACGGCCCCGGCTACACCTCCGACCAGGAGCGCACCTCCGTGGACCAGCCGTACGAGGGCTGCCGGGAGGGCTCCGACGCCCCCACCCAGTACGGCGACGGCGTGGTCACCCCGCACGCCTCGTTCCTGGCGATGCGGTACGCGCCGCAGGAGGCCGTCAAGAACCTGCGCAACATCGCACGGGACTTCGACGCCTACGGCCCGGGCGGCTTCTACGACGCCGTCGCGGTGCGCTCCGGGCAGGTCTCCGAGCGCTACCTCGCCCTCGACCAGGGCATGATCATGGCGGCGCTCGGCAATGCGCTCGCGGACGACGCGATGCGTGACTACGTCGCCGACGGCGCCGTGGAGGACTCGCTGCGCCCGCTGATGGAGATGGAGGAGTTCGGCTCCTCCGGCCGGGAGGCGTCGCACGCCGAGTGACGTCGCATCCGGCTGAGGGGCGGGTCCCGGAGGTGCGCCTCCCGGGACCCGCCCCGGCCGACGCCAGCAGGTGGGCGGGAAAGCCCCGCCCACCCCGACGAAGGAGGAGCACCGTGCTCGCCACGACCCCGGATCCGGACCACGAGGGTCCGACGTCGCCGCAGGGAGACCTGGCGGACCGCCTCGACCGGACGGTGCTCTACCAGATCTACCCGCAGAGCTTCGCGGACGCCGACGGCGACGGCATCGGCGACCTGCGCGGCATCGCCGAGCGGCTCGACTACCTGGCGTGGCTCGGGGTCGACGCGATCTGGCTCAGCCCCTGCTTCGTCTCCCCGTTCGCCGACGCCGGCTACGACGTGGCCGACTTCCTGCGCATCGCGCCGCGGTACGGCACCAACGCCGACCTGGAGCACCTCACCGAGCAGGCGGCCCGGCGCGGGATCGCGGTCCTGCTCGATCTCGTCGCCGGCCACACCTCGGACCAGCACCCCTGGTTCCGCGCCGCGATCGACGACCCGGACGACGACCGGTACGTGTGGAGCGACGTTCCCGTCGAGGGCTTCGAACCCGGTCCGGGGCGGCGCGGCGGGTACTACCGGCCCAACTTCTTCCCCGTGCAGCCCGCCCTCAACTACGGGTACGCGCGCCTCGACCCGGCCGAGCCTTGGCGGCAGCCGGTGGACGCCCCGGGGCCGCGCGTCAACCGGGCCGCGCTGCGCGAGATCATGGCGTTCTGGTTCGACCGCGGTGTCGCCGGGTTCCGTGTCGACATGGCCGCCTCCCTCGTCAAGGACGACCCCGGGCTCGTCGAGACCCGGCGGCTGTGGCAGGAGATGCGCTCCTGGCTGGACCGCACCTACCCCGGCCGGGTCCTCGTCAGCGAGTGGGGCGACCCCGAGGTCTCCGTCCCGGCCGGCTTCCACGCCGACTTCCTGCTGCAGTTCGGCGGGGACGACGACGGCCTGCCGCTGCGTTCGCTGTGGAACAACGGCGCCGGCACCACCCAGCCCACCTGGGGCGACGTGCCCGCCTGGGCCGACGCCGAGGCCCGCGGCGACGCCGCGACGTTCGTGCGCGCGTGGACCGCGGCGACCGCAGCGATCGCCGCCGCGGGACGCGGCGGCGTCGTCGGGCTGCCGACGTCGAACCACGACTTCACACGACTCGTCGCCGGCCCGCGGGACGCCGAGCAGGCGCGCGCCGCCCACGTGCTGGTCATGACCTGGCCCGCGATGCCCTCGGTCTACCAGGGCGACGAGATCGGCATGCGGTACGTGCCCGGCACCCCCACGACGGAGGGGTCCCGGCTCGGCCCGACCTACGACCGGGCGGGGTCGCGCACCCCGATGCAGTGGGGAGATCTGGACGCCGGGCGCTTCGGTCCGGGGACACCCGCGACGTCGTCCTACCTGCCCGTGGACCCGGACCCCGGCCGTCCGACGGTGGCCGACCAGGTCGACGACCCGGACTCGTTGCTGCACCTGGTGCGCGACCTGATCTCGCTGCGGCACCGGGACCGGCGGCTCGACGTCGGTTCACCGCTCGAGGTGCTGGCCACCGGCTACCCGATGGCCTACGTGCGCGGCGGGTCCCTCGCCGTCGTGCTCAACCCCGGTCGGCACCCGGTGGAGCTGCCGCTGCCGGGCGCGGGCGACGCCAGGCTGCTCGTCGGTCGGGGCGTGCGGACCGAGGACGCCGTGGTGGAGCTCGACCCCCACGGCTACGCCGTGCTCGACCTCGGCACAGCCCGCGTCGGCTCAGCGCGGTAGCTGCACAGGAGTGGCAGCCGGGAGCCGCGCGGTCCCCGAGTCACGACGCGGTGGCGCTCAGCGTGGCCACGTCTCGAACATTCACCCGGCCGCCCACTGCCGCCCCGGTTGCGGGACACCGCGGTCCACGCGGTCATGGAGGGACATCGGGCCGGGGGGAGCCGTGTTCGAGCCGCCGCTGATCGGTCGCGACCGGGAGAGAGCAGGCATCGAGGCCGCCCTCTCCTCGGGCGGTTCGGTGCTGCTGTCCGGCCCGCCCGGCGTCGGCAAGACGTACCTCGTGCGCGACGTGCTCCACCGCGGAGGCGTGCACGCCCCGGTCGAACGCGTCCTGGCCACCCCGACGACGTCGGGGCACCCGTTCGGCACGCTCGCACCGCTGGGCCTGATCACGGACGGCGACCCGCTCCCCCAGACCGTGGCCGCCGTGCTGCGCGCCTGGTCCGCACGTCCGGGACTGGTCCTGTGGATCGACGACGTCCAGCACGTCGACGCCACGACGGCGATGCTGGTCCGCACCGCCGTGCTCGCGGGGGTGGTGCGGCTCGCCGCGACCCAGCGGAGCAGCGCCTCGATCCCCGAGGACCTCGAGGCTCTCGTCACCGAGTCCGCCGTCCGCCGCATCACGCTCGACGTGCTCGACGGCGGTTCCACAGCACGGCTGGTCCGGCACTGGGTCGGGCACCGGGAGATCCCGGAGCACCGGCTCGTCGACATCGCGGCGCTGTCGGGGGGCAACCCGCTCTACGTCCGGGAGCTGACCCGGGCCGCGCTCGACGGCGTCGAGGACCTCCGCGACGCACCGGCGCTGGAGGTCCTGGTCGGTCGGGCCTGCCGCGTGCTCGCACCGCGGCTGCGCGAGGTCCTCGAGCTGGTCGCGGCGGCGGAACCCGTGCCGGCCGACCTCCTCGTCCGGTGGCAGGAGGAGATCGTCGCGCTGGAGGCGCTCGGGCTGGTGGACTCGCACGGCCGGACGCTGCGGGTCGACCACCCGCTGCGCCGCGCCTGGCTGCTGCACGCGGCGGAGGCCCGGCATCCCTTGATCTCCGGCACGCTCCTCGACGAGCTCGCCCGTCGGCCCGACGCCGACGTCGCACCGCGGCTGGTCGTCGAGTGGCACGACCGCGCGGCCCGCCCGGTCTCCGCCGCACTGCTCGAGCGCACCGCGCGCCGCGCCGTCGCGCACGGCGACACCGCGACCGCCCACGCCGTCGCCGAACGCCTCGACGGCGAGGTCCGCGAGCTGGTCGAGGCCCAGGCGCTCGCGCTCGAGGGCCGTCTGGACGAGGCCCTGCCGCGGTTGGAGCGGCTCGCGCTGGAGGGGACCTCCGAGCACGTCGCCGCCGCGCACTGGGCGGTGCGCTTCCACGGGGTCGCCCTGGGAGACCTCGAGCGCGCGCACCGGGTGGTCGCGCGTTTCGCCGAGCTGCCGGGCGACGCCGCGCGGACGCTCGTGCTGCGCTCGACGCTCTGGCTGTGGACCTACCGGCCGCTGCCCCCGGACGCCGACCCGCCGGCGCTCGCCGCGGCGATCACCGCGCTGCCGGACGGTTCGCCGGCCGCGACCGAGGCCAAGGCGGGCGTCGCGATCCTGGTGGCCAACACGCTGGGTCCCGACCAGGGCCGTGCGCACCTCCCCGCCCTGGTGCGCTCGGCCGACGCCCTGCCCGTGTCCGAACCGATGCGCACCCAGGTGCCGTTCACCCGCGCCTGGCTGGCGCTGCAGTCGGGCGACGGCGACAGCACGGCGCGATACGCCGCCGAGGCGTTCTCCCTGGCCCGCGCCAGCCACGACGTCGAGCTGATCTCGATGGTCGCGGGCAGCCTGGGACTGCTGGTGACCTGCACGGGCCGCGTCCGCGAGGGCCTGCGGATGTCCGGCACGCCGACGGCCCTCGGCGGGCCCGGACCGTTCCGCTTCGCCGAGCTGCAGCATGCCGTGCACGCGGGGTCGCTGGTCTACCGGGGCGATGTCGCGCCCGCCCGGGAGGCCGTCGCGACCCTCGTGGAGTCCGACGACCCGGGCCCGGACCCGCTCGAGCTCCTCACCTGGCGAGCACGGTGCCTGCTCGCCGACGCCGAGGGGACAGGCGCACCGCCCGGACCGGACGCCGCGACCGTCGTCGGACGCTGCCTCGCCTCCCGACGGTTCGGGTACCTCTCGCTCGTGTACCTCGAGTGCGGGCCGGCCGAGGTCGTACCGCGCACCGTGCACGAGCTGGTGGCCACAGGTCTGCCCGCGGAGATCGGCGGCATCAGCGCCTTGGCGCACGCCGCGGCCGCTGCGCGGGTCACCGACGACGCGCCGGCGTCGGTCGAGGTCGCAGCACGCCTCGAGGCCGGCGGCCTGGTCACGCCGGCGCTGCGCCTCCTCGGAGCCGTGTGCCTCCGTGACGACCTCGACGCCGAGTTGCGTGGTACCGCGCGCGCCGCCGTGCTGCGCCTCCTGCACCGCTGGGACGGCGCCGAACCGTGGTGGCTGCCCGGCATCCCCACACCTCGACAGCGCGAGATCGCCTGGGCCGTGGTCGACGGCGCCGCGCCGGGCGAGGTCGCGGCACGGTTCTCGCTGTCGCGCCGGACCGTGGAGAACCACCTGCAGCACGTCTACGACCACCTCGGGGTGCACCACCGCGACATGCTCGTCGCCACGCTCCGACCGGCGTGAGGACCGCCCGCGACCGCCGTCTACTCATCCGGACCGCTCCGCTACCCGTCGTGACCGGACGACCCCCGGCGGGCACGTCCTCGTGCCTAGCGTGCAGGAGCACCCGGCGTCGTGCCCACGACGGCGCCACGGTCCGCGGAGCGATCCATGGTCCACCCAGCACCACCCACCGGCGACGGCGCCCACCGGCTGCACACGGCCGGCCTGGTGGCCGTGCTGGTCGTGAGTCTCCTCGGTCTGCCCGGGGATGCGGTCACGAGCACCGGACCGGCGTCGCAAGCTTCGGCACCCGCTCCACGACAGGCCCCGGAGGACCGGACGGCGTCCGCACCGGCGGACCCTGAGCCCACACCGCAGCCCACGCCGACCGCCGGACGATGGCTGCCCTGCCCGCGGCCCGCCCAGGCGCTGTCGGCGCTCGAGCACGTGTCCGTGACGACGAGCAGGGCCCTGGTCGCCCGGCACGACGCCCTGGTCGACCTGCTGGCGGACACCGCCTACTGGAGGACGCTCGAGGCGCGTCACCGCGCGCGGGCCGGTCACCCGTCGGCCGGCGACGCCGGCCGGGAGCGGACGGCCCGCACGGCCGGGTTCTGGACGGCGGTCCGCCGCGGGACGTTGCACGCCGACGGCGACCCCCTCGACCGCTATCTCCACGGCAGGGGTGTGGCCGGACCGGACGCGGGCCGGCTGTCCCCGCGCCTGGGGGCGCGATACGCGGCGGTCCACGACGACCTGGAGGCCACGCTGCGCGAAGGGCTCCGGCGCGGGGGCGACCGGACCGACTTCGCCGACGCCGTGGCACTCCGGGACCTGTCGCACCGGGTCGCCGTCGCCGACCGGGTCGCCCGGGTCCGGTCCGTGCTCTCCGTGGACGCCGCGCTCGGGAACCCGACGGCCCTGGGGGACGCCGTCTGCGGGTGGTACCGGGAGGCGCGCAGCTACGCCGACCGCTACGCGGCGACCTGGGCGGGAGGAGCGGATGCCGCGGGGTCGCCGGCAGGAGATCTGATGGCATCGGGCACGCGTCAGGGCGGGTCGTTGACGAACCGGAACCGCACCCGGACGTCGTCCATCGGCACGGCGAAGGTGGAGCCGTGCTCGGTCCAGACCTCCGGCACGAGGAAGAGCACCCCCGACCCCTCGACGAGCAGCCGCAGCCCGCGGTAGCGGTAGGCGGGCTCCCCGGGGTCGCCGTTCTCCAGGCGGGTCTCGGCGATGGTGTCGTCGCCCGTGAACATCCGTTGCGGCGTGTCGAGCACGACGGCGGGCAGCGTGCTCAGGTCGGCGGCCCGCGCCTTGGCGCGGTCGGTCCCCGACCACTGCGCCACCGTGGCGGTGGCCCAGAACACCGCGGCCAGCACCGTCAGGACGAGCAGCAGGACCGCCGCCCTCCCGGGCTCGGGCCCGCCGGCCGTCTGCGTCGCCTCGTGGCCGTGCCCGGTGACCTCGGCGCGGTGGGTCGCCTCGGCGCGGTGCCGGGCCCACGACAGCCCGTAGGCGAGCAGGGCGGCACCGGCGGCGAGGACCAGCGGGGCGACGAGGGGGAACAGCGCCCAGCCGCCCAGTGCCGGGTAGGCCAGCATGAGACCGAGCCCGACGACCAGCACCACGGAACCTCCGACCACGGCCACGCGCACCATGTGTCCGACCACCGGGGACGACGCCCGGGCGGCACGGCGCCGCACGGCCGCGTCGCCCAGCACCAGCAGGGCGCCCACCACGAGCACGAGCAGCATCGGCACGAGCAGCGGCTGCGGGCTGCGCATCACGTAGTCCTGGGTGCCGAAGCCGAGCACGTCGACGTCGACGCCGAAGTACAGGAAGTAGGCCCGCGTCGAGACGTAGCCGAAGTAGAACAGGATGCCGGTGACCAGGGTCGCCGGTGCCACGATCGAGCCGAGCAACGCGCCGACTCGCCCGACCGTGCCGGCGTCGGGGGACGGGGTCACGGCGAGCCCTCCTCGTCCTCCGGCGGGGCACCCTCCGGCTCGTCCGGGTCCTCCGGCTCGTCCGGCACTTCGGGGCCGCTCGGCGCGGTCGCCGGACCGGCCTCGGCCGGCCGGTCGAGCTCCCACCAGAACCCCGGCGTCACGGACGCCCGGTACTCCTCGCACGCCGCGACCTCCGCGCAGTCCAGGCGCACGTCGACGGCGGCACGCACCCGGTCGGCCCCCGGTGGCGGGACGACGGCGATCGCGCAGAGCTGCTGCTCCTGGCTCAGCGTGGTGCCGAGGCACGGCGGGACGTCCTGGCACGCCAGAGCGGGTGTCTCCAGGCCCTCCGGGTCGGTCCGCAGCCCGGTGACCACCAGGTCCACGCCGTCGGGCGGGGCCTGGCCGACGGCGATCGCGCCGCACCAGGCGTCGTCCACGAGGTCGGCCGCCCCGCCGCCCGCCGGGAGCCCGACGATCGTCAGCGTCGGGCCGGCGTCGTCCGGCGGCAGCGGCGGCTCCTCACCGCCTTCGAGCGGCGGTTCACCGGCGACGTCGGGGTCGAGCGGCGCCGAGGTGCCACCGTCGACCGCGGTGTCGGACGGCGCGGGGCTCGCGCCGTCGTCGTCCACCGGTGCGGTGCACCCGGCGACGAGCAGCGCTCCCAGCAGCAGGGCCGTCGCCCCTCCGGTACGTCGTCGCATCCCCCACCTCCGGCAGGTCCTCCACCGGTCGCGCGTGGTCGGGTGGCGTCCCGGCCACGTCGGGCCGTGCGGTCGCTCTTCCTGGCAGGGAGCCGCCGCACCGGCGGGCTGATACGCCCCGAGGATCGGGTCCCCGTCGCGGCGAGCTCAGGCGCCGGCGGCCGGAGCCCCGACGAGCGGCCCGCCGAACGCGGCGGTGACCGCCGCCAGGCGCGTCGTCACCCCGAGCCGTTCGAACGCGTGCTCCAGATGGGTGCGCACGGTCGTGGCGGAGATCGCCAGCGCCTCGCCGATCTCCCGGTTGGACATGCCGAGCTCGACCAGGTGCAGGATCTCCACCTGGCGTTCGGTCAGGCATCCGTCGGGCGGTGGGGGCGGCGCGACGACGGCGGCGAGCACGTCTCGCAGCCACGGCAGCAGGAGCCGGCAGATCGTCAACTCCCGGTCGCCGAACGCCGGGCCCCCCTCCCTGCCGGCCAGCAGGCGCAGCGACTTCCCCGGTCCGTCGGGGTAGCCCAGGATGATCTCGTCGTCGAACGGCAGGTAGTCGAGGCGCACCGGGTGCTGCGCCCAGCGCCGCTGACCGTAGTGCTCCCGGATGCTGGTCACGACGGGCGACCCGGTGCGTTCGATGAGGCTGCACGGTTCCGTCCACCAGTGGTCGACGAGGATCTGGCAACCCTCCGACTCGATGTCGACGTCCCCCAGGTCCTCCGGTCCGGCCACATGTCCGGTTCCGTCGACGACCTCCTGCATGTGCTGGTAGGTGAAGTCCCGCGAGTCCATGGCGTGGAACGCGACGCCCTCGGACCGCAGAAGCATCTCCAGCCGGCGCAGGATCTCGGTGACCACGTCGACCGTCGGTGGATGTCGTCGGGGCTCGGCCAGGTCGAGGATGTCGCGCAGGACCGCGTAGTCGTCGGTGGTGGGGTCGATGTGCGTCATCGGGCCTCCCGGGTCGCCCGACTCAACGGTAGGACGCCACCCAGCCGCTCGCGCCCCCGGGCACAGGCCGCGGCACGGATACGACGGATGTCGTATGGGCAGCCCGCACCCGCCGTCGAAGGCTGGGAGGCACGGGTCGGCACCCGGCCGGCCCCCGCTCCCCGGGAGACGCCATGACCGTCCGACTCCGCACGACCCCGCTGCACCGCCTCCGCCGTCGGACCGCGGTGCTCCTCGCCACGTTCCTCGTGGCGACCACCGTGACCACGGCGAACGCGACCACGGACGACGGCGCCCCGCCACCGATCGCCGTCGAGGTGCTCGCCGGCCACGCCGGGTTCCCGGACGACGTCGGCGTGACCTTCACGCGCAAGCTGTCCGGAGAACGTCGCGAGGTGATCCGCGTCCGGGACGCCGGGCACCTCGTGGTCGCGCGGATCACCGTGCAGCCCGGGGCGCGCTTCCCCTGGCACACCCACCCCGGCCCCGTCGTGGTGTCCGTCGTCGAGGGGGATCTCGTCTACCAGCAGGCGTCGGACTGTAACGAGCGCGGCTACACGACCGGTGACGCGTTCCTCGACCCCGGCAACAAGGTCCACACCGCGTGGAACCCCGGGGACGCGCCGACCGTGCTCGTGGCTACGTTCTCCGGGGTGCCGGACGGCGGACAGGTCACGCTGCCGACCCCGGAGCAGCCGACGTCCTGCGACCGGACGGTGGCGAACGACCGTCGCGTCGAGCCGGTCGGCAGGGACCGCGTCCCCGGGAGGACCCCGCACACCGGCGAGGTCCCGGGCTGGTCCAGCGTGCGCTGAGGGCGGGTCAGACGATCACCCAGGCCATCGCGCCGATGAGCACCAGGCACACCGCGGCGACCGGCAGCGCCTGGCGCAGCACCTGGCCCTCGCGGCCGCCGAGACCCACGGTCGCGGCGGCCGCGACGACGTTGTGCGGGCAGATGATGTTGCCGATCGCGGCCCCCGAGCCCTGCGCCCCGAGCAGCGGCACCGGGTCGAGGTCCGCCGCGAGCGCCGTCTGGTCCTGGAACTCGGTGAACAGGATGTTGGACGCCGTGGCGGACCCCGTCATGAAGGTGCCGAGCGCGCCGACGAACGGCGAGAGCACGGGCCACAACGCACCGGCACCGGCGGCGGCGACGGCGAGCTGGGTGGTCATCCCGGACTCGGACATGGTGAACGCGACCGTCACCATCGCCACCAGGGCGACGAACACCGGGACCACCTGGAGCGTGGCGCGGCGGAAGGCGGCACCCATGTCGGCCGGGGCGGCGCGCTGCCACAGGGCGCCGGCGACGAAGGACAGCGCCAGCAGCAGGCCGGGGTGGTACAACGGCTCGATGCTCTCGGAGAAGTGGCCGAACAGCTCCCACCGCCACACCACCGACCGGGCGGTGTCCTGGACGGGCCCGATCAGCCGCGTGACGAGCACGAGGACGACGAGCACCAGGTAGGGCGCGGTCGCGGCGAGGAAGCTCATCGGCGGGGCGTGCTCCTCGGCGGCGGCCTCGACGACGGTCTCCTCGGCGTCCTCCTCGGCCTGCAGCGCGCCGACCGCCGCGGCCCGGGACACGTGGGACCGTCGTCGGATCACCCACCGCACCACCAGCACGAAGACGATCGCCCCGCCGATCGCCCCGACCAGGGACGGCAGCTCGGGCCCCACGAACCGTGCGATGAGGAGGTTCGGGGCGAAGAACGCGACGTAGGCGACCGCCATCCACGTCCACGGCGGACCCGCGGCGGGCAGCAGGGTGCCGACGAGACGCGCGACGACGAACGCGAGCACCAGCCCCGCGACGGCCATGTACGGGGCCACCGCCCAGGAGAGCTCGCGGGGCGCGTAGTCGACGATGGCCAGCTGGGCGAGCGTGGGGGTGCCGACGGCGGCGAACGGCACCGCGGAGGCGTGGCCGACCATGGCGCCGACGACGGCGGTGACCGGCTTGAACCCGGCGGCCACGAGGAACGGGGCCGCGAGCGCCACCGGGGTGCCGAACCCGGCGGCGCCCTCGATGAGCAGGCAGAAGAACCAGACGATGAGCAGCGCCGCGACCCGCGGGTCGGGCGTGATGCGGGCCAGTCCGGCCTCGAGGGCCTTGGTGGCGCCGGTGCGCTGCTGCAGGTGGTGGATGCCGAGCGCCGGGCCGATGATCAGCATCACCGTCAGGGCCACCCAGGCCGCGGTGGCGAGCACCCCGACGATCCCCTCGACGGGCCCGAACGGGAAGCCCGTGCCGCCGAAGTCGAAGGCGGTGAGCGCGAGCACCATCGCGCCGACGGCCGCGGTGGCTCCCGCCGCGGCCGCGGACCACCTGACCGCGACCATGAGCACGAGGATCGCGACGATCGGGAGCGCCGCGAGCGCGGTCAGCACGGGACCGCCGGCCGGATGATCAGGGTGCGCGCCCAGGTCATGGTGACCACCCTGTCACGTCGGGTCCGGTTCGACCTCCGCCAGCAGGGCGGCGCGCCGGTCGGCGGGCAGGACGGCGGAGCGGATCGAGTTGGCCGCGAGGCGCGCCCGCTGCTCCGGCGTCATCCCCAGGGAGTCGGTCAGGGCCGCGAGGTTGTCGTCGAGGTAGCCGCCGAAGTACGCGGGGTCGTCGGAGTGGACCGACACGTTGAGCCCCCGGTCGAGCATGTCGAGCACCGGGTGGTCCTCCAGCCGGTCGACGCCGCGCAGCGCCACGTTCGACAGCGGGCACACGGTCAGCGGCACCTGCTCGGCGACCAGCCGCTCGACCAGGGCGTCGTCCTCCAGCGAGCGGACGCCGTGGTCGATCCGGTCCACGCCGAGCACGTCCAGGGCCTCGACGACGTACGCCGGCGGCCCCTCCTCCCCGGCGTGCGCGATGAGGTGCAGACCCTCGGCGCGTGCCCGGTCGTACAGGCGGACGAAGTCCGACGGCGGGTGGCCGGCCTCGGCGGAGTCCAGCCCGATGCCGGTGATCGGGGCGTGCATGCCGAGCAGGTGGTGGAGCACGTCGAGGGCCTCGCCCTCGGGGCGGTCGCGCAGGAACGCGGCGAAGAGCGCCGTCGAGACCCCGTGGTCGCGCTCGCTGGTGGACAGCGCGTCGTCGACGCCCTCCATGACGGCCTCGAGCGGCACCCCGCGGACCAGGTGCGCCTGCGGGTCGATCATCACCTCGGCGTGCCGCACCCCGGCCCGGGCGGCACGGGCCAGGTAGGCACGGGTCATGTCCGCGAAGTCCTCGGGCGTGCGCAGCACGGCCATGTTCGCGTAGTACAGGTCCAGGAAGGACTGCAGGTCGCTGAACGCGTAGGCGCGGCGCAGCGCGTCGACGTCCGCGAAGGGGAGCGTGACGGCGTTGCGCTCGGCCAGCTCCAGGACGAGCTCGGGTTCGAGGGTCCCCTCGAGGTGCAGGTGCAGCTCGGCGAACGGCAGCGTGGAGGTCATGGTCCGATCCTCGCCGCCGCGGCCCCGATGCACCAGGGCCCGGCCCCGACGCAGGGCCCGGCCCCTCCCCCTCAGCCCGTGGTGTCGAGCTCGCGCACGCGCAGGTCCCGCCACCGGCAGCGCGCGCCGGGACCCCAGCGCGACGCGCCGAAGAGCGGGTCGTTGTCGTGCACCTCGAGCGCGAGACGACCACGGGGGCCGAGCAGCCCGAGCACGTCGTCCGGGACGTAGTCCTCGGCGAGACGCGTCGAGGTGTCGACCTCGGCGATCTTCACGCCGTCGACCCAGGTCGTGATGGTCGGCAGGGCACCGACGCACCGGATCCGCAGCTCGTTCCAGTCGTCCCAGCGCCACACCTCGAGCAGCTCGTCCACGTCCGCCGCGTAGGTGAGCCGCTCCCGCTTGGCGGGGGTCACGGGCTCCGTCGAGGTGGCGGGGTCGTCGGCGCGCAGCCCGACGGGGCGTCCGGCGTCGTCCAGCACGGCGTCGACGGCGAACGGCACCGCCGAGAAGCTCGCCAGACCGTTGCCGAAGAAGCCACCGATGCCACCGGACGGACGGTGGTCCAGCAGCACCTGGAACCCTTCCCAGCTGTCCGGGCGACGGCGGAGCATCACCCCCGTGTCCGCGGGCCAGTCGGGGCGCACGTCGACGACCAGCTCGATGTCCCCGAAGGACTCGTCGGAGACCAGGTAGCCGCCGTACCCGGGCGTCGCCTGCTCGCCGACCACGGACCCGTCGTCGTCCACGAACCAGCGGGCGGGGTGCTTCTCCGGCTCCGGGAGCGGGGTGTGCCCGGCCGCCGCGAGCACGTCGCCGACCAGCGGGCCACCCGGACGGATGCGGCCCGCCACGCGGGGCGCCGCGTGCCAGCCCGCGAGGGTCGACCCGTCGAAGAGGGGCCGGAACCCGTCGTCGTCGACCGGCCGCGCCCCGCTCACGAGGCCACCGGGTAGTCGACGAAGGCGAACCGCGCGCCGTCGGGCGACCAGCTGTTGACGTTGATCGTGCCCTGGCCGCCGAAGAGGTCGATCCGGCGCACCGGGGCGTCCCAGCCGCCGTCGGCCACGAGGCAGACCTGGACCGGCAGGTCCGGCGGGTGCCCCACCGTTCCCGGCGGGTAGCTCAGGTAGGTCGCGTGCCCGCCCCGCGGCGCGAGGTGCGGGAACCAGTCGACGCGGTCGCCGTGCGTCAGCCGCTCGACGCCCGACCCGTCCGGACGCATCCGGGCGATCTGCGCGTGGCCGGGCGCCTCGGTGAAGATCTCGGTGTTCAGGTACAGCCACTCCCCGTCCGGGGAGTACTCGGGCCCGTCGTCCGGGCGGGCCGACGCCGTGAGCTGCCGGTCGCCGGTGCCGTCGACGCCGACGACGTGGACGTTCGCGGCCGCCCACCAGTCGTCGCCTGCGGGGGTGAGCGCGACGTAGGCGAGCTCGCGGCCGTCCGGGCTGACGCCGTGCAGGAAGTGCATGCGCCCGTCGTCGCGGGTGACCCGCCGTACCGCACCGCCCGCGCGCGGGACGGCGTACAGGTTCCAGTCGTCGGCCGAGGCGTAGACCGTGGCGCCGTCGGGCGACAGCACGTGGTCGTTGTTCACGTCGGGCAGGCCGGGCGTGTCGAGCGGCACGGCGTGCCCGCCGTCGGCGGGCAGCTCCCAGAGCCGCCCGGCGCCGTTGAGGACGAGCGCGCCGTCCGGGTGCCAGTTCGGCGCCTCCAGGAGCAGCTCGTCGCTCTCCCAGACAGTGCGCACCGCGCCGTCGAGGTCGGCGACCCGGACGCGGCACCGCTGGCCGGCGGCCAGGGTGCGGGGCGGCGGCGAGGCCGGGAACGTCGTCATACCGTCACCGCCTCGGCGGGCGTCGCGTCCGCGGGCAGCAGGTCGGCGGCGGCCACGGTGCTCGTGATCTCGACGCTCGACCCGTCCGCCACCGAGCGCTCGGTGGCCAGGAGGACCTCGAGCACGTGCAGGGCCAGCTCCCCGGACGCCCGGTGGGGCGTCCCGTCGTGCAGCGACCGGGCGATGTCGACGACGCCGGCCCCGCGGCCGTCCACGGCGGCCCCGCGCGGCTCGAGGGGTTCCTCGCTGCCGTCGAAGGCGACCAGGGAGGTCGTCCCGGTGAACTGGTTCGGGTCGACGAGGCGGACCCCGCCCTCGGTGCCGGCGACCTCGAGGACCATCCGCTGCACCGGGGCGTCGAACGAGAACACCGCGTCGGCGACCGAGCCGTCGGCGAACTCGTACAGCGCCGTCACGTGCGTCGGCACCTCGACGTCGAACTCCGTGCCCGCGCGCGGACCGGTCTCGACGCGCCGCCGGCGGCGGGTCGTGACGCCGCGGGCGGTCACCCGGCGGACCGGGCCGAAGACCTGGACGAGCGCCGTCACGTGGTACGGGCCGACATCCAGCACGGGTCCGCCGCCCTCGGCGAAGAGGAACTCCGGGGACGGGTGCCAGATGTCCGGCCCGCCGTACTGGAAGGCGCAGGAGGCCGACCGGGGCCGACCGACGCGGCCGTCGCGGATGGCGGCGAGACCGGTCTGCAGCCCGGTGCCGAGGAACGTGTCCGGTGCGACGCCGACGCGCCGGTCCGCGGTCTCCGCGGCGGACAGGACGGCCCGGGCGTCCTCGAGCGTGGTCGCGAGCGGCTTCTCGGACCACACGTGGCGGCCGCTCTCGAGCGCCGCCACGCTCACCTCGGCGTGCGCCTGCGGCACGGTGAGGTTCACGACGAGGTCGACGGTGGAGTCGGCCAGGAGGTCGTCGTACGTGCCCCAGGCCGGGACGTCGAACTCCTGGGCCCGTGCACGGGCCCGCTCGGGGTCGCGGTCGGCGACGAACCGGACGTCGACGCCCGGGGCCCCCGAGAGGGTCTGCAGGTACTGCTCGCTGATGACGCCTGCTCCGACGACACCGACACCGGTCACCGGCTCGGTCATGGGCTGCTCCTCGTGCTGGGGCCCGCGGACTCGTCCGCGCGCCGCTGGGTCGGACTGGTGCGGGCACATTAGCACGTGCTAAGGATTCCTGGCACGTGACAGAATGGCGCGGTGACGACAGGCGGGGACGAGGGGCAGCACGGCCGGGACGTGACGCGCCCGCCCACGATGCGCGACGTCGCCGACCACCTGGGCGTGTCCCGCCAGCTCGTCTCGCTCGTGATGCGGAACGCCCCCGGACCCAGCGACGAGTCGCGCCGACGGATCCTCGCCGCGGCGCGCGAGCTCGGGTACCGCCCGAACGCCTCCGCCCGGCTCCTGCGCCAGCACCGCACCCGCCTCCTCGGCACGATGTTCACGATGCGCAACCCCTTCCAGGTGCGCTTCGTGGAGCAGCTCGCGGCGCGGGCGGCCGAGCAGGGGTACGGCCTCACGCTCGGGCCGATCACCGCGGACGAGGCCACGGACGACGTGGTGGCCCAGCTGATGGAGGAACGCGTCGAGGCGGTCGTCGCCTTCAACCCGGGCCCGGACTCCGCGTCGCTCGCCGAGGCCGGCGAGCGGGTACCCGTCGTCTGGCTGGGCGAGTGGGTGGAGGGACGCCCGGTCGACAACGTCCACGTCGACGAGGTCGAGGGGCTGCGGCTGGCGGTGGAGCACCTGACCGGCCTGGGCCACCGCGACATCGCCTACGTCGGCGAGACCGGGACCCGGCTGGGGCGGCACCGCGCGGCGGCGTACCGGGCGGCCATGGCCGGGGCCGGGCTGGCCGACCACGCCGAGGTCGTGCCCGGAGGGTTCGGGGAGGAGGACGGCGCCACGGCCGCACGAGAGATCGTCGCGCGGACCGAGCGCCCGACGGCCGTGGTGTGCTGCGGCGACCAGTGCGCCGCCGGCGTCCTGGCCGTCCTCGCCCGCTCCGGCGTGGCGGTCCCCGGCGAGATCTCCGTCGTCGGCTTCGACGACAGCTATCTGGCGTCGCTCTCCTACCATCGCCTGACCTCCGTGCACCAGGACGTGGGCGCCACGGTCGAGGCCGCGCTCTCGACGGCGCTGGCCCGGATCGGCGGCGACGACGGACCGCCGCGCACCGTCGCCACCCCGACCACGCTGGTGGTCCGCGACTCGACAGGACCGGCGCCGGCCGGGCGCTGAGGCACGGCGGTGCCCCGCGCACGACGCACGGGGCACCGGACCACCGGGCCGGCGCTCAGCGCACCCCGCGGATCGGGATGACGACGAGCGCGCCGACGAGGGCGACGAACCCCGCACCCCACAGCAGCGCCGGGTAGTTGTCCCCGCCGCCCAGCCCCAGCAGGACGACCCCCACGGCCGGGGCGAGGGACTGCGGCAGGGAGTTGGCGATGTTGATGACGCCCAGGTCCTTGCCGGGGTTGCGCGCGTCGGGCAGCACGTCCACAACCAGGGCCGTGTCCACCGCGGTGTAGATGCCGTACGCCAGCCCCATGACCACCTCCGCGAGGTAGAACGCACCCACGCTGTCGGCGAAGACGAGCATGACCAGACCGACGCCGAACATCAGCGTCGAACCGGCGACGAAGACCTTGCGACGCTCGACCTTGTCGGAGAGCCAGCCCGAGACCATGGCGCCGGCGAACAGGGCGATCGTGTAGAAGAGCACACCGTTGGCGACCGCCGCGACGGCGGCGGCGGCGTCCAGACCCAGGTGGTCCTGCATGTAGAGCAGCCGGTACGTGGTGAACAGGAAGGTCGCGAAGGTGATGAGGAACCGGGACCACCAGGCCAGGCCGAAGTCCGGGTGCTTGATCGGGTTGGTCCAGAACGTCCCCGCGATCCGCGCGAGGGAGAACGGGGCCGGCGGGGTGTCCGGGAGCCGGTCCGGCGTGACGAGGACGTAGACGACGACGCAGGCGACACCGAGGAGCCCGGGGACGACGAACAGGACCGGCAGGTTGTTCACGAGCAGGACCGCTCCGTAGATCCCCGCCAGGATCGAGACGTTCTGCGCCAGCGCGAACAGGCTCGAGGCGCGCCCCCGCTGCGCCTCGGGGACGTTGTCGGCGAAGCTCGCGATCAGCGCCGCGGAGGCGGCGTTCGAGGCCAGCTGGCAGACGAGCCAGGCGAGGGTCAGCGTGAGCAGGTCCTGGCTCGCCGCCACCCCGGCGAGCCCGGCGAGCAGCGCGACGATGCCGCCCACCAGCCACGGCTTGCGCCGGCCCCAGCGGGTCCTCGTCGCGTCGCTCAGGGCGCCGAAGACCGGGTTGCCGACGAGGGCGCCCAGGGCGCCGACGGGCAGGGCCACACCGATGACGGACGCGGGGTCCTGCGGGTCCAGCTCCTGCGCCTTGAGCTGCATGCTCACGAAGACCGGCGACAGGATCGCCACGAAGATCCCGAACTGGGCGAGGGCCAGCGCGGCGAGATAGCCGTTGCTCACGGGCGTGGGCCCGGGACCGGCGGACTGGGGCACGGGCAGTTTCGTCGTCGACATCGACGCCTCCTTGAGTCGTGGACGACGCACAGGATGGACCGTCCTTGGCCGTTTGGCTCGTGCTAATCTGTGCGTCGAACATGGACCTTAGCTCGTGCCAACGAGTGTGGCAACGACGACGACCCGGAGCGCGACATGCTGCCTGACCACCTCCCCGCCCCCGAGCTCTACCTGCCCGGCACCGGCGAACCCTCGCTCGGCTGGGGGATCGTGGGGCCGGGGTGGATCGCCGGCGAGTTCGCGACGGCGCTGCGCCAGCACACCGCGCAGCGCGTCGTGGCCGTGGCGTCCCGCTCCGCCGAGCGCGCCGCCGCCTTCGCCGCGACGCACGGGATCGAGCACGCCCTCGGGTCGACCGAGCAGCTCCTCGACCGTCCCGACGTCGACGTGGTCTACATCGCCACCCCGCAGAGCGAGCATCTCGCGCTCGGCCTCGCCGCGATCGCCGCGGGCAAGCACGTCCTCGTGGAGAAGCCCGTCGCCCTGAGCGCCGCCGAGGCACGGACGCTCGCCGACGCGGCGCGCTCCGCGGGCGTCCTGCTCATGGAGGCCCTGTGGAGCCGGTACCTGCCGCAGGCGTCCGTGCTGCGCCGCCTGCTGGCGGACGGGGTGCTCGGGGACGTGCGCGCCGTGCTCGCCGACCACGGGCAGGCGATCACGCCGGACCCCGGGCACCGCCTCTACCGGCCGGAGCTCGGCGGCGGCGCACTGCTCGACCTGGGCATCTACCCGGTGCAGCTCGCCTCGATGGTCTTCGGCACCCCCCGCGGCGTGACGGCCTCCGGCGGCATGACGGCGACCGGCGTGGACGCGTACTCGACCGTGGTGCTCGACCAGGGGCAGGGCGCGCAGGCGACCCTGTACTCCTCGATCCTGACCCGCACGCCCATGACGGCGGTCGTCGCGGGCTCGGAGGCGACGATCACCCTGGACGGCCCGTTCTACGTCCCGACGTCGTTCACCCTGTCGAGCGCCGACCACGCCGGACCCACGCTCACCTGGGAGGACCCGACGGACCTGCGGCTGTTCGACGGGTTGTCGTGGGAGGCTACCGCCCTCGCACAGTTCGTGGGCGACGGCCGGACGGAGTCACCCGTGCACACGCTCGACGAGACCGTCTCGATCCTCGCCACCATCGACGCCGCGCGAGCCCAGCTCGCCGCGGCCTGACCACCGACCTCGCCGACCGACACCAGGAGTACCCCGTGACCGACCTCATCACCACGCTGGAGCGCCAGGAGCACGAGCTCGTCCTCGACGCCTTCGACCACACCGCGGCCTGGCGGCTGGGATCACGGATCACCGAGATCGCCCAGGAGGCCGGGCACGCCGTCGGGATCGACGTCCGGCGCCCGGGCCTGACCCTGTTCCGCGCGACGCTGCCCGGCGTGACCCCCGACCAGGAGGTGTGGATCGAGCGCAAGTCCGCGGTCGTCCTGCGTATGGAGAACAGCAGCGCGCTCGTCGACGCCCGCCTGTCCGCGGCCGGGATCGACCCCGCCGCCGTGGGCTGGCTCGGCGCGGACTACGCCGTCACCGGCGGCTCGTTCCCCGTCCGGGTCCGCGGCGTGGGCGTGGTCGCCGCCGTGACGGCGTCCGGGCTGAGCTCCATGGACGACCACGACCTCGTCGTCGCGGGCCTGCGCGCCCACCTCGCCGAGGAGGGCTGACCGCCGGGCGGGAGGAGCTGCTCAGTCCGTGAACCGGTCCTTGACCACCGCGACGACACGACCGACGTTCACGGTCCAGCCGACACCGAAGACCTGCGGGCCGATGACGTGCTCGGCCTCCGGGTCCCACAGCCGTTCCTTGGCCCGCGCGAAGGTCGGGATCCGGAACTCGTAGGGGACGAACCCGGCCACGGTCCCGTGCCACTCGCGGTCCGCGGGATCCTTCTGCAGCTCCTTGGTGACCGCCGCGACGACGAGCGCGAACATCACCGCCTTGTAGAGCTTCTGGAGCCCGCTCCTGCTCTTCTTCTCGCTGCTCTTCTCGACGTCCATCGTGGACCTCCACCGGTCGGTCTCGTCACCTTCGGCCTCACCACCATCCTGCCGCGCGCCGACCCCGCGGTCCACAGGTGCGCGACGGAGGGACCCGAGTCCCCTGCCGATTCGGGACCAACGGCCCTTCTGCCCCGCACCGCCGCGGCGCATCGTGGAGTCATGCCCTTCACCGACCGCACCCAGGCCGGACGGCGCCTCGCCGAGGCGCTCGCCGGGCTGCGCGACGAGGACGTCGTCGTCCTCGGCCTCCCCCGGGGCGGGGTCCCCGTGGCGTTCGAGGTCGCCGTCGCGCTGGACGCGCCGCTCGACGTCATCGTCGTGCGCAAGCTCGGCGTCCCTTTCCAGCCCGAGCTGGCGATGGGTGCGGTCGGTGAGGGCGACGTGCGCGTGGTGGACGACGAGGTCGTCCGACGCGCCCAGATCACGGCCGAGGAGCTCGCGGGCGCCGAGGCCACCGAGCGCGCAGAGCTCGAGCGACGGCTGTTCCGGATCCGGCGCGACCACCCGTTGGTCCCGATCGAGGGCCGGACGGCCGTCGTCGTGGACGACGGCGTCGCGACCGGGTCGACGGCCCGCACGGCCTGCCTCGTCGCGCGGGAGCGCGGCGCGGCACGTGTCGTCGTCGCCGTCCCCGTGGGGGCCGCCCCGGCGCTCGACGCACTGAAGGAGGTGGCAGATGAGGTGGTCTTCGTGGAGAGCCCCCGCGGCTTCCGCGCCGTGGGCGAGTGGTACGCCGACTTCCGCCAGGTCGACGACGGACAGGTCGTGGAGCTGCTCGACCGGGCGGCGAACCACCCCGGCGACCCGGTCGGGGACCCGGCGGATCCCCCGGCTCCACGGGACGAGGCCGTCGAGATCCGGGCCGGCGCCGTCATGCTGAACGGACAGCTCACCGTCCCGGACCGCCCCGTGGGGCTGGTCGTCTTCGCGCACGGCAGCGGCAGCAGCCGGCACAGCCCGCGCAACCGGCACGTCGCGCAGGTGCTCAACGAGGCGGGACTGGGCACCCTGCTGTTCGACCTGCTCACCGCCCGCGAGGAGTGGGAGCGGCCGATGGTGTTCGACATCCGGCGCATGGCGGCCCGGCTGGTGGACGCGACCTGGTGGCTGCGCACCGCGCAGGGGTGGGACGACTTCCCGATCGGGTACTTCGGAGCGAGCACCGGTGCCGCCGCCGCCCTGCGCGCCGCCGCGCAGCTCGGCCACGACGTCTCCGCCGTCGTCTCCCGCGGGGGCCGGCCCGACCTGGCCGCGGACTGGCTGCACGAGGTCAAGGCGCCGACCCTGCTCCTGGTCGGGAGCGAGGATCCGTGCGTGCTGGACCTCAACCGTCGGGCCCAGCGTCGGCTGCGGTGCGAGAACGAGCTGGCGGTGGTGCCCGGTGCGACGCACCTCTTCGAGGAACCGGGCACGCTGGACCAGGCGGCCGTGCTGGCCCGCGACTGGTTCCTCGGGCACCTGCCCCAGAGCACGACGACGCAGCACGCCGTCCTGCAGACCTGAGCGGGGTGCTGCGTAGGGTGGAGGTCGTCGACGATCGGAGAACCGATGACCTTCAGCCACTCGACCGGCACCCGCGGAGCGCGCAAGCCGGGTCGGCTCGTGCGCTGGTTCAACGGGCTGGCGCTGCGCCGCATCCGACGCCGCGGCGGCCGGGTGCTGGGGATGCGCCTGCTGGCCCTGACGACGGTGGGACGGCGCAGCGGGCAGCCCCGCACCATCCCGCTGGCCTGGTTCCCCGGGGGCGAGGGCCGGTGGTACGTCGTCGCCTCCGCCAACGGCGCGGCCACCAACCCGGCCTGGTACCTCAACCTCGCCGCCCGGCCGGACGACGTCGAGATCGTCGTGGACGGCGAGACCGTCCCGGTGCGCGCCCGCGAGCTGCAGGGCCCCGAGCGGGACGAGGTGTGGGGACGCATCAAGGACTCCGCGTCCCAGTTCGCGACGTACGAACGCGCCACCGACCGGCACATCCCGGTCGTCGAGCTCACGCGGCGCGACACCGCCGGGAGCTGACCCGACGGCGCGGGACTCGCCGCGCGGATTCCTGAGCAGCCTCCTACCGTGGGGAGCCCCCCGAGGAAAGGAGCGAACCATGGCGACCGACCTCACCGACCGCACCGTCCTGGCCGTCGTGACGAACTACGGCGTGGAGCAGGACGAGCTCGTCGTCCCGCTGGAGCACCTGCGCGACAGCGGCGCCGTCGTCACCGTCGCCGCCGCGACCTCCGACGACGTCGCCACGCTCGTGGGCGACAAGGACCCCGGCCGCACGGTCACCCCGGACGTGACGCTCGACGACGTCGACCCGGCCGGCTTCGACCTGCTGCTCGTGCCCGGCGGCACCCTCAACGCCGACACGCTGCGGCTGCAGCCCGCCGCGACCGAGATCGTGCGGTCCTTCACCCGGTCCGGTCGGCCCGTCGCGGCGATCTGCCACGGACCGTGGCTGCTCGTCGAGGCCGGCGTCGTCCCCGGCAAGACCGCGACGTCGTACCCGTCTCTCGAGACGGACCTGCGCAACGCCGGCGCCTCCTGGAAGGACGCCCCCGTGATCGTGGACCCGGCCGAGGGCTGGACGCTCATCACCTCCCGCACCCCCGACGACCTGGACGACTTCCTCGATGCCGTCGACGCCGCGCTCGCCGAGCGCTGACCTGAGCCTGCCGCCCGTCGGGTTCGGCACCGCCTCCCTGCGCGGCGAGCACGGCGTGCGCACGGTCGCCGCCGCGCTGGACGCCGGCTACCGGCTGCTGGACTCCGCGTTCAACTACGAGAACGAGGGGGCGGTCGGCGCCGCCGTCCGGGCCTCCGGGGTCCCCCGCGACGAGGTGATCGTCACCTCCAAGCTGCCCGGGCGGCACCACGCCCACGACGCGGCCGTCGCCACGATCGAGGAGAGCGTCTACCGCACGGGCCTGGACCACCTCGACCTGTACCTGATCCACTGGCCGAACCCGTCGCAGGACCGGTACGTCGAGGCCTGGGGGGCGCTGATCGAGGCATGCGAGCGCGGCCTCGTGCGCCACATCGGGGTGTCGAACTTCCTGCCCGAGCACGTCGACCGCCTCGTGGCCGAGACGGGGGTGACGCCGGCGGTGAACCAGGTCGAGCTGCACCCCTACTTCCCCCAGGCCGAGCAGCGCGCCGCCGACGCCGCTCGCGGGATCGTCACCGAGGCGTGGAGCCCGCTCGGGCGCGCCAACAGCCTGCTGGACGAGCCGGTGCTGACCCGGATCGCCGCGGACCGCGGCGTGACCGTGGCGCAGGTGATCCTGGCCTGGCACGTCGGGCTCGGCGTACTGCCCCTGCCCAAGGCGACCTCGCCGGACCGGCAGCGCCAGAACCTCGAGGCCGCCGACCTGGAGCTCTCCGCCGAGGAGATGGCGGCCGTCGCGGGGCTCGCCCGCGCTGACGGCCGGAACAACGACCAGGACCCGGCCGTGTACGAGGAGTACTGAGCGAGGGTCCGGGGAACGAGGGGCCGGTGATCGGGCGGGTCACTCCTCCGCGGCGGGCCGCAGCATGCCGACCGGTGCGTCGGCGTCGTCCGCGACCGGGCCCTGGGCGCGGAAGCCGAACCGCTCGTAGAGACGCTGGTTGCCGGGACCGGTGGCCTCCAGGTACGCAGGTCGGGCCTGCGCGTCGACGACGCCCAGCCGGTGCGCGATCAGGGCAGAGCCCACGCCGCGGCCACGGGCCGCGGGACTCAAGGCGAGGTCCGCCAGGTACCAGTGCGCCGTCGCCGGGCGCTGCCGCGCCCAGCGGGCCAGGCGGGACCTCACCGCGGGCAGGTGCCGCAGCCCGAGCGCCCGCAGGTAGCGCGGGAGCTCCCGCAGCTCGGTCGGCAGGTGACGCCGTCGCTCCGGCCCCTCCCACGCGGCTACTCCGAGGATCGGTCCGCCGGGACCGGCGCGGGCGACGTCGACGGTCCCGGACACGCAGGCACCCGTGCGCAGCGCCGCGGTGTAGACGTCGGTCAGGCGTGCGACCCGGTCGTGGTCGCCCGGGACGATCCGGCGCACGACGGCGTCGTCCCGGAACGACTCGGCGATCAGCCGGGCACCGGCCTCGATCTCGGCCTCACCGGCGGGTTCGACGAGCACGGTCATGAGCGGGAGTCTGCCAGCACCCGGTCACGGCACGTCGACCCTCCCCTCGCGGACCGCGCGGGCCAGCCGGGGCGGGACCTGCACGGTCCGACCGCCGGCGTCGACCGGCACCAGGGCGGGTGCGGTCGTCTTCCACTGCGCCCGGCGGCTGCGGGTGCGTGACCGGGACGTCTTGCGCTTCGGGACGGCCATGATGTCCTCCTCAGCCCTGGCGGGCCTTGAACTTCGGGTAGAGCCGGTTGATGACGTAGGTGCGCCCGCGGCGGCGCACGACCTTGGATCCCGGCTGGTTCTTCAGGGACCGCAGGGAGGAACGGACCTTCATCGGGAGTCTGCCTTTCCGTAGCGTCGGCGGAACGTCGAGACCCGGCCGGCGGTGTCGACGACGCGGGCGCTGCCGGTCCAGAACGGGTGGCTCGCGCTGGAGATCTCGACGTCGACCACCGGGTAGGTGTTGCCGTCGGTGGGGTGGATGTCCTTCTTCACGGCGGTGATCACCAGCTCGACTTGGTCACGCCGGGCAGCTCGCCGCGGTGCGCCATCTGGCGCAGCCGGATGCGGGAGAGCCCGAACCTGCGGTGGTAGGCGCGCGGACGGCCGTCCACGACGTCGCGGTTGCGCAGCCGGGTGCGGCTGGCGTCGCGCGGCTGACGGCGCAGCTCCATCGTCGCCACGGCACGCTCGGCGTCGGTGGACGACGGCGAGGCGATGACGCGCTGGAGCTCGGCGCGCCGCTCGGCGTACTTCTCGACCGTCTCGCGACGGCGGGCCTCCGCGGCGATCTTCGACTTCTTGGCCATCAGCGGGTCTCCTTGAACTCGACGTGGCGGCGGACGACGGGGTCGTACTTGCGCAGCACGAGCCGGTCGGGGGTCGTGCGGCGGTTCTTGCGGGTCACGTAGGTGAACCCCGTGCCGGCCGTGGAGCGCAGCGTGACGATGGGTCGCAGGTCGGTGCGCTGGGCCATCAGACCTTCTCCCCTCGGGCGAGGATGTCGGCGACGACCGCGTCGATGCCGCGGCGGTCGATGGTCTTGATGCCGCGGGCGCTGACCCGCAGCGTGACCTTCCGCCCCAGGGACGGCACCCAGTAGCGCTTGGTCTGGATGTTCGGGTCGAACCGTCGCTTCGTCCGCACGTGGGAGTGCGAGACGGAGTGCCCGAAGCCCGGCGAGGTGCCGTGCACCTGACAGTGGGCGGACATGTGGATCTCCTCTCAGGACGTGCCGGCGCGCTGGACAGCCACGCGGCGTGGGCTACAGTGAACCACTGCTGATAATGATTCTCAATCTAGGAAGATTCCCATGCCGGACCTCCACACCTCGCTCAGCGTCCTCGTCGGCGTCGACCCCGTGCTGCGGGACAGCGCCCTGACCGGGCTCGCCTTCGACGCCCCGAGCACCGTCACGGTCAAGCACGACCTGCTGATCGCCGAGAGCGCCCTGCGCCGTGTCGTCGTGGACGTGACCGGCGTCGTCGAGGACGAGACGCTCCCCCTGGAGCACGCCTGCGTCTCGTGCTGCGTGCGGGAGGACGCGGTCCCCACGATCGCCCGGCTGGCCGCGACCGGCCGCTGGACCGACGTCGTGCTCGCCCTGCCCGTGACGGCCGAGCCGCTGCCGATCACCCGCGGCCTGGCGGCGATGTGCGAGCCCGGCGGCGAGCTCGAGAACCTGCGCCTGGCCAGCAGCGGCGTCGTGGTCGACCTCGCCTCCGTCGAGGACGACCTGCTCGGCGACGACTGGTGCGCCGAGCGCGGCCTGGCCCTGACCGACGACGACGAGCGCGGCGTCGGCGAGGCCCTGGCCACCCAGCTCGAGCAGGCCGACGTCGTGGTCACCAGCGGCACCGACGCCACCGGCTCGGGGCTCGTCGACCGCCTGCGCGGCGCCGACTCGCGGCGCGTCGACGGGCTGCACGCCCTCGTCGTGGACCAGCTCGCGGCGTTCCGGCACCGCAGCGAGACCGCCGAGCGCCGCGCCCACCCGCTGGGTGCCCGCGGCGCGCTCGCCCCCGGTCGCGGCCCGGCCGGGGGCACCGACGTCGACCGGAGCTGGAGCCTCGAGCTCACCTCGTCCCGGCCGTTCCACCCCGAGCGGCTCCTGGACCAGGTCGAGGAGCTCGGCACCGGACGCCTGCGCTCGCGCGGCGCCTTCTCCGTGGCCAACCGGCCGGACTCGCTGTGCCTGTGGGACGGCGCGGGCGGCCAGCTGTGCATCGCGGACCTCGGCACGTGGGACGAGGTCGCGGCGGGCGCCGCCCCGCACACCCGGATCGTCGTGGTCGGCGCCGGCACCGTGGACGAGGGCGAGGCCCTGCGCGCGCGGCTGACCGCGGCGTTCCAGGCGGCCCTGGCCGCCTCGGACGAGATCGCCGACGGCGGGCTCGCATGGCTGGGCAGCGAGGACGCGCTGGCCCCGTGGCTCGGTCAGCGCGCGGCGTAGCCCGGGATCACTCGGCCGGGGTCGCCGCCGGGACCGGACCCGGCACGGTCGCCCAGACGTGCTTCGCGGTCTCGGTGGTGTACCACCCCACGGCGAGCGAGAGACGCCGGGCGATCCGCAGACCCAGGCCCCCGTGCCCCGGGTCCCGGTCGCCGGCGGGCACGGGCGGGGAGGACACGTCGTGGTCGGCCACGTCGAGCAGCCAGTCGCCGTCGGTGCCGTGCATCAGCCGGACCACCGTCGGAGGCAGACCGTGCCGCACGGCATTGGTCGCCAGCTCCGAGACGATCAGCACGAGCTTCTCCGTCGTGGCAGCCAGGTCGCCCGAGCCGTCAGCACCCAGCCGCGCCTGGAGGTCGGCCCGCAGACCGGCGACCTCCTCGACCTCGCTCAGCGTCCAGCGGGCCACCTCGTCGAACTGGGCGGGCGGGGGCGTGTTCGGCAGCTCGTCGTCCTGTCGTACGGTCACGGCAGTCCCTTCTCGCGTGCTCCAGCATGGTGGGCCGTCCGCCGCGACGGCGGCGGGTCTAGCCGGCGATCGGAGGGATCGGCGCGGGTCCTGGCGCCGGTCCGCCCGACGGGTCGGGCGGCGGCAGCTCGTCGACGAGGTCGACCAGCTCCATCGCACCGCTCAGCTCGAGCAGGTCGCGGACGCCGTCCGGGGTCCCGACGAGCACGGGTCGCCTCTCGGGGGTGACCTCCATGAGGATCAGGTGCAGCCCCGAGGAGTCCATGAACGTCACGCGGGTCAGGTCCACCGTCTTGGGCCGGCCGTCGAGCGTGGCCGCGAGCTGATCCCGCACGGCATGCGTGACACTGAAGTCGATGTCGCCCCACATCACCCAGAGAGCGCCCTGGCGTGCGACGCGAACCCCTCCGGTCGTTCCTTCCGGCGCCATGCTGACCACTCCCCCCGTCTCCCGGCGGACGACCGCACCACCCCCGCATGCGCGAGGTACCGATGCGTACGGCACGCCCGACCCGGTGTCCGGAAGTCTCCCACGGAACGCGTCGGATCTCCGGACGAACGGAGAACCGGCCGGACGGCAGGGCGCCGCGTCGGCTCACCCGGCGGGCGTCAGCAGCAGGACCTCCGTCGCGCCGAACACCGCGGCCAGCCGACGCTCCCCCGCCGGGAGCAGCGCGGACGCCTCGGCGACGGGTACGACGCGAGGGTCTGTCACCTCCAGGGTCCGGCCCTGGACCGTGACCTGGGCGCCGCCGGCCGCGAGGACGTTGCGCACCCAGTCCGTCGTCGGGCCGTAGGGCAGCAGGGTGACCAGGACGCCGTCGCCGACCTCCACACCGATCGGCGTCGCGTAGGACCGCCCGGAGCGGCGGCCGACGTGCCGGATCACCGCCGCGGACCCCCCGGGACGACCGGCCGTGGCCAGCACGCGCGGGTTGGTGAACCGCTTGTTGACGCGCCGGACGAGGCGCAGACCCGGCTGCCACTTGGCGCGCATCGAGACGACGAGGCCGACGACGGCGGCCAGCGCCAGGGCCAGCAGGCCCCCGACGAGGCCGGCGATCCAGTGCCACATGGAGGTCCTCACCTTCCGGGGCACGCGCCCCTTACTGTGTAAGGTAGCGCCGTCGGACCCCGCGCACAACACCTCGGCAGCACTAGCCCGCAGCGTCGCGACCGCCGGCGGCACGGCGCTCGCGGGCGGCCTGACGGTCGGCGGGCAGGAACACCGCCAGCACCGCGATCAGGACGCCGGAGACCGCGACCACGACGAACACCAGGCGGATCGCGTCCATGAGGTCGGGCCCGGACGGGGTGCCGTCGGGACCCACCGTCGCGACGGAGTTGACGATCGCGCCGCAGACGGCGACGCCGAGCGCCGAGCCCAGGGACCGGGCGAAGATGTTCACCCCGGTGACCGCCCCGCGGATGCCGTGGTCCACCGACGACTGCGCGGCGATGAGCGTCGGCACCGCCGTCAGCCCCATGCCGGTACCGACGAGGAACGTCGTGCCCATCACCGCCACCAACGGCGAGTCGGCACCCAGCAGCAGCGTCGACGCCGTGCCGAGGACCACCAGCGCCGAGCCGATCATCGCGGTGAGCCGGAAGCCGAGACGCAGGTAGAGCCGCCCGGCGTTCGTCGCCGACAGCGGCCAGCCCACCATCATCGCCGCGAGCGCGAAGCCCGCCAGCAGCGGCCCGAACCCGAGCACCCCCTGGGCGTAGATCGGCACGTAGGTGACCAGCCCCAGGACCACCATGCCCACCACCAGCGAGATCGCCGTGGCCACACCGATCACCCGGCGCCGCAGCAGCCGCAGGTCCAGGATCGGGTGGGCGACGCGCCGCACGTGCCGGGCGAAGACCGCCAGCAGGACGACGGCGACCGTGAGCACCGCGATCGAGGGCGCCGACAGCCACGCCCAGGAGGTTCCCCCCTCGAGCAGCCCGAGGAGCAGCAGGGCGCTGCCCGCCGTCAGCAGCGCGGCGCCCACGTAGTCCACGGGCTCGCGCCGACCGCCGAGCGGGGACTCGTGGTAGCGGCGGATCAGCATCCAGGCCGCCAGGAGGCACAGCGGGACGTTGATCCAGAAGATCCACCGCCAGGAGAGGAACTCGGAGAACACCCCGCCGAGGGTCGGTCCGACGACGGAGGAGATCGCCCACACCGAGGCCAGGTAGCCCTGCGTCCTGGCGCGCTCCTCGAGCGTGTAGATGTCGGCGGCGATCGTCTGGGAGACCGGCATCACGGCGCCCGCCCCGAGGCCCTGCAGCACCCGCCCCGCCACGAGGGCCCCCATGGACCACGCGGCACCGCAGAGCACCGAGCCCAGGAAGAACAGCCCGACCCCCGCGAGGATCGCCCGCTTGCGTCCGACGATGTCCGACAGCCGGCCCGCCAACGGGGTGCTGACCGCCTGGGCCAGCAGGTAGGACGAGAAGAGCCACGGCACCTGCTCGAACGCCCCGAGCTCCCGGGCGATCGTGGCCGACGCCGTGGCGATGATCGTCGCGTCCAGGGCCACCAGGGCCGTGGACAGCATGAGGGACAGCAGGATGGGCCCGCGCTCGGAACGCAGGCCCACGGACGTCGACGTCGGAGGCACGTCAGGCACAAGCCCCGAGCGAGCGGCCGGTATTCCGGGGGCTCGTGACCGGCTCGTCGCCGCCGAGATACCGCAAGGTCGCCGAGGTACCGGCTGGTCGACGCATCAGACGTCGACCGGCCGGTACCTCGGCGACCGACCGGTACCCCGCGCGGTGCGCGGGGTACCGGGATGCTGCGAACGGGTCAGGCGATGGCAGCACGCAGCGCGGCGGCCGCGGCGGCGACGTCGTCCGCGCTGTAGATCGAGCTGCCCGCGACGGCGACCTGGGCACCGGAGTCCTGCACGGCCGCGATCGAGCTCTCCTTGACGCCACCGGCGACGGAGAACGGCACCCCGGCCTCGGCACCGGCGCGCAGCAGGGTCTCCAGGGAGTAGCCCTCCTCGGCCTGCTCGTCCAGACCGGCGTGCATCTCGACGAAGGTCGCACCGAGGGCGACGACCTCGCGGGCGCGGGCCGGCTTGTCGGCGACGCCGATGAGGTCGACGACAACGCCCTTGCCGTGGGTCTCGGCGGCCTGCACGGCACCGGCGATCGTGCTGTCACCGGCGGTGCCCAGCACGGTGACCAGGTCGGCGCCCGCCTTGAAGGCGATCTCGGCCTCGAGCGCACCGGCGTCCATCGTCTTGAGGTCGGCGAACACGGTCTTGTCCGGGTGCGCGTCCTTGACGGCGGTGATGGCGGCGAGACCCTCGCTCTTGATGAGCGGGGTGCCCAGCTCGAGGATGTCGACGTGCGGCGCGGCGGCGGCCGCCCACTCCAGGGCCTGGGAGGTGGTCAGGGTGTCCATGGCGAACTGCAGCTTCATGAGTCGTACCTTTCGACGGTTCGATGGGTGAGGTGTCGTCCCGAGGGCGCGATCAGCCCGCCGCTCACTCGAGGTTGGCGTGCCGCGGCCAGATGTCGGCCGCGCCGAGGCCGGAGCGCTGCCACAGGTCGTGGAACAGCGCGTCCCCGACCAGGGCCACGCCCTGCTCGAACAGGCTCCCGGCGTACTGGGCCGAGGCCGTCCCGGAGTGGTCGGTCTTGGACGCGGCGCCGACGGTCAGGGTGACCGTGGCGAGGCGGCCGAGCGGGGACGAGGCGTTGTTGGTGACGGCGGCCACCCGGGCGCCGGCCCCGCAGGCCGACTCCGCGGCCCGCAGGACACCGGGTGTGCTGCCCGAGCCGCTCACGGCCAGCAGCAGGTCGCCACGACCGATCGCCGGCGTCGTCGTCTCGCCCACGACGAAGGTGGGCTTGCCGAGGTGCATGAGGCGCATGGCCAGGCCGCGCACGGCGATGCCGGAGCGGCCGGCACCGTGCACGAAGACGCGATCCGCCGCGGAGACCGCCTCGGCCAGCTCCTGGAGCCGGTCGGACTGCTCCTGCCGGATGCGGGTGAGGAGCGACTCCACCTCGCCGAGGACGAGGTCGACGGCGGCGGCCGCCGTCGAACGGGTGTCGAGCATGGTTGCGGTGTCGGGCATGCCGCCATCCTGCGTCCGGGCGACGGGCCCTGACATCGCCCCGGGTGGGTGGCCGACCTACCCGTCCGGGCAGGTTCAGGGGTAGCGTGCCGGGGTGGACACCGCCCCGGCACCGACCGACTCCCTGGTGCACGAGTACCGCCGCGCCCTGGCCGAGCAGTCCGACCGGCACGCCGTGCAGCTCGAGTCGATCCTCGCCGTGCTGCGTTCCCGTCGGCTCGACGACGCCACGGCCCGGGCGACCGCCGTCGACGTCGCCTCCGGAGCCCTGGTCACGTTGCGCTCCACCGCCGAGGCCCGGGTCGGCAACCTGCTGGAACCCGTGGTCGGCGCGTTCGCGCTGCTGCGCGACGACCTGCGGCCGCTGATCCGGTTCGGTCAGCTCGACGTCGAGTTCGTCGAACCGCCGCCGACCGGGCGTGCGCTGCCGGAGGTCGTCGCGCACGAGGCCCGTGCCATCGTGCGCAACGCCGTCCTCGGCCTGCTGGACCGCGGGGACGCCCGGCGGGTGCGCATCCACTGGGACTGCGACGGGCGCAACCTGCTCATGGGGATCCGGGACGACGGCTCCGGCGACCGGGACGTCCACGACGACGGCCTGCGGCCCATCGCCGAGCGGGTGAGCGCCCTGCACGGCACGTTCCTCGTCGACGCGACCCGCGGGTGGGGGTCGAACCTGGCGATCACGCTGCCGCTGGACCCACCGACGCCGGAGCTCGGCCTGGACACCGACGTCGCCCTGACCCGCCGCGAGCGCGACGTGCTCGCGCTCGTCGCCGCCGGCCGCCGCAACGGCGAGATCGCCGAGCAGCTGTCGATCAGCGCGAACACCGTGAAGTTCCACGTCGCGAACCTGCTGCGCAAGGTGGGCGCGGCCAACCGGGCGGAGCTGGCGGCGCTGGCGGGCGGTGCGGCCGGGCGGTCCTGACGCACGCGGGGACGACGCCGGTGCCGGGCACCCCGGGGGCTGCGTCGTCGCCGGTGGGTCCCGGGGGGCCCTGGGAGGGCCTCCCGGATCCCGGCGACCGGTTCGTAGCCTCGTGACGAACCCACCACCGACGAGAGGAACGATCATGCGTGGCGTCGTCATGCACACCGCCGGGGACGTCCGGGTCGAGGACCGCGAGGACCCGCAGATCCTCGAGCCCACCGACGCGATCGTCCGGCTGACCGCGACCTGCATCTGCGGGTCGGACCTGTGGCCGTACCGCGGCGTCGAGCCGGCCGACCACCAGGTCATGGGCCACGAGTACGTGGGCGTCGTCGAGGAGACCGGTGCCGCCGTGAAGAACGTCCAGGTCGGCGACTTCGTCGTCGGCTCGTTCGTCATCTCCGACAACACCTGCGAGATCTGCCGGGCCGGCTTCCAGTCCAAGTGCGTGCACGCCGAGTTCGTCGCCCAGACGATCGGCACCCAGGCCGAGAAGGCGCGGATCCCGCACGCCGACGGCACGCTCGTGGCCACGCCCGGCCGGCCGGACGCCGACCTGGTCCCGTCCCTGCTCGCGGCCTCCGACGTGCTCGGCACGGGCTGGTTCGCCGCCGACGGCGCGCAGGCGGGCCCCGGCAAGACCGTCGCCGTGGTCGGCGACGGCGCGGTCGGGCTCATGGCCGTGCTCGCCGCGAAGGAGCTCGGCGCGGAGCGCATCATCGCCATGTCCCGGCACCCCGAGCGTCAGCGGCTCGCCCGCTCGTTCGGGGCCACCGACATCGTCGCCGAGCGCGGCGACGAGGGCGTGGCGCGGATCAAGGAGCTCACCGGTGGCCTCGGTGCCCACTCCGTGGTCGAGGCCGTCGGCACCCAGGAGTCGTTCATGCAGGCCGTCGGGGCCACCCGTGGCGGTGGTCACCTGGGGTACGTCGGCGTGAACTACGACGTGACGATCCCCGGTATCGAGCTCTTCTTCGCCGGCATCCACACGCTCGGCGGCCCGGCTCCCGTCCGCCGCTACCTGCCGGACCTGATCCGGCGCGTCTGGGACCGCGAGATCGACCCGGGCACGGTCTTCGACCTCACGCTCCCGCTGGAGGAGGCCGCCGAGGGCTACCGCGCGATGGACGAGCGGCGCGCCACGAAGGTGCTGCTGACCCTCTGACGGCACGGGGACGGGCGGACGACCCACCCCCCGTCCCCGCCGTCGTCGGCCTACCGTGGGAGGACCATGAGCATCAAGGACGACGTGCGGGAGTTCCTCGTCTCCCGCCGCGGCAACGTCACCCCGCGCCAGGCGGGCCTGCCCGACGGCGGCGGCGAACGTCGCGTCCCCGGGCTGCGGCGGGAGGAGGTGGCCGCCCTCGCCGGGGTGAGCCTGGAGTACTACACGCGGCTGGAGCGCGGGAACATCGGGGGCGCCTCGGAGAGCGTCCTGCGGGCGATCTCCGAGGCGCTGCGGCTCGACGACGTGGAGCGGGCGCACCTGCTCGACCTCGCACGCCGGGCCGGAGCGCCGCGGGCCCGCCGGCCGGAGCCACGGACCGAGCCCGAGGTCAGCACCTCCGTCCAGCGGGTGCTGGACTCCATGGCGGTGCCGGCCGTCGTCGTCGACCCGCGGCAGAACATCGTGGCGGCCAACCTCCTCGGGCGGGCGATGCACGCACCGCACCTCGAGGCCGACCGGCCGAACTTCGCGCGGTTCATCTTCCTGGACCCGCGTGCCCAGGACTTCTACGTCGACTGGGCGCTGGCCCGGAGCGTCAACGCGGCCATGCTGCGCCGCGCCGCCGGACGCGACCCGCTGGACGCCGAGCTGACGGCGCTCGTCGGCGAGCTGTCCACACGCAGCCCGCGGTTCCGGGAGGACTGGGCTCGGCAGGACGTGCACGAGCACCGCACCGGACGGAAGGTCTACCGCCACCCCGAGGTCGGCGAGCTCGACGTCACCTACGACGTCTTCGAGCTGCCCGGCAGCCCCGGGCTCTCCGTGACGAGCTACACGGCGGAGCCCGGGTCGCCGACGGCGGAGCGCTTCGCCCTGCTCGCGTCCCTGGCCGCGTCCCGGACGGACCGGCACCGCCCGGGACAGCCCCGGCCCGGCGTCACCGCGACGGAGTGACGGACGCCGGACCAGCCACGGCCGCGACGGCCGCCGTCCGGCTCGACACGTCCAGGCGGGCGTAGATCTGGTCCAGGTGGGTGCGTACCGTGCCCACCGAGATGCCGAGCGCACCGGCGATGTCCCGGTTGGACAGGCCGGCCGCCACGAGCTGGACGATCTCGGCCTGCCGCTCGGTGAGCACCGGGGTCTCCCGCCCGGAGCTCGCCCCGACGGTGAGCAGCACGTCGCGCAGCGAGGCGAGCAGCAGGCGGCAGATGGTCAGCTCGCGGTCGCCGAAGATCGGGCCGTCGAACCGGGGGCCCACGACCCGTGCGGACCGGCCGTTCCCCAGCGGATAGCCGAAGGAGAGGATGTCGGCGGCCTGGAAGAACTCGCGCTGCGCGGGGTGCTCGGCCCACCGGCGCTGCCCGTAGAAGGACCGGACGCTCTGCACCCCCGGCTGGTTGCGGCGCTCGACGAGGCTGCACGGAAGCCGCCACCACCACTCGTGCACGATCTCCTCGCCGTCCCAGTGGACGTTCTCCGGGCTCGGGGACACGGTGGCCCGGCCCGAGTCGACCTCCTGGACGTACCGGTAGGTGAAGTCGCGGGCGTCCATGACGTGGAACTCGAGGCCGTCGCAGCCCAACGTCCGCTCCAGCCGGCGCAGGATCTCGGACACGACCGTCGACGACGGGGCGTGCCGGTGCACGTCGGCCAGGTCGAGGACGTCGCGGAGCACCGCGAGATCGGTGCCGGAGGGACCGGAACGTGACATGAAGCCTCCCGGAGCGCTCCTTCGAGCGTACGCCGACTCGTCGCCCGAAGATACGGACAATGCCGTATGGCCAGGTCAGGCCGTCGGCGCGGATGCTGGAGGCAGCGGCCGGCGGGTGGGTCCGCCGGCCCCGAGACCTCAGGAGGAGCCGTGCGCACCTCGACATCACACCGCTGGACGGCCACCGCCGTGCCGACCGTCGCCCTCGCGGTCGTCGCGTCGTCCGTGGGGGTCCCGGGCGCCTGGGCCACGCCGGACGACGGCGGACCGACCGTGATCGACGTCGACGTCATCACCCCGCGACCGGGGTTCGGCGGCACGGGCCCGGGCGACGTCGTCGTGCGTCTCGAGGCCGACGACCCGTGGCACCCGGGCACCGAGGAGATCACTCTGACCCTCGTCGAGGGCCGGGACACGACGGCGCCCGTGATCTGGACCGACGGGGCGCCGGGGACCTGTGCAGCCGCCAGGCCCACCGGCTACCGCCCGCCGTGGGAGCACACGCTGGGCAACCCGTGGGGCCGGTTCCCGCAGGACTGACGGCGGAAGGCCCGTGGCCCCCTCCCGTGCGACGGGAGGGGGCCACGGGCTCCACGGCGGCCCGGCCGCCGCCGCTCGGGATCAGCGCAGGCCGTAGGCCCGGGTGATCTCCTGCTCCAGCACGTTGCCGGCCGTGTCGGTGACCTCCACCCGCACGGAGACGAACTCCGCGTCGTCGGACAGCTGGTTCACGACCGCACGCAGACCGTCCTTGCCGTGCCGGCGGACCGGGACCTCGCGCCACGTCCCTCCGTCGTCGGTCGAGACCCAGAAGCGGGTCTCGGCGATCGGGGCCGCCTCGGCGCCCGGCTGGTGGTCGACGGTCACGTCGACGTGGTGGGCGGAGGCGTTCGCCCGGTTGAGCAGGTCCACGTCGGGGTGCAGGCGCGCCCGCAGCAGCGGCAGGACCTCGGTCTCGCCGTCCTCCGGCGTGCTCTGCACGGTCCAGGCCGTCGACGTCGCGGTGGACATCGTCCACCAGTCGGCGTCACGGGCGACGTCGAGCTCGATCCGGTACTCGGCGGGCTCGGAGCCCACGGCGAAGGCGCCCTGGGCGCGCATGCCCTGGGCCACCGGCTCGCCGTCCTCGAAGAGACGGAACGACGACGAGTCGCTGCGGTAGTAGAACCCGCCCCAGTGGGCGTCGGAGTCGGTCCACTCCTGGACGTTCAGCATCATCCGGTCGCCCGAGCGCGTGGCGGTGTCCTGCCCGTACAGGCTGAACCCAGGAGCCATGACCTGGGTGAGGAAGTTCTCCTCGACCTTCGCGCCCGCCTCGTAGAGGTGCCGGGTGTCGGCCATGTACGCGCCGTAGGGGTTCGTCGGCGAGGAGTTGATGTAGTAGTTGTGGCCCCACATCGTGTCGTCGGCCGTGACCATCTCGGTGCGCACCATCGGCGCCTCGAGGATCCGGAGCAGGCCGAAGGCCGACGCCTCCCACGGACGCCAGCGGTGCCGGGTGTCGGCGATCCCGACACCCTCGACCTGGGCCCGGTAGCTCGCCGTGACCGTCGCCGAGTTCTCCGCCGTGACCGCGTAGTCGAGCTCGGCGGGGACCCCGCCCTGCTCGGGGAACATCGTCTCGTACAGGTAGGGGCTCGCCGCGATCGCGGTGACGCTCAGGTCGACGCTGCCGCCGTCCATCAGCGTGCGGACCGCGTCGCCCTCGGCCTGCGTCATGGTCAGGTGCGGGATCGCGCCGGGAACGCCGTTGATCATCACCAGCCCGGGCTCGTGGTTGTGGAAGAGCACGGCCTGCGCCCCGGCGTCCTCGGCGGCGGCGATCTGCGCGCCGAACGAGTTGCCGGTGCGCTCCACGAGCGCGATCTTGCCATCGACGTCGAGCGAGGCGTAGTCCTCGACGGCACCGAGGCCGGCGTCGACGAGCTCGGTGTCGATGTCGCCGTCGAGACGCTCGCTGAAGCGGGCGTACCGGGCGGTCAGGTCGAGGGTCCCGCCGGCCGTCACCTCGATCTCGGGGGCGCGCAGCGTCTGCGAGTTGTAGAACTCGAACGCGCCGACCTCGACGTCCGGCGTCGGGGTGACGGAGAGCGCCCCGATCGGGGCCGACATGCTCCAGGTGTGGGAGTACGGCGTGCCCTTCGCGTCCACCCGCTGGTAGGCGACCTGCGTGCCGTAGACCTCGGTCTCCCGCGGGGTGTCGACGTCCACGGACACCGCGTCCCGCGCGTCCAGCTCGACCGCGGTGTCCTCGGTGACGAGGACCTCGGGGGCGAGCACGGCCGTGGCCTCGAGCGCGTAGCGTCCCGACTCGTCGTAGGTGTAGGTGAGCCCACCGACGCTGTAGTGCCCCGCGGGGACGCGGAAGGTGGCCGTGCCGTCCGCCTCGTAGCGCACGTTCGGCTCGTCGTAGGTGGCCCGGTCGTCGACGTTGATGACGTCGATGCTGCTGAGCCCGCCGGCCGGCAGACCCTTGCGGTCGGTCGACTCGACGACGAGGTCGTAGCGCTCGGCCTCCTTCGTGAACGCCACGCCGGACCGGAGCACCTGGCCGGCGGCGTCGGTCGCCGTGAGGTAGCCGGAGTACAGGCCCGGCTCCCCGAGGGTCGGGTCGACCGTGACGGAGACCTCGACGGACCCGGCGACCGGGACGGTCAGGGTGCCCTCGTCCGCGACGACCATGCCCGTCGCGGGTGCGGTGCCGTCCGCGTCGGCGATCTCGAGGTCCACGTCGAGGGTCACCTCGGCCTCACCGACGTTGCGGTAGGTGACCGTCCGCGTGACGGGAGCCGTGTCGTCCTGCGGGTAGTCGAAGAAGCCCATGCTCAGCGAACCGGTGTCCGCGAGGACCGGCGTCGACATCGCGCGCGGGAGGTCGATCCGACCCGTGCCCTGCTCGAAGACGCTCTCGTCGCCGAGCAGCGCGGTCGTGGCGAGCAGCCCCTTCAGCTCCGGCGCGCTGAGGTCCGGACGCTGCTGGAGCAGCAGCGCCGCGGCACCGGCGACGTGCGGGGTGGCCATGGAGGTGCCGCTGACGGAGGTGTAGTGCTCGCCGACGACCGACCCGCGGTTCGTGCCGGCGGCGCGTCCCGCGACGATCCCCACACCCGGTGCGGTGACCTCCGGCTTGAGGGCGTTGTCGCCGGCGCGCGGTCCCCGGCTGGAGAACCGGGCCACGACGTCCGCGTCGTTCACCGCGCCGACCGTGAGGGCCGCGCTCGCCGCCCCCGGCGACGTCACGGTGCCCGAGCCGGCCCCGTCGTTGCCCGCCGCGACGACGAAGAGCGTGTCGAACTCCTCGCTCAGCTCGTCGACCGCCTGGCTGCCCGGGTCGGTGCCGTCGGTGTAGAGACGGCGGGTGCCGACGCTCATGTTGACGACGTCGGCGCCGCTCTCGGCGGCCCACTCCATGCCGGCGATGATCTCGGAGAGGTTGCCCACCCCGTAGTCGTTGAGGATCTTGCCGTTGATGACGTCGGCCTCGTAGGCGACACCGCGATAGGTGCCGTCGGAGGCCGCGCCCGTGCCGGCGATCGTCGTGGCGACGTGCGTGCCGTGACCGTGCCGGTCCGTCGCGCTGACGGCGTTGCTGAAGTTCGCCTCGGCGACCACCTTGCCGACCAGGTCGGGGTGGGAGGCGTCGATGCCGGAGTCCAGCACGGCGACGGTCATGCCCTCGCCGGTGTACCCGGCGTCCCACAGCTCGGGCGCGCCGATCTGCGGGGTGCTGACGTCGAGCAGGGCCTCGACACGGTGGTCGAGCCAGATCTTCTCGATGCCGCCGGTCCGGGCACGGGAGCGCTCTGCGGCCGCGGCCTGCCGGTCCAGCGCCGCGAGGAACGCCCCGGCGTCGTCCTTGTCGATGTCCGCGCTCACGGCACCGATCGACGCGAGCGTGCGCTCGACCTCGATGCCGGGCAGGGTGCTGCGGCTGCGGGCGGTGGGGACGGTGTCGCCGTAGTCGACGATCACCGGGATGTCCTCGCTGGCGGCGTCGTCGAAGCCGTCCTCCACGAGCTGCTTCACGTCGAACAGCGCCGGGTCGAGCAGGCTGGGCACGTGCTGCGCGACGTCGGACGGGACGACGTACACGTGCCCGTCGACCTCGCGCTTGCTGAACACCGGGACGGCGCCGTCGGGGCGCTCGGCCGCCTCGACGTCGATCGCGATCGCGTCGTCCGGGTAGGACGTGACGTGCACCCGGTCACCGGTGAGCAGCGTGACGACGGCGCTCTCCGTCCCGGGCTCGGGCGGCGCGGCGGTGGTCGACGGGTCGGCGTCGTCCGCCTGGGCGGACAGTGCGACCAGGGGGGCCAGCAGCACCCCGGCGCACGCGCCCGCCAGATATCGCCTGAACTTGTTCACTGAGCAGCTCCTCGTGCCTCGTGGGCCAGAGATGACGTCGACGTGGTGACGTCATGACTTTTTTGCTGGGGATCACGAGGGATACTCCAGGAGCGACGGTGTCGCGGGCAAGGAAATCCATGGCGGGGTCATGCCAGTGACGCAAAGCCGCCACGACGACTCCGGCCGCCACTTCTGATGAATCGGATGCCGAAGAGGGGTATTGCCAAGTCGGCTTCTGCTGTTATCTTTCATAAGTACGGGGCGAGCGCCGAACGGGAACCGCCGGCGCTCGCCCCGGTTCCAGGTGTCCGACGGTGGACACCCCCCTTTCGAGAGGATTCCCGACGATGCGACGCTCTCTCCTGACCCGAGCTGCCACGACCGCAGCGGCCGCAGGACTCGCCCTTCCCCTCGTGGCGGCCGCGCCGGCCGTCGCCGACGCACAGCACGGCACGGCTGCCGGCGCCTCGGACCAGTGCTCCGGCCGCTCCGTGCCGGCCAGCAAGATCTCGTTCCAGCTCTACAGCTACAGCGGCTGGCAGCAGGAGATCGGGATCGACGCCGTCCTCGGCGAGCTCGCCGACATCGGCTACAAGAACGTGGAGCCGTTCGGCGGCAGCTACGAGGGCCGCACCGCCGAGGAGTTCCGCGCGCTGCTCAAGGAGCACGGGCTCAAGGCGCCGAGCTCCCACGGCAGCACCGACCCCGAGGCCTTCGAGGAGACCTTCGACTTCGCGAAGACCATCGGCCAGAAGTACACCGGCTCGGGCGGCTTCGCCGGACCCGGCGTCCCGTTCTTCGGCGGCAGCACGTCGTGGGAGAGCGCCATGGAGACCGCCGAGGCGATGAACGCCGCCGGCGAGGCCTCCGTCAAGGCCGGCACCGGCAAGCACTTCGGCCACAACCACTGGAACGAGTTCGCGCTCGACGTCACCGACCCGGCCACCGGCGAGACGATGAGCTGGTGGGAGGCCGTGGCCCAGAACACCGACCCGCGGTACGTCGCGTTCCAGGTGGACGTCTACTGGGCGACCGACGGCGGCGCCGACGTCGTCGAGCTGCTCGACGAGTACGGCGACCGCATCGACCTGCTGCACATCAAGGACGGCGACCTGTCGGGCCCCACCCCGGCGTTCGGCACCCAGACCGTCGTCGGCGAGGGTGACATCGACTGGCCGTCGGTCCTGGAGGCGGCCCAGGGCAAGGTCAAGTACTACGTCATCGAGATGGACGGCGCACCGACCGACGCGAGCTTCGCGCGGGAGAGCTTCGAGTACCTGACCTGCGCGGACTTCTGACAGATCCGGTCCCGGCACGACGACGGCGCGTGGCCTAACCCGCTCGGGGAGAGGCCACGCGCCGTCGTCGTGCCCGTCGCGTCCGTCGCGCTCAGGGACGCAGCAGGGCCTTGACGGCGCGGCGCTCGTCCATCGCCGCGAAACCCTCGGCCGCCTCCTCCAGCGGCAGGGTGAGGTCGAAGACCTTGCCCGGGTCGATCTCGCGACGCCAGATGAGGTCGATGAGCTCGGGCAGGTACTGACGCACCGGGGCCGGTCCGCCGTGCAGGTGGACCGCGGAGAAGAACAGCAGCTCGCCGGGCAGCGAGACGTCGTGCGTGACGCCGACGAACCCGACGTGCCCGCCGGCCCGGGTCGACTGGATCGCCTGCAGCATCGACTCCTGGGTCCCGACGGCCTCGACCACGCTGTGCGCGCCCAGCCCGTCGGTCATCTCCTTGATCCTCGCCACGCCCTCGTCACCGCGCTCGGTGACGATGTCGGTCGCGCCGAACTCCCGGGCGAGCCGCTGCCGCGACTCGTGCCGGGACATGGCGATGATGCGCTCCGCCCCGAGCTGCTGGGCGGCGAGGACCGCGCTCAGCCCGACCGCGCCGTCACCGACCACCACGACGGTCTTGCCCGGGCCCGCCTCGGCCGCCACGGCCCCGAACCAGCCGGTCCCCAGCACGTCCGAGGCCGCCAGCAGCGACGGGATCAGGTCCTCGTCGGGCTGACCCGGCGTCGCCACCAGGGTTCCGTCGGCCTGCGGGACCCGCAGGTACTCGGCCTGCGCGCCGTTCATGCCCACGTACTCCGCGTGCACGCACCGGCTCTGGTAACCGGCCCGGCAGATCGGGCAGGTGTTGTCCGAGGCCCAGAAGGACCCGACGACGAAGTCGCCGACCTCCACGTTCCTCACGTCGGCGCCGATCTCCTCGACGACACCGACGTACTCGTGCCCCATGGGCATGGGGCCCGGAGCGGTCTCGATGCCGCGGTACGGCCACATGTCCGACCCGCAGACGCAGGCGGCCGTGACCTTGATGATGGCGTCGGTCGGCGCCAGCAGCGTCGGCTTCTCCCGCTCCTCCACCCGGACGTCCCCGGGTCCGTGCAGTACTGCTCCACGCATGATCGAGCTCCTCGTTCGGACGATGGCCGCCGGGCGGCCGGGGGTCGGGTCCTCGGGACCCGGGTCAGGACTCCCCGCGGAAGACCTGCTTCGCGACGGCCATGGCGGCCATGGCCTGCGGCCAGCCGGCGTAGAACGCGAGGTGGGTGAGGGCCTCGACGACCTCCTCCTCGGAGTTGCCGTTCTCCTTGGCCAGCCAGATGTGGAAGGTGAGCTGCTCGGTGTTCCCGTTCGTGGCCAGCACGGAGACGGTCACCAGGCTGCGCTCCTTGGGCGACAGCCCGGGTCGCTTCCACACGTCTCCGAACAGCACGTCGTCGGTGTAGTGCACGAGGCCCGGGGCGAAGTCGCCGAACATGCGCTCGGCGCCGGAGGGTTCGCGGTCCGTCATGAGATCTCCTTCAGGTGCGTGGGTGGGGGTTGCGTGAGGTGCGGTTCAGCGGGGCTCGAGCCGCAGGGTCGCGGCGACGGCCGGGGGCGCGATCATCGGTGCGACGTAGCTGCTGTACCGCCCGTACTTGGTGCGGTAGGCGTCGTCGATCGAGGCGTCGACGTCGTCGGTCGGCTCGATGAGCGAGACCTCGCGCTCGACGCCGCCGGCGTCGATCCGGGCTCGACCGCTGCGCAGCGCCTGGCGGTACCAGCCGCCGTCGGGCCCGCGGTAGGACCGGACGTACAGCTCGTCGCCGACCCGCACCACCCAGATGGGGGTCGGGCGGCGGAAGCTGCCGTCGGTCCGCGCGGGCGCGATGTGCAGCTCGCCGGCGTCGCCGACCGCGCTGAGCTCTTCGGGTGTCCAGGTGGTCATGGTGCTCCTCTCGACTGCCTCCAGGAAACGACGGATCCGTCGTTCCCGCGAGGCACTGACGAGAGGTGTACTGGCAGTACCTCGCGCGTCACCCCGACCGCTCGTACCGTCGAAGCATGGACAACCGCCAGGACGTACGTGAGTTCCTCACTTCGCGTCGCGCCAAGGTGACGCCTCAGGACGCCGGCCTCCCCCCGGGCAGCAACCGCCGCGTGCCCGGGCTGCGGCGCAGCGAGGTCGCGATGCTCGCCGACATGAGCGTCGAGTACTACGCGCGCCTCGAGCGCGGGAACCTCTCCGGCGTCTCGGACCCTGTGCTGGACTCCCTCGCTCGCGCCCTGCAGCTCGACGAGGCCGAACGGTCGCACCTGTTCGACCTCGCCCGCACGGCGAACCGTGCCGTGCAGGTGCGGCCCCGTCGGCGCGGCACCCGGCGCTGGGTCGCCCGTCCCGCGCTGCAGCTCACCCTCGACGCCGTCACCGAGGGCCCGGCGTTCGTCCGCAACGGACGCATGGACATCCTCGCGGCCAACCGGCTCGGCTGGGCCTTCTACGCGGACGTCCTCGCGGCGGGTGACGAGACGCCGAACCTCGCGCGGTTCACGTTCCTGGACCCCGAGCGGTCCGAGAGCTTCTACCCGGACTGGGAGGCCGCGGCGGACGTCGTGGTGGCGATCCTGCGCACCGAGGCCGGCCGCGACCCGCACGACAAGGGGTTGCACGACCTCGTCGGCGAGCTGTCCACCCGGTCCCCCGCGTTCCGCACCCGCTGGGGCGCCCACGACGTGCGGCACCACGGCACCGGCAGCAAGGGGTTCCACCACGACGTCGTCGGCGACCTCGACCTCTACTTCGAGAGCATGGACCTGACCGCGGAGCCCGGGCTGTCGTTCCTCGTCTACACGGCGGAGGTCGGCAGCGCCTCCGAGGAACGCCTGCGGCTGCTGGCGAGCTGGGCCGCGTCGCACGACTGGCCCGGCCACCCCGCTCTCGTCCCGACCACCTCCACCCAGGACGCTCCGACCGACGAGCACGCCTGACCCACGACAGGAAGGACGACCCCATGAAGGTCCTCACCGCTCCCCCGACCACCAAGAACCCGCCGGAGCAGTTCACCGGCGACGTGTGGCTCGACCCCATCGCCTACCCGCAGGACGCCGGCCAGACCATGGTCGTCGCCAAGGTCAAGTTCGCCCCGGGAGCCCGCACGGCGTGGCACTCGCACGCTCGTGGCCAGACGCTCCACGTCACCAACGGGTTCGCGCTCGTCGGCACCCGCGACGGCACGGTCGTCAAGGCCGGGCAGGGCCAGACGATCTACTGCCCGCCGGACGAGGAGCACTGGCACGGCGCGACGCCGGACAGCTTCATGGAGCACCTCGCGATGCTCGAGAACACCGACGACCCCGCCACGTCCACCACCTGGCTGGAGCACGTCACCGACGAGGAGTACGCCCGGCCCGCCACCGCGGCCTGAATCCCGGGCCGGTCCTTCGCACACACGACGTCGAGCGTCTCTGTTCCTCAGGAATCAGCTCGTGATTCCTGAGGAACAGAGACGCTCGACGTCGTGCGGGGTGCGTCAGGCGAGAAGGCCTGCGGTCTGGGTGCGGGCGCGCTCGAGGCGGGCGGCGACGTCCTGCCAGTTGGCGAGGTTCCAGAACGCCTTGACGTACTCGGCCTTGACGTTGAGGTAGTCCAGGTAGAAGGCGTGCTCCCACATGTCGAGCATGAGCAGCGGGGTGATGCCGACCGGGACGTTGGCCTGCTGGTCGAAGAGCTGGAAGATCAGCATCCGCTGGCCGACGGAGTCCCAGCCGAGCACGGCCCAGCCGGAGCCCTGGATGCCGGTGGCGGTGGCGGCGAAGTGCGCCTGGAACGCGGCGAAGGAGCCGAACTGGTCCTTGATGGCCTCGGCCAGCTCGCCGGTGGGCTCGCCGCCGCCCTCGGGGGACAGGTTGTGCCAGAAGATCGTGTGGTTGGTGTGCCCGCCGAGGTTGAACGCGAGGTTCTTCTCGTGCAGGTTGACCGCCGCGAGGTCGCCCGACTCGCGCGCCTCGGCCAGCTTGTCCAGCGCGGTGTTCGCGCCGGCGACGTAGGCGGCGTGGTGCTTGTCGTGGTGCAGCTCCATGATCTTGCCGCTGATGTGCGGCTCAAGGGCGCTGTAGTCGTAGGGCAGGTCAGGCAGCGTGTAGACGGCCATGCTGGTGTACCTCCGGTGTCGGGCCGCACCACGTCGAACGTGTGCGGCGTGTGTCTCGTCGTCCCGGTGGGTCAGCCGTACCGACCCCCGGTGCAGGATAGACAGAGACCCGCGTGCCGTGCCCGCCGGAGCGGGTCATCGGGCACGCGGGCCTCTGTCGGAACCTGGCAGGAGTCTCAGCGCTCCTGCTCGACGTTCGTCGCCCCCGAGGTCACCTCGGGGGAGGTCTGGGCGGCAGCGATCTCGTCGTGCTCGCCGTGCGAGTGTGCGGCGGCGAGCTCGGCGGGCGTCACCGGCTCGACGCGGTCCTCGTAGAAGAACCGCGACAGGCGCTGCCAGCGCTTCTCCGCCTTGTAGCCCGGACGCTTGACGCCGCGGGCGTCCGTGGCGGGCTCGATCTCGAGGGGCTTGTGCGCCGTGTAGTTGACGCGCAGCCACCGCTCCTGCTCGTCCAGCGGACGGTGGACCTCGATGTACTCGCCGTTGGCGAACCGCACGATCCGACCGGTCTCGTGCCCGTGGAGGACGAGCTCGCGGTCCTTGCGCTGCAGGCCGAGGCAGATCCGCTTGGTGATCCAGAACGCGATGACCGGTCCGGCGAAGAACAGGATGCGGAAGGCCCAGGTGATCTGGTTGAGCGACATCCCGAAGTGCGTCGCGATGAGGTCGTTCGACCCGGCGAGCGCCAGGATGATGAACGCCGTCAGGAACCCGACACCCAGGCCCGTGCGGACCGGGACGTTGCGGGGGCGGTCCAGGACGTGGTGCTCGCGCTTGTCACCGGTCACCTTGGCCTCGACGAACGGGTAGGCGAACAGGAACAGGAACAGCAGACCCGGGATCACCACGGCGGGGATCAGCACGTTGAGCGACAACGTGTAGCCGAAGATGACCCACTCCGTGCCCGCACCTGGCATCAGTCGCAACGATCCCTCGAGGAACAGCATGTACCAGTCGGGCTGCGCACCGGCGCCGACGGGCGAGGGGTCGTACGGCCCGTAGTTCCAGACGTTGTTGATGCTCATCGTGGCACCCATCAGGGCGAGGATGCCGAAGACGATGAAGAAGTTGCCGCCCATCTTGGCGATGTAGACGGGGAAGAGCGGGTAGCCGACGACGTTCTTGTCGGTGCGGCCGCCACCCGGGAACTGGGTGTGCTTGTGCAGCACCATGAGGAACAGGTGCACACCGATCAGGGCGAGGATGAGCGCCGGCACCAGCAGGATGTGCACGGTGAACAGGCGCGGGATGATGTGCTCGCCCGGGAACTCGCCGCCGAAGACGAAGTACGACATGTACGAGCCGATCACGGGGATCGACTTGATGACGCCGTCGGTGATGCGCAGGCCGTTGCCGGAGAGCACGTCGTCCGGCAGGGAGTAGCCGGAGAAGCCGGCGGCCAGGCCCAGGATCAGCAGGACGGTGCCGACGAGCCAGTTGATCTCGCGCGGCTTGCGGAACGCGCCGGTGAAGAACACGCGCATCATGTGCACCACGATCGCGGCCATGAAGATCAGGGCCGCCCAGTGGTGGATCTGCCGCATGAGCAGACCGCCGCGCACCTCGAACGAGAGGTCCAGCGTCGAGGCGAAGGCCACGGACATGAGCTGGCCCTGCATCGTCTCCGGGCCGGCGCCGTGGTACTCCTCGAGCGCCATCGACGGGTCGAAGAACATCGTCAGGAACACGCCCGTCAGCAGCAGCACGACGAACGAGAACAGGGCGATCTCGCCCAGCATGAACGACCAGTGGTCCGGGAAGACCTTGCGCGCGAACTCCTTGACGGCGCCACCGACACTGGTGCGCTGGTCGAGGTAGTCGGCGCTCTTGCCTGCCACGGTCTTCGGGGCGTCGTTGGTCGACGCGGTGGTCTCGGTGCTCACTTCAGTCGCTCCCAGAAACTCGGTCCGACGGGCTCGGCGAAGTCGTCCTGCGCGATGAGGTAGCCCTCGTCGTCGACCGTGATCGGCAGCTGGGGCAGCGGCCGGTTCGCCGGTCCGAAGACGACCTTCGCGCCATCGGCCATGTCGAATGTGGACTGGTGGCACGGGCAGAGCAGGTGGTGAGTCTGCTGCTCGTACAGTGCCACCGGGCATCCGACGTGGGTGCAGATCTTCGAGTATGCCACGATTCCGTCGTACGACCAGGTCTCGCCCTCGGGGGACTGGTCGGAACGCAGGTCCTCCGGGTTGAGCCGGACGAGCAGCACGACGGCCTTGGCCTTCTCGGTGATCCAGTCGTGCGACTGCATGTACTCCTCGGACTCCTCCGGGATGACATGCGCCGCGGAGCCGACGGTGAGGTCGGCGGCTCTGATCGGCCGACCCGTGGGGTCGTAGGCGAGGCGCTTGCCCCGCTCCCACAGGGTGTGCCGGAACTTGGAGATGTCCCAGTCACCGCCGACGCTGGAGATCAGCGGCACGGCGAAGGTGAGCGGGAAGAGCGCGAGCGCGGAGACCGCGGCCCCCTTGAGCACGCCGCGGCGGGCGATGCCGGAGTCCTCGACACCGTCGGTGAGGTGCTGGACGGCGACCTCACGGACCTCCGGCGAGCTCGCGAGCTCGTGGCGCTCGTCCACGTGCTCGTGGTCGCTCATGAGCGACTTGGCCCAGTGGATCGCGGCGATGCCGATGCCGAGCAGCGACACGGCCATCGTGGTGCCCAGCATGATCGTGGACAGCCGGGTGCCCTCGGTGGTGCCGTCGGGCCGGAACGCGAAGTAGGCCACGATGCTGGCGATCGCACCGACGCAGGAGATCGCGAACAGGATCACGACGATCCGCTCGTTGCGCTTGCGCGCCGCCGGGTCGGTGTCGGTCAGCCGCGGCTTGTGCTCGGGCACGCCCGGGTCGGTGAACCGCTCGGGGTGCTGGGCCCCCGACGTCGTGCTGACGTCGCGGCCGGGGGTGGGGTTCTGGTTCTCGCTCACGAGGACTTCGCTCCGATCCACACAGCGGCACCGATCATCAGCCCGAGGCCGACGACCCATGCCCACACGCCTTCGCTGACGGGCCCGAGAGAGCCGAGGGACAGCCCACCGGCCGACCCGTCGCGCTGCTCGATCAGGTACGCGATGATGTCGCGCTTCTCGTCGGGCGTGATGTTGGCGTCGTTGAAGACCGGCATCGACTGCGGGCCGGTCAGCATGGCCTGGTAGATGTTCCGCTCCGAGACCTCGTACAGGGGCGGTGCCCACTTGCCCTCGGAGAGCGCGCCGCCGGCGCCGACGGCGTTGTGGCACATCGCGCAGTTGGTGCGGAACAGCAGGGCGCCGTTCGACGGGTCGCCCTCGGCGCCGTCCACCTGCTCGTCGGTCGGGATCGCCGGACCGGCCCCGAGCGAGGCGACGTAGGCAGCCAGCTGCGCCGTCTGCTCCTCGTCCATCTGCCGGGGCTTGGCCGCGGCCTGGGGGCCGTTCATCTGCATCGGCATCCGACCGGTCGAGACCTGGAAGTCGACCGACGCCGCACCCACGCCCACCAGCGAGGGCGCCTCGGAGGTGCCCTCGGCGTTCGGGCCGTGGCACGTGGCGCAGTTGGCCTGGAAGAGGCGTTCGCCCTCTTCCACGTCGTTCGCTGTGCTGGCGGTGTCGGCCGTGGCCGAGCTCGGTGCCAGGACGGCGTACACGCCGCCCGTGAGCAGCAGCGCCAGCAGCATCAGCACGACCGGGGCGGCCCGGTGATGCCGGCGGGCGGCGAGTGCCTTCACGAAATTGTCCTCGTCTCGAAGGTGAATGGTGCAGGGACGTGGGGTCGGCGACCGCGCCGAGCCGGTGTGATCACTTCAGCAGGTAGATCACCGCGAAGAGGGCGATCCACACGACGTCGACGAAGTGCCAGTAGTAGGAGACCACGAGACCCGTGGTCACCTCGTGGTGGGTGAACCGCTTGGCGCGGAAGGACCGGCCGAGCAGGAACAGGAAGGCGATCAGGCCGCCGACCACGTGCAGACCGTGGAACCCGGTGGCGAGGTAGAAGACGGACCCGTAGGCGCTGGAGGAGATCGTCAGGCCGTGCTCGACGAGCTCGGCGTACTCGAAGATCTGCCCGGCGATGAAGAACGAGCCCATGAGGTAGGTGAGCGTCATCCACTCGTTCATGCCCCACCGGTTCACCTGCAGCAGCGAGCCGGTCCGCACCGGCTGGAACCGCTCGGCGGCCCACACGCCCAGCTGGCACGTCACCGAGGACAGGACCAGGACCGTGGTGTTGATCGCCGGGAACACGAGCGAGACGTTGTCGGCCTGGGCGGCCCACTCCTCCTCGGGCATCACGGAGCGCACCGTGAAGTACATCGCGAAGAGGCCCGCGAAGAACATGAGCTCGCTGGCGAGCCACACGATCGTCCCGACCGAGACGGTGTTCGGTCGGTTCACGGTCACGTGCTGGTGGGCGTGGGGGGCAGCAGCCGTTGCGGTCGACACGCGACCCATTATGGCCGACGTGCGGAAGGTTCGAGGACCAGAACCGCGCTTTCCGTGGAGACGACCACCACCGAATCTGCAGAAATGAGCGGCTGCGGGGGTCTATCGTGACGGATGCCAGGACAGTGCCACGAAAACGCCACCCGATCGGGCTGACCGAGGTGACGGACCTGTGCCACGATGCCACCAAACGACTGCGAAGGGATGCTCGATGACGAACGGCCCCCGGGTACTGCTGTACAGCGACGACCGCACGGTGCGTGAGCAGGTGCGACTCGCCGTCGGACCCCGGTTGGGTGCCGACGCTCCGTCGATCGAGTGGTTCGAGGCGGCGACCGCCCCGGCCGTGACGTCCGCGGTGTCCGCCCGCCGTTTCGACCTGCTCGTGCTCGACGGCGAGGCGGACAAGGCCGGCGGCATGGGCCTGTGCCGGCAGCTCAAGAACGAGGTCTACGACTGCCCGCCGATCGTCGTGCTGACCGGCCGCCCCGACGACGCCTGGCTGGCATCATGGTCGCTCGCGGACGCCGTGGTGCCGCGCCCGCTCGAGCCCTTCGCCGTGCAGCGCACCGTCGCGGACGCGCTGGCGCCGGTGGCCTGAGCGGGCGGTGGCGACCGCTGCCCCGTCCGCCCTGCCCGTCGACCGCGATCCCCAGGAGAACACCGCCGTGCCCACCAGCGACCCGACCGCACCCACCTGGCCCGGCGTGCTCTCCGAGCTCGTCGCCGGTCACGACCTCACCGCCGGGCAGACGGCCTGGGCGATGGACGAGGTGATGGCGGGCGAGGTCCCCCCGGCCCGGCTCGCGGGCTTCCTGGTCGGTCTGCGGGCCAAGGGGGAGACGGCCGCCGAGCTGACGGGGCTGGCCGACGCGATGCTCTCGCACGCGACCCGCATCGCCGTCCCCGGCCCGGCGGTCGACCTCGTCGGCACCGGCGGGGACCGCCACCACACCGTCAACATCTCGACCATGGCCGCGGTCGTGGTGGCCGGGACCGGCACGCGGGTCGTCAAGCACGGCAACCGGGCGGCGTCGTCGTCGTCCGGCTCGGCGGACGTCCTCGAGGCGCTCGGCGTCCGGCTCGACCAGCCGGCCGAACGGGTCGCCGAGATCGCCACCGAGGTCGGCATCACCTTCTGCTTCGCCGGGCTGTTCCACCCCTCGATGCGGCACGCCGGCACGGCGCGCCGCGACCTCGGCATCGCCACCGCGTTCAACTTCCTGGGGCCGCTGACCAACCCCGCCCAGCCGGGCGCCACGGCCGTGGGCTGCGCGGACGCGCGGATGGCTCCGTTGATGGCCGGGGTCCTCGCCTCCCGCGGCACCCGCGCCCTGGTGTTCCGCGGCGACGACGGGCTGGACGAGCTCGCGGCCACCGGCGGCACCGACGTGTGGGAGGTGCGCGAGGGCACCGTGGCCGAGGAGCGGTTCGACGCCGCCGCCGACCTCGGCCTGCAGCGCATCGAGGTCGCCGACCTGCGCGGCGGCGACGCCGCGCACAACGCGGAGGTGGCGCGCGGGGTGTTCGCCGGCACGGACCGCGGTCCCGTGCGCGAGACGGTGCTGCTCAACGCGGCGGCGGCGCTGGTGGCCGACGGGTCGCTGGCCGGCACGGCGCAGGGCACGCTCTCCCAGCGGTTGGCCGCGGGGGTCGAGCACGCCGCCCGCAGCATCGACGACGGGCGCACGAGCGACGTGCTGGAGCGCTGGGTCGCCGCGACGCAGCGCTGAGGCCCGGCCGCTGGCGGCGAGCCGACGCCGCGCGGGCGGTCAGTCGTCCAGGCCGAGGGCGAACGCCTGCTCGAGGTCCACGTGCGAGTAGGCGCGGAACGCGATGAGCGTCTCCGTGCGCAGCACGCCCGGCACCTTGCTGATGCCGTCGGCGATGACCTCGGACAGCTCGTCGTGCTCGCGCACGCGCACCATCGCGACCAGGTCCGCCTTGCCGGTGACCGAGTAGACCTCGCTCACCCCGGGCAGGTCGGTGACCCGGGACGCGACCTCGGGGATCTGGTCGGCGGCGGTGTCGATCAGCACGATGGCGGTCAGCATGCCGCCATCGTATCGACGGCGCCGCCCACCGCCAGCGCCACGGTGGCGGCCACGTCGTCGAGGTCGGCGTGGGCCACGGCCGAGCGCACCGGGCACGTCCACGGGTCCGAGACGTCGACGAGCCGCACCTCGGGCTGCTCGAGCCAGTCCAGCAGCAGCGCCGCCTCCTCGGGGTGCCCCGCCGGGGCGGGCGGTGCGGGCGCCTCGACCACCTCGGCGGTCGCCCGCAGCGCGTGCACGACCGGCCACGGGTCCTCGCCGGGCGGGCTGACCGCGGTGGCGGCCAGCCGTGCGTACCGCACGACGACCAGCTCCCAGCCTCCGTCCGCCGTCGGGCGCGCCGCCACCAGCTCCGCGCAGCGGCTCAGGGGGTCCAGCCGCTGCGCGCGCGCCGCGGCGCCGACGAAGGCGCGCAGCCGGGCCGTGACCTGGCCCGCCTCCTCGTACCGCTCCTCGGCGGCGAGCCGTGCCACCCGGTCGCCCAGGGCGCGCAGCACGACCTGGGGGTCGCCGGTCAGCGCCCGGGTCGCCTCGGCCACGACGTCGGCGTAGCCGGCGTCGGGCGTCCCGACGGCGGTGCACGGCGCCGAGCACCGGTCCAGGCCGGCGAGCGCGCACGGGCTGCGCCGCTCCCGCGCCACCAGCGGCAGTCGCTGGGTGCACTGCCGCAGCCCGAGCGCGTCGTGCAGGGCGTCGACGGCGGCCGTCGCCGTGCGGCGCGAGGTGAACGGTCCGATGTGCGGCGTGTCGCCGCGGACCTCGGTCACGACCGAGAGCCGGGGGTAGGCCTCGTCGGTCAGGCGCACCCACGTGCGTCGCTCGGGATGCTTGGAGCGCCGGTTGTAGCGCGGGGAGTGCTCGGCGATGAGCCGCAGCTCGCGCACACGGGCCTCGAGCGGCGTCGCGCACACCACGGGGGTCACGGCGTGCGCGATACGCACCATCTCCGTCATGCGACGGCGCTTCTCGGCCGCGGTGAAGTACGACCGGACCCGTTGGCGGATGTTGGTCGAGGTGCCCACGTACAGCACCTCCTCGTCCGGCCCCCGGAAGAGGTAGACGCCGGGGGAGGACGGCAGGCCGTCGGCGAGCGTCGCCTTGCGCCGCACGTCGGCGGGCACCGGGTCCGACGCCGTGGCCAGGTCCTCCAGGTGCGTCACGCCCAGCGGGGCGAGCCGTTCCAGCAGCCCGTGCAGCACGTCCACCGTCGCGCGGGCGTCGGCCAGCGCGCGGTGGTCGGGCGAGGTGCCGGCGCGGAACAGCGCCGCGAGGGTGGACAGCTTGTGGTTGCGGGCCTCGTCGCGCGTCACGACGCGCCGGGCCAGCGGCAGGGTGTCGACGACGGCGAACCCCGGCCACGCGTAGCCCAGCTCGGCGCACGCGGCGCGCAGGAAGCCGACGTCGAACGGGGCGTTGTGCGCCACGAGCACGGCGTCGTGGGCGAACTCCAGGAAGCTCGGCAGGACCAGGTCCGGGTCGGGGGCCGTGGCGACCATCTGCGTGGTGATGCCCGTCAGGCGGGCCACGAACGCCGGGACGGGGCGGCCGGGGTTGACCAGCGACTGGAACTCGCCGAGCACCTCGCCGCCGCGGACCTTGACCGCGCCGATCTCGGTGATGCCGGCGTCGTCGGCGCGGCTGCCGGTGGTCTCCAGGTCCACGACGACGAACGTGACGTCCTGCAGCGGGGTCCCCAGGTCGGCGAACGACGGCTGGACGCTCGTCCCCGGCTCCGCCCGGGCGGACGTGATCGACATGGCCGCGACGCTAGCGGGCGCCACCGACAGGCGGCGGCCGGGCCGGCACGCGCCGGCCCGGCCGTCCGGTCAGCTGGGGGACTGCTCCCGGGTGTCCTCGTAGAGCGCGTCGACGTCGGCGGCGAAGTCGTCGAGCACGACGGAGCGACGGACCTTCATCGAGGGCGTGAGGTAGCTGTTCTCCACCGTCAGGTCCTCCGGCAGGATGGCGAACTTGCGGATCGACTCCGCGCGCGAGACGGCCTCGTTGGCCCGGGTGACGGCGTGGTCCAGGGCGGCCAGCACGTCCGGGTCCTCCTTGGCCTGGGCCACGCTCAGCTCCGGCTTGTCGTGCATCTTGCACCAGCCGGGCAGGCCGTCCGGGTCGAGGGTGATCAGGGCGCCGATGAACGGGCGGTTGTCCCCGACGACGACGCACTGGCTGACCAGCGCGTGGGCGCGGATGCGGTCCTCGAGCACCGCGGGGGCGACGTTCTTGCCGCCCGCGGTCACGATGATCTCCTTCTTGCGGCCGGTGATCCGCAGGAAGCCGTCGTCGTCCAGCGAGCCGAGGTCGCCGGTGCGGAACCAGTCGCCGTCGAAGGACTCCGCCGTCGCCTCGGGGTTGCCGTGGTAGCCGCGGAAGACCTGCACGCCGCGCAGCAGGATCTCGCCGTCCTCGGCGATCTTGACCCCGCAGCCCGGCAGCTGCTCGCCGACGCTGCCGATGCGGTTGTTGCCCGGACGGTTGACGGAGGTCGGCGCCGTCGTCTCGGTCAGGCCGTAGCCCTCGATGATCGTCAGGCCGATGCCCCGGAAGAAGTGGCCGAGCCGCTCGCCCAGCGGGCCGCCGCCGGAGACGGCGTGGCGTGCCTCGCCGCCGAGCGCCCCGCGCAGCTTGCTGTAGACGAGCCGGTCCGCGACCTTGTGCTGAACGTTCAGCCAGAACGAGGGGCCGCCGGTGTCCTGGGCGCGCGACCAGGCGATCGCCGTGGCGGACGCCCAGTGGAAGATCTTCAGCTTGCCGCCCGCGGCGGCCTTCTGCTCCGCCGAGTTGTAGACCTTCTCGAACACGCGCGGGACGGCGAGCACGTAGGTGGGCTTGAACTCGGCCAGGCCCTCGGTGACCGTCTTGGTGTCGCCCCAGTGGCCGAGCACCGTGCCGCCGGCGACGGCGAGCACCTCGACGAACCGGGCGAAGACGTGCGCCAGCGGCAGGAACAGCAGCGTCCGACCGCCGGAGGCGAAGACCTCCGGCACGGCCGCGACGGCGTTCTTCGTCAGCAGCGCGAAGTTGCCGTGCGTGAGCTCCGCACCCTTGGGGCGTCCGGTCGTGCCCGAGGTGTAGATGATGGTGGCGACGTCGTCGAGGTTCGCCAGGCCGCGTCGACGCTCGATCTCGGCGTCCTCGACCTCGGCGCCGGCGGCGGTGAGGTCCGCGATCGCGCCGTCCTCGAGCGAGAACACCTCGCGCAGCGTGGGCGCGGTCTGCTGGACCTGCTTGACGATGCCGGCCATCTCGGCGTCCTCGGCCACGACGAGCGTCGTGCCGGAGTCCGTGACGATCCACTCGACCTGGTCGCGCGAGGAGGTCTCGTAGATCGGCACCGGCACGGCGCCGGCCGCCCAGGCGGCGAAGTCCAGGAGGGTCCACTCGTAGCGGGTGTGCGACATGATCCCGACGGCCTCGCCGGGCTGCACGCCCCGTGCGACGAGTCCCTTGGCCACCGCCACGACCTGCGCGTCGAAGTCGGTCCCGCTGATCGCCTCCCACCCGGAGGGCCCGGGGCGCTCGACCACCGTCGCCGACGGGTCCGGCGCGATGCGTTCGGCGAGGAGGTCGTTGAGGTTCGACGTGGCGGGGAGCTCAACGAGCTGCGGGGTGGTGATCTCGTCCATGCTGACTCCAGTGGCAGGGCTGTCCGACGGCGGTCACGATACCGCGTCGCAGCGCCCGCGCCGACCAGTCTCGTCCACGTCGTAGGTCGCCAGGTGGACGGTGCGTGCAGGCCACGTGGAGGTCGGTAGGCTGTCCCCGGCGCGTCGGCGCGCGCCGATCCCTCAGGCGCCGGTGCGAGACACGTGTCCGCGCCACGCCCCCGACGAGCGAACGTGAGGTCGTACGCATGCACGCCATCGGAGTCGACATCGGCGGAACCAAGATCGCCGTCGGCGTCGTGGACGAGGCCGGGCGCATCCTGGCCAAGGTCCGGCGGGACACCGCCGCCGACGACGTCGCGAGCATCGACCGTGCGATCGCCGACGCCTGCACGGAGCTGGCCCGGGAGCACGAGGTCGGCGCGATCGGCCTGGCCGCGGCCGGTTTCGTGAGCCCGGACCGCTCCTCGGTGCTGTTCGCCCCCAACATCGCCTGGCGCGAGTACCCGCTGGCGCAGCGGGTCGGCGACCTGCTCGACGTGGACGTCCCGGTGGTGGTGGAGAACGACGCGAACGCCGCCGGCTGGGCCGAGTTCCGGTTCGGCGCCGCGCACGACGCCACCGACATGATCATGCTGACCGTCGGCACGGGTCTCGGCGGCGCCGTCGTCGTCGACCGCGAGCTGGTGCGCGGCAAGTGGGGCGTGGCCGCCGAGGTCGGGCACATGCGGGTCGTCCCGGGCGGCCACTACTGCGGGTGCGGCCACGAGGGCTGCTGGGAGCAGTACGCCTCCGGCTCCGCGCTGGTGCGCGACGCCCGGCAGGCCGCCGTGGCGAACCCCGACGCGGCCCGGCGCCTGGTGGAGCTGGCGGGCGGCGACCGGGAGGACATCCAGGGGCCGCACGTCACGCAGGCCGCCCAGGAGGGCGACCCGCTGGCGATCGAGCTCCTGGCCACGCTCGGGCGCTGGATCGGCGAGGGTGCCGCGTCGGTGGCCGCGCTGCTCGACCCGGAGCTGTTCGTCATCGGCGGCGGCGTCGGAGCGGCCGGGGACCTGCTGCTCCTGCCGGTCCGCAAGGCCTACGAGGCGCAGCTGTCCGCGCTCGGTCACCGGCCGGTGGCGCAGATCGAGCTCGCCAAGCACGGCAACGAGGCGGGCATCGTGGGCGCCGCGGACCTGGCCCGACGCTGAGCCGCTCGGCCCGGTGACGTCTCAGACGACCGCCCCGGGGTCGTCGTCCTCGGGGTCGCGACGGTTCGGCATCCGCCAGACCAGGACGGCGACGGCGGCGACGAACGCGGCGCCGGCGGCCGGTCCGAGCCAGCCGGGCACGGACAGCTCGGCCAGCGCGGCGCGCAGCACGACGCTCAGCACGGTCAGCACGGGCACCGCGACGACGACGGTCCAGGCCAGGGTGAGCAGCGGGTCGCGCTGCCCGATGGGCGCGGGGTCCGGGGGGACGAAGTGCGACTCAGTCTCTTCCCGCCTCTCGACCTCCGGCGAGGCGGGCCAGTCGCGGGGTCCCGGCGCACGCGGCGCGGGGGAGGGGGCGGCGACCTCGGGCGTCGCGGTCGTGTCCGCGGCGTCGCCCGCGTCGGCGTCGCCCGCGTCGGCGTTCCCCTCGGCGTCCTCGCCCCGGGGCCCGGTCGGCGTGGACCGCGCGACGTCGCGGCCGGACTGCTCCACGTCGCTCAGTCGTGCGACGATGTCGGTCCAACGGGCGTCGACGTCGGCGTCCGGGAGGTCGTCCGGATCCGCGTCCCGGTTCGATGAAGCCATGGGAACACTCTATTGTCGTCGGTGACGCCGCGAGGAGGACCGTTGTTCTACTGGGTGATGAAGCACGTGCTGGTGGGGCCGTGGCTCCGGCTGGCCTTCCGCCCGTGGACCCGTGGCGTGGACCACCTGCCCGCGACGGGCGGCGCGATCCTCGCGAGCAACCACCTGGCAGTCATCGACTCCTTCGTGCTGCCGCTCGTGCTCGACCGGCAGGTGAAGTTCCTCGGCAAGTCCGACTACTTCACCGGCAGGGGGCTGCGCGGCCGCCTGGTGGCCGGGTTCATGCGCGGCGTCGGCACCATCCCCGTCGACCGCTCGGGGGGCAAGGCCAGCGAGGCCGCCCTGCGCACCGGTCTGCGGGTGCTGGACGAGGGCGACCTGTTCGGCATCTACCCCGAGGGCACGCGCAGCCCCGACGGGCGGCTGTACCGCGGCAAGACCGGGGTGGCCCGGCTCGCCCTGGAGTCCGGCGCCCCGGTGGTGCCCGTGGCCATGGTCGGCACGGACGTCGCCCAGCCGCTGGGGACGGTGCTGCCCAAGCCGATGCCGATCGGCGTCGTCATCGGCGAGCCCCTGGACTTCAGCCGCTACCGCGGCATGGAGAACGACCGGTTCGTGCTGCGCGCGGTGACCGACGAGATCGTCTACGCGATCATGCGGCTGAGCGAGCAGGAGTACGTCGACGTCTACGCGGCCACCGCCAAGGCGCGCCTCGCCCAGGGGCTGCCCGTCGACCCGACGCCGGGCGGCGGGACGCCGGAGCGCCGGCCCGTCCCGGAGCCGTCGCCGCGACCGGAGACGGAGCGACCCGAGCGCTGAGACGGTGCCGCGCGGGGGGCGCGGTCCTCGTAGGATGGGGACCGCTGTTCATCCCCCAACGAGAGGTTGCACCCTCATGTCGGTCCGTCGTGTGGCCCTGCTGACCGCCGGTGGCTTCGCCCCGTGCCTGTCGTCCGCGGTCGGTGGCCTCATCGAGCGTTACACCGAGCTCGACCCGTCGATCGAGATCATCGCCTACCAGTACGGCTACCACGGCCTGCTGACCGGCACGAAGATCGAGATCGACGCCGAGGGCCGCCGTCAGGCCGGCATCCTCCACCGCTTCGGCGGCTCGCCGATCGGCAACTCGCGCGTCAAGCTCACCAACGCCGCCGACTGCGTCAAGCGCGGCCTGGTCGCCGAGGGCCAGGACCCGCTGCACGTCGCCGCGGAGCAGCTCAAGGCCGACGGCGTGGACGTGCTGCACACGATCGGTGGCGACGACACCAACACCACCGCCGCCGACCTCGCGGCCTACCTGCACGAGAACGACTACGAGCTCACCGTGGTCGGTCTGCCCAAGACGATCGACAACGACGTGGTGCCGATCAAGCAGTCGCTCGGCGCCTGGACCGCGGCCGAGGAGGCCGCCGGGTTCGCCGCGAACGTCATCGGCGAGCACCGGTCGGGTCCGCGCATGCTCATCGTGCACGAGGTCATGGGCCGCCACTGCGGCTGGCTGACCGCCGCCGCGGCCGCGGAGTACCGCACGTGGCTCGACGCCCAGGAGTTCGCCCCCGCGCTGGGCCTCACGCGCGAGCGCTGGGACGTGCACGCGGTGTTCCTGCCCGAGCTGGCCCTCGACATCGACGGCGAGGCCGAGCGCCTCAAGGCGATCATGGACACGCACGGCAACGTCAACATCTTCCTGTCCGAGGGTGCGGGCATGCACGAGATCGTCGCCCAGCTCGAGGCGGCCGGCGAGGAGGTCCAGCGCGACCCGTTCGGCCACGTCAAGCTCGACACGATCAACCCGGGCCAGTGGTTCGCGAAGCAGTTCGCCGAGAAGCTGGGCGCCGAGAAGGTCATGGTCCAGAAGTCCGGGTACTACTCGCGCGCCGCCGCGGCGAACGCCGAGGACCTGCGGCTCATCAAGTCGATGACCGACCTGGCGGTCGAGTGCGCCCTGCGCGGCGAGCCCGGCGTCATCGGCCACGACGAGGAGGACGAGGACAAGCTCAAGGCGATCGCCTTCCCGCGGATCGCCGGCGGCAAGGCCTTCGACGTCCACCAGGAGTGGTTCGGCGCGCTGCTGGCCGACCTCGGTCAGCCGCTCGTGCCGGCGCAGCCCTCCGAGCACTGAGGCGGTCGGGCACCATGAGCACCGCCGTCGACGTCGTCGCGCCCGGGACGGACCCGCAGGGGCTGGACCGGTTCCGCGACTTCGAGGCACGTCAGCAGCCGGTCTGGCCGGACGCCGACGCCCTGGACGCCGTCGCCGCCCGGCTGGCGGTCGCGGCGCCGCTCGTGGTGCCCGCCGAGGCGGACACGCTCACCGAACGCCTCGCCGCGGCCGGCCGCGGCGAGGCGTTCCTCCTGCAGGGCGGGGACTGCGCGGAGACGTTCGCCGACGCGAACGCGACGCGCATCCGCAACAAGGTCCGCACCATCCTGCAGATGGCCGTGATCCTCACCCACGGGGCGAGCACCCCCGTGGTGAAGATGGGCCGGCTCGCCGGGCAGTACGCCAAGCCGCGCTCGGCGGACACCGAGACCCGTGACGGGGTCACGCTGCCCTGCTACCGCGGCGACATGGTCAACGGTCACCCGTTCACCCCCGCGTCGCGGATCCCGGACCCCGACCGGCTGGAGCAGGCCTACCGGATCTCCGCCGCGACGGCGAACGTGGTGCGCGCCTTCACGCAGGGCGGCTACGCCGACCTGCGTCGCGTGCACGAGTGGAACCGCGGCTTCATGGAGAACCCGGCCTACGCCCGCTACGAGCGCACGGCCACGGAGATCGACCGGGCGATCCGGTTCATGGACGCCTGCGGGGCCGACTTCGACGCCCTGCGCACGGTCGAGTTCTTCCTCAGCCACGAGGCGCTCATCCTCGACTACGAGCGGGCGCTGACCCGCGTCGACCCGCGGTCCGGGCTGGCCTACGACACCAGCGCCCACTTCCTGTGGATCGGGGAGCGCACGCGCCAGCTCGACGGGGCGCACGTGGAGTTCCTGTCGCACGTGGCCAACCCCGTGGGCGTCAAGCTCGGGCCGACGACGACGCCGGACGACGCGATCGCGCTGGCCCGGCGGCTCAACCCGGACAACGTCCCCGGGCGCCTGACGTTCATCACGCGCATGGGCGCCGGTCGCGTGCGCGAGGTGCTGCCCGACGTCGTGCACCGGGTGACGGCGGCGGACATCGCGGTGACCTGGGTGACCGACCCGATGCACGGCAACACGATCACCTCGGACAGCGGCTTCAAGACCCGCCGGTTCACCGACGTGCTCGACGAGGTCACCGGCTTCTTCGAGGTGCACCGCGACCTGGGCACGGTGCCCGGCGGCCTGCACATGGAGCTCACCGGCGACGACGTCACCGAGGTCCTCGGCGGCAGCGAGGAGATCTCCGACGCCGGGCTGGCCGAGCGCTACGAGACGCTCGTGGACCCGCGCCTGAACCACCAGCAGTCCCTCGAGACCGCCTTCCAGGTCGCGGAGATGCTCACCAGACGGTGATCGTCACGGTCGAGCCCACCGGCGCGCTGCCGGTGGGCTCCTGCTCGCGCACCTCGTCGCGGAACGCGGGCAGCCACCCGCCGAGCAGCCCGGTCACCTCGACCTCGAAACCCGCCTCCTCGAGCGCCGCCGTGGCCTCGTCACCGGTCATGCCCGTGACGTCGGGCACCTCGGCCTGCGGCGGCCCCGCGGACAGCGTCAGCGTGACCGTGTCGGTGCGGCGCGCCGTCGTGCCCTGCTCCGGATCCTGGGCGAGCACGCGCCCCTCGGCCACCTCCGTCGAGGTCTCCGGGTCGGCGTAGGCGACCTCGAGGCCGGCCGCGGCCAGGTCCTCCTCGGCCTCGTCGGCGGAGCGCCCGACCACCTGGGGCACGCTGACCGGCGCCGGTCCGTCGGACACCGTCAGGGTCACCACCGTGTCGTGCCGCTGCCGGGACCCCCCGGGGACCGAGGTGCCCAGGACCTCGCCCTCGGGCGCGGCGTCGTCGTGGACGGTGTCGACCTCGACGGCGAACCCTTCCGCGTCCAGGGCGGCCTCGGCGTCCTGCCGGGGCGAGCCCACGAGGTCTGCGGGCACCGTGAGCATCCGCACCCCGAGCGAGACGACCAGCTCCACGCTGCCGTCGCGACGCACCCGCTCGCCCGAGGCCGGGTCGGTGGCGACGACGTCGCCCGCCGGGACGTCGTCGTGGTGCCGCTCCCGGGTCTCGGCGTCCAGGCCCTGCGCGGCGAGCGCGGCGTCGGCGTCCTCGGCCGGTGCACCCACCAGGCCCGCCGGCACGGTCGTCCAGGCCCCGGGACCGGCGGCGAACCACCACCAGGTGCCCGCGCCGCCCCCGCCCAGCAGCAGCACCAGCAGCACCGCCCACACCACGGCGCCGCGCCGGTGGGTCCGCTCCGGGGCCGGCGGACCGGCTCCGACCGGTCCCGCCAGGGCGTGGGTCGGCTCGGTGACCAGGTGCTCGGTCCGGTGCTCGCCGGCGGGCACCTCGGTGAAGAACGCGGTGGGGATCTCGTCGACGGCGTCGGCGGACCCCGGACGCGGGGCGTCCGGGTCGTCGTCAGGACCCGTGCCCGGGTCGTCGTCGCCGTCGTCCTCGGCCGGCAGCACCGGCCGGTCCGCGCGGCGGTCGAGCACGTCCGGGTCCAGCAGCGCCCGGGCCCCGGCGACGGCCGCGCCCGCGGCGCCGGCGTGCGCGGGGCGGCGGTGCGGGTCCCGGGCCGTGAACGACGCCACCAGGCGGTCGAGCTCCGCGGGCAGCCAGTCCACCCGCTGCGAGGGTGCCGGGAGGTCCTCGTGGACGTGGTGGAAGGCCACGCCGATCGGCGGCTCGCCCGGGTAGGGCACGGTGCCCGTCAGCATCTCCGAGAGCAGCACGCCGACGGCGAAGACGTCCGTGGCGGGGCTCGTCCCGCCGGACGTGATCACCTCGGGCGCCAGGTAGGCGACCGTGCCGAGGATCGTCCCGCTGGCCGTCGAGGTCACCTCGGTCACGGCGCGGGCCAGGCCGAAGTCGGCGACCTTGACGGTGCCGTCCGAACCCAGCAGGACGTTCTCCGGCTTGATGTCGCGGTGCACCAGACCGACGCGGTGCGCGGCGGCGAGCGCCTCCAGCACCTGGGCGGCCACATCGAGGGCCCGCCCGACGGGCAGCGGCCCCTGCTGCAGCTCGGCGCGCAGGTTGCTGCCCTCGACGTACTCCATCGTCAGGTAGGAGGTGTCGCCGTCGAGACCCTGGTCGAACACCGCGACGACGCCGGGGTGCGACAGGCGTGCCGCGGCCCGCGCCTCGCGCCGGAAGCGGGAGACGAAGCTGGCGCCGTCCACGCCGTCGGCGAGGTGCGGGTGCATCACCTTGACCGCGACCTCGCGGCCCAGGCGCCGGTCCCGGGCGCGGTAGACGGTGGCCATGCCTCCGCGGGCCACGCGCGCGACGATCTCGTACCGCCCGTCGACCAGGCGGCCGAGCAGAGGATCGGTCGTCGTGGAGGCCACGCAGCGATCCTACGGGGACCTGGGTCCGGCGGCCCGGAGGCTAGGCTGGCGCCGTGAGCGATGCATCCGCGCGGGCCCCCCTGGACGACCTCGTCGGCGAGTGGCTGACCCTGCCCGACCTGGCCGAGGCCCTCGGCACCGACGTCAGCAGGGCCCGGGGGCTGGTCGCCTCCCGCCACGTCGTCGGCGTCAAGCGGGGCGAGCGCACCACCTTCCAGGTGCCGGCCGCCTTCGTGGTGGAGACCGACGACGGCCCGGCGGTGCTGGAGACGCTGCGCGGCACGCTGATCCTGCTGGGTGACGCCGGCTTCAGCGACCCCGAGGCGCTGCGGTGGCTGTTCACCGCGGACGAGTCGCTCGGACGCAGCCCCGTGGAGGCCCTGCGTGCCGGCCAGCGCGCGCAGGTGCGCCGGCTCGCCCAGGCGATGGGCTGAGCGGGCGCCGGGCCCTCAGGCCCGGCGGTTGACGGCGACCCGGGCCAGGTCGGCGAGCACCTCGCGACCGGGGGAGCGCAGGTCGGAGGCCTCCAGACGCCCGAGCGCTCCGGTGGCGAGCTCGTCGATCAGTGCCTCGACGTCCTCGACGGCCCCGGAGGCCGTGATCGTCTCGCGCAGCGCGGTGACGTCCGCGTCGGACAGGTCGGGGTCGCCGAGGTGCTTGGCCAGCAGCGCGCGCGCCTCGTCGTCGCCGTCGGCCAGGGTCCGCGCGACGAGCACCGTGTGCTTGCCCTCGCGCAGGTCGTCCCCGGCGGGCTTGCCGGTCACGGCGGGGTCGCCGAACACCCCGAGCAGGTCGTCGCGCAGCTGGAAGGCCTCGCCGACGGGCAGCCCGACGGCGCTGATCGCGGCGACCTGCTCCGGGTCGGCGCCGGCCAGGACGGCGCCCAGGGTGAGCGGGCGCTCGACCGAGTAGCGCGCCGACTTCGAGCGCAGCACGGTGCGGGCGCGCTCCTCGTCGCCGGCGGGGTCGAGCCCCCAGGGCTCGGCCTGCACCAGCACGTCGAGGTACTGGCCGACGACCACCTCGCTCGTCATGGTGTCGAACAGGTCGCGCGCCGTGCGGGCGACGGCCGGCTCCACGGCGTCCAGGGCGGCGGCCGCCTCGCGCTGGCAGGCGACCAGGCACAGGTCGCCGAGCAGGATCGCCGCCGCGGTGCCGAACCGCTCGCCGTCACCGGTCCAGGCGTTGTCCTCGTGCCGCGCGGCGAAGACGCGGTGGGCCGTCGGCATGCCCCGGCGGGTGTCCGAGGCGTCCATGACGTCGTCGTGCAGCAGCGCGGCCGCCTGGAACAGCTCCAGGGCGGCGCCGATGCGGACGACGGCGTCGCGCTCGGGCCCCGTCGCGGCGCCGCCGTGCGCACGGAACGACCAGTAGCAGAACGCGGCCCGCAGGCGCTTGCCCCCGGCAAGCAGCGTGGACACGTGCTCGGTGAGGGCGGTGGTGCCGGCGCCGATGCCCACGGCCTCGTCCCGGAGCCGGTCGAGGTGGGCTCGCAGCGCCGCGTCGACGTCGGTGCGGAGGTTCTCGAGGTCGACCAACGGGGTCGCAGCAGCAGGCATGGGCACAGCCTAAGCGTGCTGAGCGTCTCGGGGCGCGTTCGTGACACGACTGTGCCCCGGCCACCGTGACGGTGACCGGGGCACGGCCGGGAGGGCGCCGGGGGGTCAGTCGGCGAGTGCCGCCTGGACGTCCTCCAGAGTCCAGGAACCCTTGCGGTCGCGCGGGTCCGGGACGGTCTCGGCGGACGGGTTGCGCATCAGCCAGTTGCGCTCGACGAGCGTCAGGTCCTGGCCGTCGACCACGCCGTCCGCGTTCACGTCCGCGGCACGGTCGGCAGTGCCTGCCGCGTCCTTGATGGCGAGCGCGTCGAGGATGTCGACGACGTCGTCACCGGTCACGTCGCCGCCGTAGAGCTGGACCACGCCCTGGGCCGGGGTGCCGAGCACCCGGCCGTCGGCGAGCTCGTGCCCGACCGTGACCTCGGTGCGGTAGTCGAGGTGGCCCGGCAGGGTCGCGGAGAGGACGTACGGCTCGAGGGTCACCGGCACGCCCGGGACCGAGATGCTGCCGTCGGCGGCGATCTCGGGGCGGTGCACCGTGCCGTCGGGCGCCGTCAGCACGACCTCGCCGCCGACGGCGGAGTGGTCACGCTCCGGGTCGAAGACGAGCTCCGGGGTGAACAGGCCCTGGGCCAGGAACGTGCCCGTGACGTCGACGTGCGACGGCAGGTTCTGTGTCACGTCGAAGCGGCGCCAGGTGCGGACGAACCCGCCCTCGGCGTCGTGGACGTACACCGAGACCGTGATCATGCCGGCGTTCTGCGCCCAGGGGCCGTCCTCGACGGTACGGGTGACGACGTCGAGCAGCGGGAGCTCCTCGGCGGTCACCGGGGTCTCCCCGTCGAACGTGATGGTCACCGAGGCCTGCAGCATGCCGGTGTCGCCCTCGGGGATCACGACGTCGAGCGTCGGGTCGCCGTACGCGGCCAGCTCCTCGGCCGGCCGGACGTCGACGACCTCGGTGCGCGCGGCGTCGTAGCGGAAGGTGAGACGCACGGTGCCGAGGTCCTCGGCGTGGTGGTGGGTGAACGTCGTCGTGAGCTCCTCGCCGGGGGCGACGTACTCCAGGTCGTTCTGCCCGTCGACGTACGCGTCGCCCTCGGTGATGACGGTGTACTCGAGCTGGTCGGCGACGTTCCCGGCCGCGTCGATGCCGCGGTACCGGTGCGTGGCCATGGGCGAGGGGCCGAAGCGGGACGTGTACGAGAACGTGCCGTCCGCCGCGGGCCGCACCTGGTCCGAGGGCATGAAGGCCGAGTAGCCGTAGACGAGGAACCGGTTGGCGCTCTCGTCCACGTCGAGACCGGCCGCACGCATGGCCGCCGTCTCGCCGTCGACGAGCGTGCCGCCGATGGCGTAGGAGGACTCGCCGGACGGCACCTCGATGACGTCGCCCTCGCGGTCGACGACCATCTCCGGGGCCGTGTTGTCCACGAAGAAGGTGCCCGACTCCGAGAAGGTGCGTCCGGCGTCGTCGGTGCCGACGACCTTGAGGACGTGCGCCCCGGGCTCGATCGTGCTCAGCGTGTGGCTGACGGGGAAGTCACGGTCACCGGTGAGCTCGTAGTAGCCGCCGATCCAGCCGAACGGGCCGTACATGACGCCCTCGGCCGCGGCGACCGTGTCCAGGGACCCGATGTAGCCGACGTCGCGGCCCTCGGTGTCGGCGACGAAGAAGTCGACCGTGCGCAGGTGGTTCTCCAGCGCGAAGCCCCACTCGAGCTGCGGGGCGAGCACGTCGGTGACGTTCGTGGTCATGACCTGCTTGACGAACGTGAAGTCGGCGAAGCCGGTCTCGGTGAGCCGGAACCCGAACGGCACGCGATAGCCCTCGCCGTCGTCCCCCTCGCGGGTGACCTCGACGTAGCCGCCGTAGGTGCCGGCCTCGGCCGTCGCGGGGACGTCGAGGTCGACGGGGACGGTGCCGGAGCCGCCGGCCGCCACCTGCACCTGGTGCTTGGTCGACACGGTCACGCCCTGCGCGGCCGCGTCCTGGGTGCCGACACCCTGGTCGAGCACGACGTCGACGGTGTAGCGGGCCCGCTCGGCGGACTCGTTGACGATCTCCAGACGGCGGGAGTCGGAGATCTCCGCGCCCGGGGCGTGCACGCCGAAGCTCAGGTCGCTGCCGATCTCGGCGTCCTCGGCGGACGCCGCCGACCACGGGGTGCTGCCGGTCGCGGTCGTGACCTCGCGCTGGGCGAGGGTGCTGTTGTCCTCGGCGGTCAGCAGGAACGTGTCCGCGTGCACCGCCTGGTACGGGTCCACCTCGCCGGCGCCGATCTCGAAGACGCTGTGGTCCTCGTCCAGCGGGTCCGCGGTGTTCATCAGGCGGGCCTTGAGCTCGATCGGGTCCAGGTCGCCGTCGTGCTGGAGCATCAGCGCGGCGCTGCCGGCGACGTACGGCGTCGCCATGGACGTGCCCGACAGGCGGGCGTAGGCCGTCGAGTGGTCGTCGAGGTTCTCGGGGTCGACCATGTGCGCCGGGATCGAGGACAGCACGCTGACACCGGGGGCGGTGACCTCGGGCTTGATGTCGCCGTTGCCCTTGGCGGGGCCGCGGGAGCTGAAGTCGGCGAGGTTGCCGCCGCCGGACGTCGTGGTGCCGTAGTCGGTGAAGGCGATCTCCGCACCGGAGGCGACGGCCGCGGTCAGGGCGGCGCCCTGGGCGGTCGTGACCGAGAAGGTCGGCACGTACTTGTCCGACTCGCCGAAGTAGTACGGCGGGTGCTCCTGGTCGGGGTCGTTGTTGACGATCAGGAGCGCGGCGGCCCCCTTCTCGGCGGCGCGCTCGATCTTCTCCTGGAAGGAGATCTCGCCGCGCTGGACCAGCACGACGTTGCCCTCGGCGGCGACGTCCTGCCAGCCGCTGTCGTAGTAGCGGTAGTCGGACGCCTTGCCGAGTCCGGCGTCCACGATCGTGGCCGTGGTGCCGTCGAGCTCGGCGATCGTGTCCTGGATCGGACGGGCGAGGAGCTGCAGGTCGGCCCCGGCGGTCCCGACGGTGGCGCCGAGCGTGGCGACCTCGATCGCGAAGTCGTTCGCGCCGACCGTCAGGGCGAGCCGGGCGGCCGCGGGAGAGCCGAGCGAGAACGCGCCGGCAGCACCGGAGTTGCCGGCGGCCAGCACGGTGGTCACCCCGGCGAGGGTCAGGTGGTTCGCGGCGATCGACAGCGGGCTCTGCGTGTCGTTGACGTTGCCGCCCAGGGACATGTTCACCACGTCCATGCCGTCGGCGAGCGCGCGCTCCATGCCGGCGAGGATGTCCTCGGTGGTGCCGCCGCCGAACGGGCCGAGCACGCGGTAGGCGTAGATGTCGGCCTCGGGGGCGACGCCGGCCGCTCCCCAGGAGCCCCGCTCGTCGGTACCGGCGATGATGCCGGCCACGTGGGTGCCGTGCTGGGTGTAGTAGGTGTTGCCGTTGCGGTCCTTCTCGGCCCCGCCGGCCTCCTGCCAGTCGGCGTAGGTGGTCTCCATCGGGTCGTCGTCGTCGTCGACCAGGTCGTAGCCGCCCTGGTAGACGTCGGCGAGCGCCGGGTGGGTGTAGTCGATGCCGGTGTCCAGGACGCCGACCTTGACGCCGGCGCCGGTCAGGCCCTCGCCGTGCAGCGTGGCGACGTCGTCGGTCCCCGCGGAGGCGCCGACGGCGGTCGCGGCGGTCTCGGGCAGGTCGACGGTCCAGGTGTCGTTGGCCCACACGGCGGCGACCTCGTCGGAGGCGGCGAGCGCCTCGACGTCGGTGGCGGGCAGCTCGACGGCGGCGCCGTTGAAGGCCTCCGTGTACTGCTGGCGCACCGAGGGGCGCTGCGCAGCCCGGCGCTCGTCCTCGGATGCGGTGTCCTTCAGCAGGACGGTGAGCGCCTGCTGGGAGGCCTTCACGGCGGCGCGCGCCTGCTTGCCGGTGAGGTCGCGGCCCTCGGCCTCGGCCAGGGCGAGCGCGGTGGTCGCCGGCGGGGTGGCGAGCTGGACGATCACCTCGACGGGCTCGCTCGACGTGGTGTCGATGTCCGCGTCGACGACGGTGCTCGGGACGCTGAGGTCGCCGGCCTGGGTGAGGGTCTGGCGCTGGGCGTCGGTGAGCCGCTGCGCGACGTCGGCGGCGTCGGGGGACGGGGCGCCGCTCGCGGGGGCGACGAGCGTCGTCCCGGCCAGGGCGAGACCGAGCGTGATGCCTGCGGGTCGCAGCATCCTTCGGTGAAGGGACATGGGGTGCTCCTCGAAAACGGGGTTGCAGAATCATGACACGGCAAACCCTGAGATATGCTGGCGCAAATATGACATGGCAGGTTCTCGACACCACGGGAGAGGGCATGACGCTCGACGTCCTCGGGATCACCGACGCCCAGCTGCGCGTCTACCAGGAGCTCCTCGGGCGCAGCTCGGCCGACGCCGCCGAGCTGGCCGCGCGCACGGGTGTCGCACGTCACGCGATCCAGGAGCAGCTCGACCGGCTCGAGGCGCTGGGTCTCGTCGCCCGGTCGGGTGCCCGGTACGACCGCTACGTGGCGGCGCCGCCGGACGTGGCCCTGGCCTCGCTGCTCCTCGACCACGAGGAGCGCACGCGCCGTGCCCGCACCGAGCTGAGCCGGCTGGAGGCCGTCTACCGGGAGGCCGCGCCGCGGCAGACCGAGGACGCCGTCGACGTGGTCCGCGGCAGCGAGGCCGTGCGGCAGCGGTTCAACCAGCTGCAGCGCTCCGCCCGGGCCGAGGTGCTGGAGTTCGTGCGCGGCGACGTCGCCGTCGTCGAACCCTCGCAGAACGTCGAGGAGGAGGCCGCGCTCGCGCGCGGGGTCGCCTACCGGTTCGTCATCGAGCGCCCGGCGGTCGAGCGCGAAGGCGTGATCGAGGCCGTGCGCTCCACCGTCGAGCGCGGCGCGCAGGTCCGGCTGGTGCGCTCGCTGCCGACCCGCCTGCTCGTCGTGGACCGACGGATCGCGATGGTGCCGTTCTCGGCCAGCAGCCGGGACCAGTCCGGCGGTGCCCTGCTGCTCCAGGCCGGGGGGCTGCTCGACATGGCGACGGCCCTGTTCGAGCAGACGTGGCGCAGCGCGTCCCCGCTCGGCGAGGACGACGACGAGCCGTCGCCCGCCGTCGCCCGCGACACCGACCTCGACCCCGCCGACCGGTACCTGCTGCAGCTGCTCAACGCCGGCCTGACCGACCGCACGGTGGCCGCCCGGCTCGGGGTGTCGATGCGGACCGTCCAGCGCCAGGTCCGCACCCTGATGGAGCGGGCCGACGTCGACACCCGGCTCCAGCTCGGCGTCGTGGCCGCGCGGCAGGGCTGGTTGTAGCCGTCAGTCCTCGGCGGCGGTGTCGTCCTCGGGGTCGGCCGCGACCGTGCCGGACAGCGAGACCAGCCGTCGCTCGCCGTCGTCGAGCACCCCGATCAGCACCGTCTCCACGGCGTCCTCGCCCTGGCGGGTGCGGGTGAACACCGACCGGGCGGCCAGGCCCGAGGCCTCGACCTCGTCGGCCTCGGCGAACCCGGCCTCGTCCAGCCGGCGGGCGTAGCGCTTGACGATCTTGCGCGGCGGCTGGGTGGTCGCCAGGTTCAGGGAGACCTCGACGAGGCCGTTCTCGGCGGGCAGCGCCGAGCTGGCGAGCACGGTCGCCTGCTGCGGTGCGCCGAGCAGCGCGGTGGGGAACCCGCGGGCGTAGTCGCCGACGGCGGAGGACGGGTCGAACGACGGCAGCGCGGTGGGGGTGTCGGCGGGGGTCGGCGTCGGTGCCTGGCTCGCGGCGGTCGCCGGACTCGGTCCGTCGCTGCCGAACGCGTCGCAGCCGCCGGTGAGCGCGGCCAGGGCGGCGGCCATCAGGGCGGCGGACACACGCCGGCCCACCGAACGGGCGGTGCGCTGGCGCGAGGTCGTGGGCACGGGGACACCGTAGTCGGCGCTCACCCCCAGAACGCGCGCGTCCCCACCGTGGCCCCACCGGGGACGCCGGGCCGTGCGGGACGACGACCTCGCACGGTCTGCTCGAGCCATGACCACCACCTGCGAACCCACCCCCGAGACCATCCGGCTGCGCGACGCTCACGACCTGCTCGCCGCCGTCCCGTACCGGCTCGGCTTCCGGCCCGCCGAGTCCGTCGTCCTGGCCTGCGTGACGGCGTCCGGACGCCTCGGGCTCGTCGCCCGCGTCGGCCTGGCCGACCTCGCCGGGGTCGCGGGCCCCGGAGGTGCGGCGGGCCCGGGCGCGGCCGGCCCCGAGGCGCTGGAGCCGCTGGCCCGGGCCGTGGCCGAGGTCGACCCGGCCTTCTGCCTGCTGGTGCTCTACACCGCGGGGGAGGCCACCGCGGTGTCCGACCGTGTCGAGGCCGTCCGGCGCGTCGTGGACCCGGCCGTCCGGGTGGAGAGCTGGCACGTGGCGCCCGAGTCCTACCGCGGGCTCGACTGCGACGACCCCGCCTGCTGCCCGCCGGGCGGGTTCCCGACGTCGGCGCTCGAGCACGGGGAGGTCGGGGCCGCGCACGTGCTCGCCGGCCGGGCGCTCGCGGGCTCGGCCGAGGAGGCGTTCCGGATCCCGCCCGCCCCGACCGCAGCACGCGGGCTGTCCGCACGGGCCGCGCGGCGGCGCGAGGCGTCCCGCCCGACGACCGGGGACGACGACGGCGCCCGGGGCTGGCGGGACGAGGCGTGGGCGGCGTGGCGGGCGGCGCTGCGGCAGGTCGACGACCCGGCGGACCCCGCGCCGACGCCCCTGGGGCCCGCGCTGCTGGGCCGGGTGGGAGCGGGGCTCGCCGACCGGCGGGTCCGCGACGCGGCGCTGCTGAGCCTGGTGCCGCACGGCGACGACGCCGCCGGGGCGGCCCTGAAGGGCCTCGAGGACGAGGCGCGCACGGCCCGCGCGATCTCCGCCGTCGTCGACGCCGACCGGGCCGTCGCGCCCGACCCGGCGCCGGTGCGCCGCGGCTGCGCCGTGCTCGAGCAGGTGGTGGCGCACGTGCCGCGACGCCTGCAGGTCGCGCCGCTGACCCTGCTCGCCTTCCTGGCCTGGTGGCAGGGCGACGGTCCGCGCGCCGCCCGCCGGGTCGAGGACGCCCTGGACGCCGATGCCGACTACCGGCTCGCGCGACTCGTGCAGGGTGTCGTGGTGGCCGGGCTGCCGCCGGGGTGGGTGCGCGCGGAGCAGGCGGCCGACGGCTCGCGGGGGAGGCCCGCGGGCGGTCACGTCCGGTAGCGTGCAGCCATGGCGATCGTCGTGGGACACCTGAGCACTCCCGAGGGCGCGAAGGCGCTGGCGGCTGCCGAGGCGGAGGCGGCGCAGCGCGGGACGCGACTCGTGGTCATCGGATCCGGCAACGGGGTCGAGGAGGTCGTGCAGCGGCTCGAGGCGGCCGGCGTCGAGCACGCCGTCGTCCCGGGGACCGGCGACCTCGCCGAGGACCTGGTCCGTGAGGCCGTCGAGGCCCGGGCCGAGCTCATCGTGATCGGGCTGCGACGTCGCAGCCCTGTGGGCAAGCTCATCCTGGGCTCCGGTGCGCAGCGGATCCTGCTCGAGGCTCCCTGCCCCGTGCTGGCCGTCAAACCGTGACGACGCGCCGCTGACCTCGCGGGGAATACACGGCACGACATCCGGTGTTCACCAGCGTGACCACCGATGACGTACCAGGGAGGTGGGCCGCGGCGAGGCGGCGACGGTCCTGAGCGACCGTCCTCCCAGGTGTCGCCAGTACAATAGAGGTATTCCGCCGAGTCGAGAGGCCCTCGCCCCAGGCTCCGACGGCGGTCCACCGTCTTCCTCGAACGCCGAAAGGTCGGTTTGTGGCGTCCACTGCGCAGAACCCCCCGCTGCCCCGAGAGTTCGACCACCCTGCCCTGCAGGAGCTGCTCGACCGCGGCACCGCGAACGGTCGTGTCGACGCGGAGAGCTTCCGCTCTGCCTGCGAGCACGCGTCCGTGGGTGACCCCAAGCGCCTGAAGGCGGTGCTGCGCGCCTTCGCGGGCGCCGGTGTCGAGGTCGGCGTGCCCATGGCGGCGAAGGTCGCCGCGGCGGCCAGCTCCTCCACCAAGACCCAGACGCGGGCCAAGGCCCCGGCGTCGACGTCGGCTGCCAAGAAGTCGACGTCGTCGGCGGACGCGCCCGCGGACGACGCGTCCGACGCCGACAGCGGCTCGACGACGTCGACGACGAAGAAGCCGGCGGCCAAGAAGCCCGCCGCGAAGAAGACGGCGGCCAAGAAGCCGGCCGCGAAGAAGGCTGCCGGGACGGGCACGACCCGCAAGGCGGCCGCCAAGGCGCACAAGCCGGCCCCGGAGCCCGACGGCGTCCCCGTCGAGGACGAGGAGTCCGGCGACCAGCAGCGCGAGATCCACGTCACCGGCATCAAGCTCGGCCGGGGCAAGAAGGACGAGGAGGGCGGCGGCTTCGTCGTCTCCGACACCGACGACGAGGACCAGCCCGCGCAGCAGGTCGTCACCGCCGGCGCCACGGCCGACCCGGTCAAGGACTACCTCAAGCAGATCGGCAAAGTCGCCCTGCTGAACGCCGAGCAGGAGGTCGAGCTCGCCAAGCGCATCGAGGCCGGTCTGTTCGCCGAGGAGCGCCTCGCCCAGGACTACGCCGACTTCGACCGCACCAAGGCCACGGCCGACGAGCGCAAGATGTGGCGCGACCTGCGCTGGATCGCGCACGACGGCCGCCGTGCCAAGAACCACCTGCTCGAGGCGAACCTGCGACTCGTCGTCTCGCTCGCCAAGCGGTACACCGGCCGCGGGATGCTGTTCCTGGACCTCATCCAGGAGGGCAACCTCGGTCTGATCCGCGCGGTCGAGAAGTTCGACTACACCAAGGGCTACAAGTTCTCGACGTACGCCACCTGGTGGATCCGGCAGGCGATCACCCGCGCGATGGCCGACCAGGCCCGCACCATCCGTATCCCGGTGCACATGGTCGAGGTCATCAACAAGCTCGCCCGCGTGCAGCGCCAGATGCTCCAGGACCTGGGCCGCGAGCCCACGCCGGAGGAGCTGGCCAAGGAGCTCGACATGACGCCCGAGAAGGTCGTCGAGGTCCAGAAGTACGGTCGCGAGCCCATCTCGCTGCACACCCCGCTCGGCGAGGACGGCGACAGCGAGTTCGGTGACCTCATCGAGGACTCCGAGGCGATCGTGCCCTCGGACGCGGTGTCGTTCACGCTGCTGCAGGAGCAGCTGCACCAGGTGCTCGACACGCTCTCCGAGCGCGAGGCCGGCGTCGTCTCCATGCGGTTCGGCCTGCAGGACGGCCAGCCCAAGACGCTGGACGAGATCGGCAAGGTCTACGGGGTCACCCGTGAGCGGATCCGCCAGATCGAGTCCAAGACGATGTCGAAGCTGCGCCACCCGTCGCGCTCGCAGGTCCTGCGCGACTACCTCGACTGAGTCGTCGGCGCGCTCGCCGGCCCCACCGACCCGTTGTGGGCATGAAATATGCCGCTCTCCCGCTGGGAGGGCGGCATATTTCATGCCCACAACGAGGGCGGCAACCTCTTGCAGCTCAGCGTCACGTCGACCGGGCGCCGACCTGCCGGCCCACGGTGTACCCGACGATGGCCGCCAGGACCGAGACGAGTCCGTCGGAGCCGATCTTGTCCGTGACTCCCAGCAGGATGACCGCGAGCACCACCATCACCAGGACCATGCCCTCGATCTGGGAGCGGTAGGTGCCGTCCCCCTTGTCCTCCGGCGTCGACCCGCCGCCGGAGGACGTGCCGCGTCGCCAGAAGCTGGCCTTCATCAGCACCATGACGACCAGCAGCAGGGTCGCCGGGATGACGGTGCTCAGCACGACGACGCGCAGGTCCGTCCCCTGCAGGGGAGAGCTGGAGATCACCGCGACCTCGGGCGTGGTGCTCGGCTGGATCCCGAGGGACACCAGCTCCGTGGCCGAGAGCTGGAAGTCGACGGTGGTCGTGAACCGCTGGTCCTCGGTGATCTCGACGACGGTGTCGGACTGGGTCCCGGTGTCGACACGGAACACGGCGGTCGCGCCCGGGCCGCACTCGGCGGGAAGGATGAGCTCGAACGTGGCCCCCTCGCCGGTGACGAAGTCGCCGCACCGCGTCTCCTGGTCGCCGTCGAGGGCGACGACCGCGACGCGCAGGCCCGGCTGCGCCACGTCGCCGTTCACCGTCACGAAGCCGTCGACCCTCGGCTGGCCGGGGCCGGGCGACACGTCCGCACCGGCGGCCGGTGCGGACGCCGCGGCGGCGAGGAACGCCGCGGCGACGATCGCGAACGCGAGCCTGACGACCCTTCCGAGCAGACGCATCGGTCCCACCCCCGGGAGTGCTCGTCGAGCAGCTCGGCGAGATCCGGGATCGGACCGCGGGTGAGCCGGTCGACGTCGTCTTCACGCTAGGCAGGGTCCGGATCACCCGCACGACCAGGACGAAGACAGGGAACCGGTGGCGGCACGACGAGGGCCCCGCACCGATCGGTGCGGGGCCCTCGTGGTCTCGGGGCGTCCCCGGCGGGGACGGCGCGTGGTCAGCCGGCGCCGTGCTCGGCGTGCAGACGATCGGTCTCGTCCTGGATGTGCGTGGCCACGGACTGGTAGGCGTCGGCGTGGGCACGGGCGTGGTGGCCGCAGAACAGCAGCTCCCCGCTGGGAAGCTCGACACGCACGTAGGCCTGGGCCCCGCAGCGGTCACAGCGGTCGGCGGCGGTCATCTGGGTCGTGTCTTCGGTCGTAGTGCTCACGCCACCATCAAACCATCTCGCCCGTGAATTCTTCCCGGGCGGGGGCCCGGTTCGCTCCCGGCGAATCACGGTTCGGGTCACGATCGCGGGCTCCTGCGGGGCGCCTGGGCGGCGCTGTCAGCGGGCTCGGCTACCCTCGTGCGCGTGACAGCCACGTCCGAGTCCGGTTACACCGCACGCCATCTCTCCGTCCTCGAGGGCCTCGAGGCGGTCCGCAAGCGACCCGGCATGTACATCGGGTCGACCGACTCCCGCGGCCTGATGCACTGCCTGTGGGAGATCATCGACAACTCCGTCGACGAGGCGCTCGGCGGCCACGCCACCGCGATCCGCGTCGTCCTGCACGCCGACTCCTCGGTGACCGTCGAGGACGACGGCCGCGGCATCCCCGTGGACGCCGAGCCCAAGACGGGCCTGTCCGGCGTCGAGGTGGTCTTCACCAAGCTGCACGCCGGCGGCAAGTTCGGCGGCGGCTCGTACACGGCCTCCGGCGGCCTGCACGGCGTGGGCGCCTCGGTCGTCAACGCCCTGTCCTCGCGCCTCGACGTCGAGGTCGACCGCGGCGGCAAGACCTACGGCATGCGGTTCCACCGCGGTGAGCCCGGCACGTTCGCGGACCCGGCCACCGGTCCGACGCCGGAGGCCCCGTTCGAGCCGTTCGTCGACCACTCCGAGCTCGAGGTCGTGGGCAAGGCGCCGCGCAAGCGCACCGGCACCCGCGTGCGCTACTGGGCCGACCGGCAGATCTTCCCGAAGTCGGCGGTGTTCTCCTACGACGAGCTGGTCACGCGGGCGCGCCAGACGACGTTCCTCGTGCCGGGCCTGCAGATCACCGTGCGCGACGAGCGCGGCCTGCCGGGCACGCCGGGGGAGTCCGGCCCGCACGAGGAGGTCTTCCAGCACTCCGGCGGCGCCGTGGACTTCGTGGAGTTCCTCGCGCCCGACACCCCCGTCACCTCGACCTGGCGGCTGCAGGGCTCGGGCTCCTTCACCGAGACGGTGCCCGTCCTGGACTCCCAGGGCCACATGACCTCCCAGGAGGTCAAGCGCGACTGCGAGGTCGACGTCGCGCTGCGGTGGGGCGTCGGCTACGAGACCGAGCTGCGCACCTTCGTCAACATCATCGCCACGCCCAAGGGCGGCTCGCACCGCACCGGGTTCGAGCAGGGGCTGCTCAAGACCATCCGCAAGCAGGTCGAGGCGAACGCCCGCCGGCTGAAGGTCTCCACGAAGGACTCCGCCGAGCGCATCGAGAAGGACGACGCGATGGCCGGCATGACGGCCGTGGTCACCGTGCGCCTGGCCGAGCCGCAGTTCGAGGGCCAGACCAAGGAGGTCCTCGGCACCGCGCCGGTGCGCCAGATCGTCTCGCGCGTGGTGGAGAACGAGCTCAAGGCGCTGCTGACGTCGACCAAGCGCGACGACAAGGCGCAGTCCGCGCTGCTGCTGGACAAGGTCGTCGCCGAGATGCGCGCGCGGGTCACCGCCCGCAAGCAGAAGGAGATCTCGCGGCGCAAGAACGCCCTGGAGTCCTCCTCGCTGCCGGCCAAGCTCGCCGACTGCCGCAGCGACGACGTCGAGCGCTCCGAGCTGTTCATCGTCGAGGGCGACAGCGCCCTCGGCACGGCCAAGCTGGCCCGCTCGTCGGACTTCCAGGCGCTGCTGCCGATCCGCGGCAAGATCCTCAACGTCCAGAAGGCGTCGATCAGCGACATGCTGCGCAACGTCGAGTGCGCCGCGATCATCCAGGTGCTCGGCGCCGGGTCGGGTCGCTCGTTCGACCTGGACGCCGCACGCTACGGCAAGGTCGTGCTGATGACCGACGCCGACGTCGACGGCGCGCACATCCGCACGCTGCTGCTGACGCTGTTCTACCGGTACATGCGCCCGCTGCTCACCGAGGGCCGCGTCTTCGCCGCCGTGCCGCCGCTGCACCGGATCGAGGTGCTCGGCTCGGGCCGCCGCAAGGGCGAGTACCTGTACACCTACTCCGAGGCCGAGCTCAACGCGACGCTGAAGAAGCTCGACAAGGCCGGCCGCCGCTACAAGGACGACATCCAGCGGTACAAGGGTCTGGGCGAGATGGACGCCGACCAGCTCGCCGAGACGACGATGGACCCGCGCCGCCGCACGCTGCGCCGGGTGACCGTGGAGCACGCCGAGGCCGCCGAGCGCGTCTTCGACCTGCTCATGGGGTCCGACGTCGCGCCGCGCAAGGAGTTCATCGTCGCCGGGGCGAACGCCCTGGACCGCGCCCAGATCGACGCCTAAGGGGTCGGTGCGGCCAGGCTCTCGACGACGGCCTCGCGGGAGAAGGCGATGCCGGCGGCCAGCACGTCGTCGTTGAACGCGTAGTCGGCGCTGTGCAGCGGCACCCCGCCCGCCCCGGGCGCGGTGCCGTTGCCGAGGAAGACCAGGCACGCCGGCACGTGGCGGGCCAGCACACCGAAGTCCTCGCTGCCCATGATCGGCGCGGCGGCCACGTCGACCTGCGCGGCGCCGAGAGCCCGCCGCGCCGCGCGCCCGGCCAGCGTGACGGCGCCGGCGTCGTTCACGGTCGGCTCGAACTCGTGGGTGTACTCGACGTCGACCGCGGCGCCGTGCGCGGCGGCGACGCCCTGGCTGATCTGCAGGATGCGGCGCTCCAGCAGCGCGCTGACGTCCGGGTCGAAGCTGCGGGTGTCGCCGGTGATCGTGGCGTGCGTCGGGATGGCGTTGCGCGCCCCGTCGGTGCGCAGGTCGGTGCAGGACAGCACGGCGGTGTGCACGGGGTCGACGCTGCGTGCCACGACGTGCTGCAGCGCGATGACGATCTCGGCGGCCACCACGAGCGCGTCGACCACCAGGTGCGGTGCCGAGGCGTGGCCCCCGCGTCCGCGGACCGCGATGGTGAAGTTGTCCTCGCCGGCCATGATCGGTCCGGGGCGGGTGTGCAGGGTCCCGGCGGGCAGGCCCGGGATGTTGTGGATCCCGAACAGCCTGTCGACGCCGAACCGCGCGAACAGCCCGTCCTCGAGCATCGCGCGCGCCCCGCGCCCGGGTTCCTCCGCCGGCTGCAGGATCACCCGGACGGTGCCGTCGAACCCGCCGTCCTCGGCGAGCAGCGCGGCAGCACCCAGCAGCATCGCCAGGTGCCCGTCGTGGCCGCAGGCGTGCATCGCGCCCGGATGGGTCGAGGCGTACTCGACGCCGCTCGCCTCGGTGATCGGCAACCCGTCGAGCTCGGAGCGCAGTCCCACGGTCCGCGTCGCCGACCCGCGCGTCAGCGAGGCGACGACCCCGGTGCCGCCCACGCCGGTGACGACGTCGTACCCGAGCCCGTCGAGCACGCGGGCGGCGTAGTCGGCGGTGGCGTGCTCGTCGAAGGCCGTCTCGGGGATGCGGTGCAGGTCGTGGCGCCAGGCACGGGCCCGGTCGACGAGCGCCGCGGGCACGTCGGGAGTCCCGGGGGTGGCCGGGTCGGTGGCGCTCGCGGTCATGCCGGGGCTCCCTCGGTGCTGAGCAGGACGACGACGGGGTGCGTCGGCAGGTCGAGCGCGTCGCGGCGCTCCGGCTCGGACAGCGCGGCGCGGACCCCGGCGAGGGTGGCGGCACCGCTGGGTCCTGAGGAGATGCCGAGCCTGCCCAGGTCGGCCACGGCCCGCTCGGCCTCGTCGTCGCCGACGGAGACGGCGGCGTCGCAGCCGTCGCGCAGCACGGGCCAGGCGGTGCTGGAGACGGTGCCGCAGTTCAGGCCCGCCATGACCGTGGCACCGGTGGGGACCGTGACGGGCTCGTGGGCGGCGAGGCTCTCCAGCGTGCAGGCCGCGGTATCGGGCTCGACCGACAGCACGGTCGGGTGCGGGGCGTCCGGACGGCGGTAGTGACGCACCACGGCCTCGGCGAGCGAGCCGACGCCCACCGGCACGGCGACGAGGTCCGGTGCGCGGCCCAGCTGCTCGTCGACCTCCTCCAGCAGGGTGCCGTAGCCGTCGACGATCCAGGCGGGGACGTCGGTGTAGCCCTCCCAGGCGGTGTCCTGCACCAGCGCCCGGGTGTCGGCGGCGTCCGCGTAGTCCGCTGCGGCCCGGACCGCGTCGTCGTACCCGACGTCGAGCCGCACGACGCTTGCCCCCTCGGCCTCGATGGCTGCCTGGGTCGCCTGCTCCATGACGTCGGGCACGAAGACCGTCGCGGGGACGCCGAGCTGGTGGGCCGTGCGGGCCACGGCCCGGCCGTGGTTGCCGTCGGTCGCCGTGACGAGCTCCGCGCCCGGCTGCCGTTCCAGCACCTGCCGGCAGGCCCAGGAGGCGCCGAGGATCTTGAAGGCGGGCAGTCCGAGCCGGGACGACTCGTCCTTGACGAACAAGCGACCCACCCCGAGCTCGGTAGCGAGCTCGGGGAGCTCGACCAGCGGCGTGGGGGAGTAGCCGGGCAGCGTGCGGTGGAAGTCGCGCGGGCTGTCGTGCGTCGTCGGCGCGTTCCATGTGCGGGCGTCGGGTGCGCTGAACCATCGGGTCACCTGCCCATCATGGCGTGAACGCCCTGGTCCAGCGCGAGAGCGACGTCACGCGTCCGGATGGCGGCGCGGGGCACGGCCGCGCGGGGGCGCGGGCTAGGCTCGTGGACGTGAAGATCGTGATGCGTACGACGTCGACCCGCCTGCTCTCCGCCGCTGCTGCCGGTGCTCTGTCGGTCGGCCTGCTGGCCGCCTGCGGGCAGGACGACACTCCCGCCGCCGACCCCGCGGACACCTCGGCCTCCGTCACCGCCACGCAGGAGACGTCCGACGCCGACGCGGAGGACGCCGAGGAGTCGGCCGAGGACGTCACCGAGCTCACCTACGCCGGCCAGGACGGGGAGACCGCCCTGGACCTGCTGCTCGAGGCCGACCCCGAGGCCGAGGTGACCGGCGAGGGCGACATGGCCTACGTGACCGGGATCCAGGGCCACTCGGCGGACGAGGACGAGTTCTGGGGCCTGTACGTCGACGGCGAGATGGCCCAGGTCGGCGCCGGCTCGCTGGAGACCGAGGACGGCCAGGAGATCCGGTGGACGCTGGAGGAGATCACCGAATGAGCCACGCACCCGCGACGGGCACGACGCCGGACCTGAGCCTGCGCGAGCTCGGCGAGCGCTGGTGGCGGCCCGCCGTCGCCGTGCTGCTCGTCGTGGCGGCGATCGTGTGGCGGGTCGTCAAGGACGACCTGGGCGCTCCGCCGAACCTGGAGCTGTCCACGGCGGCCGCGTTCGCGGCGGCCGCTCTGCTGCGGCACCGCCTGGCGATGCTCGCCCCGCTGGTCGTGGTCGCGATCAGCGACGTGCTGCTGACCAACTCCGCGATCCTGCTGTTCACGTGGACGGCGTGGGCCGCGATCGGCGTCGGCGCCTGGTGGACCCGCCGGGCGAGCGGCGGACGCCGGGTGGTCGCCGCGCTCGGCTTCGGCGTCGGCTCCTCGCTGGTGTTCTACCTCTGGACGAACTTCGGTGTCTGGCTGCAGGGCCGCGGCACCTTCTACCCGGCGGGCCTGGACGGGCTGCTCGCCAGCTACGTGGCGGGGCTGCCGTTCCTGCGGCCCATGCTGCTCGGCAACCTCGTGCTCGTGCCGGTCGCGGCCGCTGTCGTCGCGCTGGTGGAGCGGCTGGAGCGGGCTCACGCCGTCGGCGCGGTGGCGTCCTTCTCGCGGTAGCGCTGGAGGCGGGGTAGGACGAGGCGGCCGACGATACCGACCAGGACCGCTGCGACGGCGTACGGCAGGCTCCAGACCAGGCCGTCCAGAGCGACGCCGGCGTACTGCGCGGGGCTCGAGGAACCCATCGACCGCGCGGTGACGAACCAGTACGTCGCCGCATCCAGGACGGCTTGACCGACCCAGAAGATCAGCAGGGCGACCGTCCAGGCCCAGATCCGACGTCGGGGCGTCCAGCCGCACCACGCCAGGGCGGCTCCGAGGAGGATGGCGGGGATGATCTGCGTGATCAGGGCGAGCGTGACGATGACTTCGTCCGGTAGCTGAAGCCCCCAGCCCCACGGGATGCGCAGGACGCTCTCGAGCCAGTACCCGGCAGCCGCGGCACCAGCGGCGGCGGCGACGGTGGCGGCCGGCACGGTACGGCGGGCCAGCACCCGGGAGACGAGGACGGAGATCGCGAGCGCGACCGCGACGGCTGTCAGGCCGACGGCGACGTCGAGCAGACCGGACGTCTCCGGGCGGAGCCTCGGGGCCGTCACCGCGACGCTCTGCAGCGCTGCGCCGGCGATGACCAGGACCAGTCCGGCGGTCGCGGCGGCGTCTACACGCCCCGGGATCGCTGCGGTGCGAGGGCGGAGGGCGACGCCGACGATCGCGCCGGGCAGGACGACGACCCCGAGCATGAGCGCGAGGAGGTCCGGCGAGAACGGCAGGAACGTGTGGACGAAGAGGTCGGGCTTGTTCGGGTAGGTCGGCCACGACGGCTGCCATCCGGCCATGATCCAGGGGAGCAGGCCGACGACGGCCGCACCGGCGCCCAGGAGGAATCCTCGGGTGGGGGAGAGCGGCTGGGGCGGCGCTGATCCAGTCATGACCAGGCATGATGCCAGATCGCTCGCCGCCGCCGCCGTCGGGCCACGGGGGCGGAGACGGCGACGCGCCCCTGCCGGACCTCCGACGCCGTCCGGCAGGGGCGCGACCCGTGTCGTCAGTAGGTGGCGATGAGCCGTCCGACGACGCCGCCCTCGCGCAGCCGGTCGATGGCGCCGGGGATCTCGTCGTGGGTGATGTGGTTGACCGGCGGGTTGAGGTCGCCGGACCGCATGAGGTCGTAGAGCTCGACGAGGTCCTGCTTGGTGCCGGACTTCGAGCCCTTGATCGTGAGCTGCTTGATGATGATCGGGTAGGTGCTGATCTCGAACTCCAGCTTGCCCATGCCGACCTGGACGAAGGTGCCGAACTCGGCCAGCGTGTTCAGCGCACCGGTCGTGGTGGTGCCGAACCCGGCGTAGTCGACGATGAGGTCGAGCTTCTTGTCCGCGAACTCCTCGATGGACTCGGCGACCCCGGCCAGGCCGATCTCGTCGGCGAGCTCGCGGGCACCGGCGCTGATGTCCGCGCCATACACCTCGGCCCCCTTGAGGACGCCGACGCGGGCGCCGATGTAGCCCAGGCCGCCGAGGCCGATGACGCCGACCCGCATCCCGGGCTCGAGCCCACCGGCGGTGACGATCGCGTGGTACGAGGTCAGGCCGGCGTCGGTGGCCATGGCGCCCATCTCGAAGCTGACCTCGTCCGGGAGCCGGACCAGGTTCTCGTCGGTGGCGCGCAGCTTCTCGCCGAACCCGCCGTCCCACGTGCCGTACCCGAGGGCGAACCCGTCGCCCGTGAGCGGCGAGAGGCCGACGCGGTCGCCCACCGTCCAGTGCTCCATGCCGGGGCCGACCTGGCTGATGACGCCGGCGTTCTCGTGACCGGGCGTCACCGGGAGCTGGGGGAACAGGGGCATCCACGTCTCGTCGTCCAGGGCGCTGACGTCGGAGTGGCAGACCCCGGCGGCCTTGATGTCGACGACCACCTCGCCGGGCCCGGCCTCGGGCTCCGGCACCTCCTCGAGGGTGAGCGGCTCGTGGGTGCCGTGGAATCGCCAGGCGCGCATGGCAGTCTCCTTTTGTTCAGCGGGGTTTCCTTATTGGCCACGCTATGCCTGGGTCTGCCGACCGCCACCGGAATCGGGGTGATGAGACGCGCCTCACACCCGGGCGCGAACTCGTCGGTCCAGCCGCTCGATCGCGGAATGAATCGATGCGACACGAGTTGTACGGACCGTGACTGCTACCGACGCTACCGACACCCGCCTCGAGATCGAGGTCTGGTCCGACGTCCTGTGCCCGTGGTGCTACATCGGCGACGCGCGCCTCGAGGCCGCGATCCAGGACTCGCCCCAGGCCGACCGCATCGACGTGAAGATCCGTACCTTCCAGCTCGACCCCGACTTCCCGGCCGAGCCGACGCCCGTCGTCGACTACCTGTCGGCCAAGAAGGGGCTGCCGGTCGAGCAGGCCCGGCAGATGGAGGACCAGGTCGCCGACCTGGCCCGCGCCGAGGGGCTCGCCTACGCGCCGAACCACCCCGTGCAGAACACCCTGGACATGCTGCGCCTGGTGCACCTGGGCAACGAGCACGGCGTCGGCTGGCAGTACATGACGGCGATGCAGGCGGCCCTGTTCAGCGGCGACCCCGAGGCCTTCGCCGCCGACACCCTGGTGCGGCTCGGCACCGAGCTGGGCATCCCCGAGGACGAGATCCGCGACGTGCTCGCCGGCGACCGCTACGCCGACGCGGTCCGCGCCGAGCACGACGAGGCGATCGCGCTGGGCGCCCGCGGCGTGCCGTTCACGGTGCTCGGACGCCGCCTCGGGATCCCCGGCGCCGTGCCGACCGAGGCCTACGGCCGGGCGATCGCGCAGGCGTGGGAGCAGGTCGATGCCTGATCACGCCGCGGGACCGCTGACGTTCGTGGCCGCCGACGGCGCCGCGGTGTGTGACCCGGTCACCGGCGTCTGCTCGCCCGTGGCCGGGCAGGAGAGCGAGGTCGAGACGGCCCCGGGTGCGGCGGACGGCGACGACGGCGACCCCGGTCTAGATACCCCTAGGGGTATCTAGTAGACTGCTCCCGGGACGGAGGCCGACTCCGTCCGACGACAGACGGGAGCAGTGAGCATGGTCAGGATGTCGATGCTGGGAATCGGGCTGGCGCTGGCGGGGACCGTGGCGCTCGCCGCGTGCGCGCCGTCGGGCGACGGCGAGACCGCGACGCTGGAGACCGGGACGGTGGTGATCGACGTCCGCACGCCGGCCGAGTTCGCCGGCGGCCACCTCGAGGGTGCGCTGAACATCGACGTGCAGTCGCCGGACGCCACCCAGCAGCTCGCCGACCTCGACCCGGACGGCTCGTACGTCCTGTACTGCCGCTCGGGCAACCGCGCCGGTGCGGCCCTCGACTTCCTGCAGGCGCAGGGCTTCGACGACGTCGTCAACGCGGGCAGCGTCCAGGAGGCGGCCGACGAGACGGGCCTCGCGATCGTCGACTGACGGCGCGGGCTGCTCAGTCGTCCCGCGACGGCCGGGACGAGCGCATCCGCTTGGTCGCGGACCGCTGCTTCTTGGCCTTGAGCCGGCGCTCCTGGGACCCGCGGGTGCGCCGCGTCGCCCGACGCCGGGGGCCGGGCGGTGCGACAGCGTCGGCGACGAGCGCGGCCAGTCGATGGGCTGCCGCGTCCCGGTTGCGCCGCTGCTCGCGGTGCTCGGACGCCGTGACCGTCAGGACGCCGTCGACCAGCCGGTGACCTGTCCGGGCGACGATCCGCTCGCGCTGGACACGGCTCAGCACCGCCGAGCGGTCGACGTCCCAGGACAGCTCCACCCGTGAGTCGGTGGTGTTGACGCCCTGACCACCGGGGCCGGAGGACCGGGAGAACCGCTCGGTCAGCTCGGCCCGGGGGATCGTCAGGGACGGGCTGACGACGAGTCCGTCGCGGGTCGGTGAGGGCATGCCTCCATGGTGCCGCGGCCGCTGGCCCGGTTTCTACAGGGTCACCAACAGCAAGGAACCCGCGAAGAGACCGAACCCGAACTGCAGCCAGTCGTTGAGGATGTGTGCGCCGGCGCTCACCCAGAGATTCTTGGTGATCAGGAACGGGATGGTCAGGATGACGCGCGCGATGCCGATGACGACGAAGCACTGCACGAAGTTCCAGTCGTAGGTGGGCAGGTGGACCGCCCCGAAGAGCAGCGCCGTGCCGAGCCACGCCACGATGATGGTGGCGCGCCGGGAGCGGCCGAGCTTGGTCACCCCCAGGTACAGCAGCGCCAGGAACGGCAGGATCGTCAGCAGCTCCTCGCCGATGAGCTGAGGGACCATCGAGGCGAACATCAGCACGCGCTCGCCGGTCCCCATGTCCTGGAGCGCCCCGCCTACGGGGTTGGCGTCGGCGCCCGCCGTGGAGATCACGATGGAGCCGACGACGAGGCTGACCACCGTGTTGAGCACGGCGAAGCCGACCATCATGCCGACGTCTTTCCACCCCACACGGTGGAAGAGCGCCGTCCAGTGCCGGCCGGCGACCAGCGCGAGCGCGGCCAGCGGCACCGCCACGAACAGCAAGGCGCGGACCCACTGTCCCAGCAGCGGCGGACCGGGCACGGGCAGCAGGGAGAGCAGGGCGAAGGCGACGGCGACGCCGAGCAGGACGACCGCCCACTGTCGCCCGCGCAGCAGAACAGGGTTTCCGGCGTAGAAGGGGAAGTCTCGCTTCGTGGCAGCCTGTGCCGTGGTCGGTTCGGTGGGCTCCGTCGTCGCCATGAGTTCCTCGTCTCCTCAGAATGCGGCAATGGCATACAACTACCATTGATTCACTATGGGTGCGACAGAAGATGTCGGTTCCCTCAAGTCCGAAAGAGCAGATTCTGTTGTCGCGGTAGACAGTGGGGGCGATTCTCTTTCGTCGGGCCTAGGTGTCTGATCGTTGATAGCGTCTTTTCCAAGGTCATCCCTGTGGAGAGGCGTGCTCATGATCGAGGTGTCCGGACTGACCAAGACCTACGGCCCCAAGCGAGCCGTCGACGACATCTCCTTCCAGGCACCACCAGGTTCGGTGACCGGGTTCCTCGGACCCAACGGCGCCGGCAAGTCGACGACGATGCGCATGATCATGGGCCTCGACCGGCCGGACTCCGGCACCGCGACGATCGAGGGCAAGCCGCTGGCCGACCACGTGGCGCCGATGCGGGCCGCGGGCGCGCTGCTCGAGGCCAAGTCCGTCACCCCGGGCCGAACCGCCCGCAACCATCTGCGGGTGCTGGCTGCCTCGCACGGGATCGGACGCCGACGCGTCGACGAGGTCATCCAGATGACCGGCCTCGACACCGTCGCGAACAAGCGCGTCAAGGGATTCTCGCTGGGGATGGGCCAGCGGCTCGGGATCGCGACGGCGATGCTGGGCGACCCGTCGACGCTCATCATGGACGAGCCGGTCAACGGCCTCGACCCGGACGGTGTGCTGTGGGTGCGCAACCTCGCCCGTCAGTTCGCCGCCGAGGGCCGCACCGTGCTGCTGTCCAGCCACCTGATGAGCGAGGTGCAGCTCACCGCGGACCGGGTGGTCGTGATCGGCAAGGGCCGGATCCTGGCCGACGCGTCCATCGCCGAGTTCACGGCCCAGGCGGCCTCGGGAGCGGTCACCGTGCGCACCTCCGACGACGAGCAGTTCGCGGAGATCGTCGGGGCCGAAGGAGCACGAGCCACCCGCACGAGCGAGGCGCTGGTCGTCGACGGCCTCGAACCTCCTCGCATCGCCCACCTCGCCGTGGGAGCCGGACTCGACCTGCACGAGCTGGTCAAGACCAACGCCACCCTCGAGGAGGCGTACCTCAGCCTCACGGCCGACGCCGTCGAGTACCACGCCACCGCGCAGGAAGGAGCGGCTCGATGAGCGCCACTCTCGCCGACGCCCGCCTGACATTCGGCCACGCCGTGCGTGCCGAGACGCTCAAGCTGACCACGGTGCGCGGCATGTGGTGGGTCGCCGTCGCATCGATCGTGCTCGGCCTGATGATGGTGGCCACGTCCAGTCGTACCGTGCCCGAACCGGGCAACGAGCTCGACTGGACCATGGCGAGCATCGCGAGCGCCATCGTCACACCCTGGGTCATCGTCTCGGTGTTCGCGGCGCTCCAGGCCACCGGCGAGTGGAGCTCGGGCATGTACCGGGTCTCGTTCGCCGTCGTGCCGCGCCGTGGCCTGTGGCTCGCGGCCAAGGCGACCGTGCTCGGCATCTATGCGGGCGTGGTGTCGATCGTGGTCGTGGCGGCCTCCACCGCCATCATGCTCGCCCGCTACGGCAGCGACGGCGCCGTCGTCGACCTCGGTGCGGCCCGCACCTGGGACGTCTTCATCGGAGTGCCGGCGGTGTGCATCGCCACGGCGGTCATGGCGGTCGGCATCGGTGCGCTCGTGCGTTCGAGCGGCGTCGCCGTGACGGTGGTCGTGGCGCTGCTTGTCGTGCTCCCGTTCGCCGGCATCATCGGTCTTGACTGGCTGGCGCACATCACCTCCTACCTGCCCAGCGGCGCCGGCGACTCGATCGTGCGCAGCGGGGCGTTCGGCGCCACGACCGACGACCTCGGCGTCGCGTTCGGCTCCGTCGTCATGCTCGCCTGGGCCGTCGGCGCCTGCCTGATCGCCGCCGTCGCGATGAACCGCCGCGACGCCTGAACCCAGCTTCCTCGACGCCCCGCCGGGACTCCCGGCGGGGCGTCAGCGCGTGGACCGAGCGGCGGCGACCAGGTCCCTGGCCCGCGCCTCGGGCAGGTAGCACCGCACGAGCGCGATGCCGACCAGGGGCAGGGCGGCGGGGTCCGGGACCACCAGGTAGAGGGGGACGGAGCGCGGCTGGAACTTCAGCTTGAACCGGTGCAGCGAGCTGAACCCGTAGAGCGGTTCCAGGGTCGTCGAGAGCTGGTCGAGCACGGCGTCGATCCCCTCCGGCTCCTCGTCGCCGGACCGTGCCAGCGGGCTGCCGGACAGCGAGACCTCGAGCGCCCCCTCGTCGCGGAAGGCCGTCAGCGCCGACGCGATGAGCAGCTCCATCGTGTAGCGGAACGAGTCCGGGGCGCGGCGCATGACGTCGAGCGTCCAGCCGACGACCTTGCCCCCGGGGGCGTGCACGGGCAGCCAGCTCGTCACGCCGTGCACCCGGCCGTCAGCATCCACGGCGAGCCCGATGCGCACCGCAGGGTCCGAGGCCTCACGGAGCCCGCCGAGCGTGAACGCCATCTCCGGCAGGTCGCTGTCGCCGAGCCACGCCGCGGAGATGGCACGCAGCTGGTCCCGGATCTCCTCCGGCTCGTCGGCCCACCGGGTCATCCGGTGCTCCACGCCGTGCTTGCGCGCCTGGTTGATGGCCGTGCGCACGTCCTGCCACTTCTTGCCACGGAACTCCAGTCCGGGGAGGTCGACGACGGCCTCCTCGGCCACCTGCACGGTGGTCCAGCCGCGTTCGACGGCCAGGTCGGCCAGCTCGGCGCTGCAGGAGAAGAAGCAGGCGGTCAGGCCGGAGTGCCGAGCGGCGGCGACGAACGCGTCGGCCAGCTCGCCGCGCCCCTGCGGCCCGTCGCCGACGGGGTCGGTCAGCCCGACGGCGACGCCGGAGTGCACCTGGTGGGTGACGTAGCCGTCGGGAATGCCCGGTGCCCAGCGCTGCGAGCCGTCCCACGTCGTCATCCACGCCAGCCGCTGGCCGGCGCCGAGACGGACGAGTGTCTCGCGGGCGTCCTCCTGGTCGAAGGAGTCGTCCGTCCCGGCGAGGCCCGCCCCGCGGCGGTTGCGGAAGGCGTGGCGGCGCACGACGAGCAGGACGAGCGCGCCGGCGTCGAGCAGCAGCATGACGACGACGAGCGGGAGCTCGTGGGGTTCGGCGACGACGGCGGCCACGAGCAGCAGCGAGAGCAGGACGAGCGAGATCGTGGTGAGCACCAGCGCCACCCGCCACCAGAGCCGTCGGCCGCGCAGGAGTCCGACGGCCAGGACCAGGTCCACGACGACGCTGAGCAGTCCGGTCGGCCAGTCATCGCCGCCGACGGTGCCGAGCGGGCCCTCGGCGGCGGTGGCGAACCCGGCCAGCACGGTGATCAGGGCGGAGATCCCGAAGTATCCGGCGGCATGGACGCGGGCCAGCCGGACGCCTCCGGCCGGCGCGCGCACGCCGAGGGCCGGGTGGACGACGACGGGCACGAGTGCGAGCGCGGCGAGCCACCCCACCAGGTGCTCGACGTCGGCGATACCGCCGAAGAACACGACGGAGACCAGCACGTAGGCGGCGACGACGGCGGACAGCCGCCCGCGCCAGGGCGGGCGCAGCGTCCAGAGCGCGACGGTGACGGCGCCGACGGCGCCGGCGCTGAACCCGACGTCGAGCACCTGAGAGGTCTGCTGGGCCCAGGTCCAGGTGGTCCGGCCGAGGAGCCCGAGCAGCAGGGCGGAGCCCACGACGCCGGCGAGCTGGCAGACAGCGGTGACGAGCGCGGCACGGCGGGTGCCGAGCCGGAGCTCGGCGAACCCGACCAGCACCAGGAAGCCTCCCGCGACGGGGACGTACTCCCACGGCACCCGCGCGAACAACGACCCGGTGACCGGTGTCCACCAGTGCCCGTCCGCGAACGCCGGTGCGCCGAACGCGACGGAGGCGAACCAGTCCGAGTCCTCGAAGGGCGACCACAGGGCCTGGCTCACCAGGCCCAGCACGAGCATGGTCGCGACCACACCCAGAGTGAAGGGAAGACGGCGCGCTGTCCGGCCGAGCCAGCTCACGACGGGCCGCTCAGTCGCGCTCGACCCAGCGGTCGATCGCCCACACCACGGCGAGCGCGAGGCCGACGTCGATGCCGTCGGCGACGTCGAGGGTGTACGAGTCCCGGATGGTCACCCACTTCTGGGTGATCTGGACGACGTGACGTCCGCCGGCGCTGACCGAGTAGTTCTTCTCGATGAAGGACCCCTCGAGGCTCCACGGCTCGCCACCGGGGACCTCCATGGTCATCTTGTCCTTGATCATGGAGAAGGCCTTGGCCCGCAGGGAGGCGACCTCGCTGCCGTCGGCGGTGGCGATCGTCATCTGCTTGGGGATGCCGAACATCTTGCCGGTGACGGTGTAGACGACGTTCCCGGCAGCGTCCTGGACATCGGCCTTGGGGCGCATGCCGACCTTGCCGTCGACGAACCAGACCTGTTCCTCGGTGTCCGGGTTGAGGACGGCGAAGTCGCGCCCCATCCCGAACTTGCTCTTGAGGATGTAGCGGGACCAGCCGGCGGGGGGCGGGGGGAGCGGCATCGGAACCTCCGGGTCGACGTGCCAGCAACGTAGCGCAGCGCACGTATCACAGCACGTGGAGGGCCACGCAGCCCGCGACCGGAGCGACGGTCAGGCGCGGAGGAGTCGACGCAGGTCCTCGATGGCGGCGGCCTCGGCGTCGGACACCTTCTCGGACCCGCCCTTGTCCTTGGACGCCCCGGCGACCTTCTCGGCGATGCCGATCAGCCAGGCGCGTACCTGCTCGGCGACGTCGGCCGGGAGCGCGGCGATGACGGGCAGCGACGACTCGACGAGGCGCTGCCCGTCGGCGCGGAGGGCGTCCTTGTCCTCGGCGTCGATGGTGGGGCCGGAGTCCGACCGGTCCGACAGGTGCTGCCGGGTGGCGCTGATGAGGTCGTGGCCGGGGCCGTGCGGCACGTCGCCGGCGGCGCTGCGCATGGCGAACACCTCCTTGATCATGCCCCACTTGCCCGCCAGGCTGTGCGCCATCACGTACTCGGTGCAGCCCATCGCGGCGTCGGCCAGCTTGTCCACCTGCTCGGTCGTCACGCTCACAGCAATCGTCCTCCGGGTCATCGACAGCGATACGTCCGTCGAGAAGGATGCTGGCACGGCGCCGACGACCCGGCGACCGGAGGTCGTCCGGCTACTCCTCGATCGCCGAGCCCAGCTCGTGCAGGACGGCGGCCCGGGCGTCGCGTCCGCGTTCGCCGCGCCGGGCGACCAGCACCTCGACGAGCGCCTTGATCATGAGCATGTCGGCCAGCAGCTCGGCGGGTCGGCCGCGCGAGCTCGCGGGCGACGGCGACGCGCAGCTGCGGGTAGCCCTCGTAGCCGAGGGTCTGCGCGGCGCGCACGACGGTCGGTGGCCGTCGTGCAGCCGACGACGGCCACCGGTGTCCACGCCGGTGCGGAGCGGTACCCCTACAGGTGGATCGCACCCGTGGCCAGCAGGACGACGCCGACGACCGCGCACGCGAGGACCGTCAGGAAGGTCGCCAGTGCCGGGCCCGTGAAGACCCTGTTCCGTCGCTCGCGTCGAGCGACGACGTACAGCACCGTGGCCGGTGCCAGCAGGAGGCACGCCAGGAAGAGGAACACGTAACCCGCTGCCCAGAGGAGGAACACCGTGTAGACGGTCGCCACGCCGGCGATCGCGAGCTCGAGGCGCCGGGTCCCTCGGGGGACGCCGTCATAGCCGTCACGGCGGACCGCGATCTTCACGGCGTAGGCGGCCGCCAGCGCGAACGGTGCCAGCGAGAGCGCTGCCGTGAGGTCCAGCGTGAAGTCGAGGGCGTTGTCCACGAACTGCACGGCGAACAGGATGAGGGTGACGAAGACCGAGGTCCACAGCACGGCGTTCTGCGGGGCCCCGCGGCGGTTCTTCCGGGCGAAGTACTTGGGCAGGTCACCGTCCTCGGCCGCGGCGTACACGACGTCTGCCGCCAGGAGCTGCCAGGCGAGATAGGCGCCCAGGACCGAGACGATGAGTCCGATCCGGATCAAGGTCCCGCCCCACGGCCCGACGGCGGACTCCAGCACGCCGCCGATCGACGGCTGCTGCAGCTCGGCGATCTCGGCGCGCGGGAGGATCCCGAAGGACAGGATCGAGATGCTCGCGAACAGCGCCAGCACGGACGTGAAGCCCAGCACGGTGGCGCGACCGACGTCGCGCCGCTTGGTGGCGTACCGCGAGTAGACGCTCGCGCCCTCGATCCCCAGGAAGACGAAGACGGTGATCAGCATCGTGCCCTGTACCTGGGAGAACAGCGAGTCGCCTCCCGGCAGGTCGTACCCGCCGGTGAGGTTGCCGGTGAACACGTTCCAGTCGAAGGCGAAGACCACCAGGACGAGGAAGAGGACCAGCGGGACGATCTTGGCGATGGTCACGACGAGGTTGACGACCGCGGCCTCCTTCACCCCCCGTCGGATGAGGGTGTAGAAGCCCCACACGGCGGCGCCCGACAGACCGAACGCGAGCCAGGTGTTCCCCTCGCCGAGAGCGGGCTCGAGTCCCGGGAAGAGCTGGGACACGGTGGTCATGATGAGCACCCAGTAGAACGCGTTGCCGGCGCAGGCGGACGCCCAGAAGCCGAACGCGGAGAGGAAGCCCGGGTAGGCGCCGAAGCCTTCCCTCGCGTAGACGTACACGCCGTTGTCCAGCGTCGGCTTGCGCAGCGCGAGCTTCTGGAAGACGAACGCGAGCGCGAGCATGCCCAGACCGGCGATGCCCCAGGCGATCAGTGCCCCGTAGACGCCGGTCTCCCCGGCGAATCTCGAGGGCAGCTGGAACACTCCCGCGCCGACCATCGAGCCCACGACCATCGCGGTCAGTGCGGGCAGGCCGAGGGTGGCGGTGCGAGAGGTCGTCGAGGCCCGGCCAGCACCCTCGATGCTGTCGGCCGGCCGGATGTCGGTCGTCGTCATGGTGATCTCCGGTCAGGGTGGCGCGTCAGACGCGCGGGAGCGGGTGGGTGGGAGCGAGCTCGCGCACGAGGTCTGCCAGGTCGATCTCCTCGCCGAGCGAGTCGAGATCGAGATCCGCCTCGGGCGGCAGGAGACCGCAGTCCATCTCGCGGACGAGACGGAGCGCCGCCTCGATCTGGTGGAGCTCGGGGAGGTCGTGGAGCGGGTCGAGGTGCAGGGTCATGGGTCTCTCCGTGTGGTGGGGGGCGCTCGGTCGGCGCGCTCGGTCGTGATGACTGCTCCAGCCTGCTGTCCTCGAGGGCGCCCGGGAGGGGGTTCCCGGTGGATTCGCCCCCGGCTTCACCCCGCGGGGCGGGCGAGGCCCCGCGGGACGGTCGGATGCCGGTGACGCGCGGTGCGGCGGGCCGTCGGTGGGGCGCTCGTGGGGCGCTCGTGGGGCGCCGGTCAGAGCTGCCGGGCGCCGGCAGCACCGTCGACGGGGCGGCGGCGGACCGCGGGGGCGAACCCCGGGGTGAGATCGCCGTCGGTCGGGGTCGGGCCCTCCCCGAGGCGCGGAACCTTGAGGTGTCGGACCGGCGATGACGCGTTCGGAGCCCGGTCCCGACAGTCCCTTCCCTTCGCATCCTCGTGAGGTACCCCGTGACCAGCTCCCTGATCGACCAGTCCGCGGCCCTGCCGCTCGTCCCCTCCGCCCTCGGCGCGGACGCCTCCGCGACCACGGTCGGCGTCCACTCCGAGGTGGGGCGGCTCCGCAAGGTGCTCGTGTGCCGCCCCGGCCTCGCGCACCGCCGGCTGACCCCGACGAACTCCGACCAGCTCCTCTTCGACGACGTCCTGTGGGTCGACCGGGCGATGGAGGACCACGCCCGGTTCGTCGGCGACCTCGACTCGCTCGGCGTCGAGGTCCTCGAGCTGCACGACGTGCTCGCCGAGACGATGGCCGCCCCGGGGGCCCGCGACTGGCTCCTGGACCGACTCGTCGTGCCCGACGCGGTGGGCACCGGCCTCGTGGACGCCACCCGTGAGCACCTCGAGCGGATGGCGCCCGACTGGCTCGCCGAGCACCTGATCGGAGGGCTGGCCACCAGCGACGTCCCGGACCTGCCGGCCGGGTACCGCGCGCTCGCCGAGTACTCGCCCGACTCGCGCGAGTACCTGCTGCCGCCGCTGCCCAACACGCTCTTCACCCGGGACACGACCACGTGGCTCTACGGAGGCGTCACCCTCAATCCCCTGTACTGGCCGGCCCGGCACGGCGAGACGATCCTCATGAAGGCCGTCTACCAGTTCCACCCCGAGCTCGGCGGCTCCACGGTCTGGTGGGGCGACCCGGAGACGGACCACGGCCAGGCGACCTTCGAGGGCGGTGACATCATGCCCGTCGGCAACCGCACCGTCCTGATGGGGATGAGCGAGCGGACCTCCCGCCAGGCCATCACGCAGGTGGCCTCGGCGCTGTTCGACGCCGACGTGGCCGATCAGGTGGTGGTCGGCGGCATGCCGAAGCTGCGCGCGGCGATGCACCTGGACACCGTGATGACGTTCGTCGACGTCGACGCCGTCACGGTCTACCCGCGCATCGTCGACGCGATCCACCCGTTCGTGCTGCGTCCCGGCGGCCGGCCGGGGCAGGTCCACGTCAGCGACGAGGGGAACCGTCCCTTCCTCGACGTCGTCGCTCGAGAGCTCGGCCTGGGCTCGCTGCGCGTGATCGAGACCGGCGGGGACGTCTACGAGGCCGAGCGTCAGCAGTGGGACTCGGGCAACAACGCCGTGGCGCTGGAACCTGGGGTGGTCTTCGCCTACGACCGCAACACCACGGCGAACGCCGCGATGCGTGCCGCGGGGATCGAGGTGCTCGAGATCGCCGGAGGCGAGCTCGGCCGCGGCCGCGGCGGCGGGCACTGCATGACCGGCCCGATCGTGCGCGACCCCGTCTTCTGACCCCTATCCCGCCCCGTCGACATCCCGGAGACCACCATGAACACCCCTGACCGCACGCATCCGCCCACCCGCCGACGCCGACGCGCCCGCTGGCGCCGACGCCTGGCCCCCGCGGTCGTCACCACCATCGCCGGAGCCCTGCTGGTCACCGGCGGGGCCGCCGTGTTCGCCACGGGCGACACGCCGGACGCCGATCCCCTCGTGGGTCGGTCGTTCACGGCCGTCCCGGCACCCGGAGCCACGGGCCCGGCCGAGCCGGTCACGATCCGCTTCGAGGAGGGCCGCGTCGCGGCGTCGGCGGGCTGCAACACGCTCGCCGCGCAGGCGCGGTGGGACGGTGGCCGGCTGGAGCTCGAGGGTGCCCTCGCGACGACCGGCAAGGCCTGCAGTCCCGCGCAGGAGGAGGCCGAGCAACGGCTCGCGACCTTCCTGCGGTCGGCCCCGGCGCTGCAGGTCGACGGTGAGACGATCCGGCTCGGCGATGCGCACGAGATGGTCCTCACCCGGCCACGCGCTGACCGGCTCGGCGGCGTCGTGTGGCGGGTCACCCATGTCCAGCGGGACGGACGCGAGACGGCCGTTCCCCGCACCGTGCAGGCCGAGGTCTGGTTCACCGAGGAGACGATGCGCCTGCGCACGGGCTGCAACAGCGGCGTCGGGTCCGTGACGGTCACGCCCGACGTCGGCGCGGACCGGGGCACGCTCGACGTCGACCGGTTGCTCACCACGACGGGCGCCTGCACCCCGCAGGAGACGCCCGTCCAGGCCGCGGTGATCCGCACCCTGCAGGGGGCGTCGTCCTTCGAGGTGTCGGGGGAGGAGCTCCGCCTCGACGGCGGCGCGGACGGGCTGGTGCTGACCCGGCTGGGCTGAGGATCCGTCCCGGCCGCACCGTGTCCGCGGGCCCCGACGCCGGCGGCGTCGGGGCCCGTTCGCGTCGTCAGGCGTCGACGTCCTCCAGCAGCCCCAGGTCCACGGCCCGTGTCAGCGCCTCGGCACGGGTCCTGGCGCCGAGCTTGGCGTAGAGCGTCCGGAGCTGTGCCTTGACGGTGTTCACCGAGACGACCAGCTCGGCGGCGATCTCGGTCCGCGAGTCCGTCCCGGCCAGCGCGTGCAGCACCTCCCGCTCCCGGGGTGTCAGGGCAGGAGCCTGGGCGCGCTGCCACAGCCGTCCGTCGACGACGGCGGGCACCCGGGCGAACGCCAGCGCGAGCGTCGTCGCGGCGTCCTGAGCACCGTCCTGCTCGAGCGCCGCGAGGACCCCGGCACGGTCCTCCTCGGCCAGGAGCGTGACGGGCCAGTGGATCCCGTGCTGGTCCATCAGCGCGGCGAGGGTGGTGCCGAACGCCGTGGCGCTCACGGCGGCGTCGGTCCGCTGCGCCACCGTGACGCCGGCCACCGCCACGAGCGCGTCCTGCAACGGGGTGCCGATCGCGCCCTGCGCCTGCGCCAGGAGGGCGACGGCGTCCTCCTCCTGACCGCGGGCCGCGGCGATGATCGACCGCAGGGCGCTGTCGGCCGCCTGGCCGCGACCGCGCAGGCGCTGGCGGGACTCCTCTCGCGCGGCACCGGTGGCGAGCCGCAGGATCGTGCGCATCGCTCCCAGGCGCCCGACGACGCTGGGCAGCGTCGTCGGGCGCACGCGCTCGCGGCGCACCTGTCCCAGTCGGCGCTCGGCCTCGGAGGCGTGCCCCTGGAGCGCCTGGGCGACGGCACCGGCAGCGACGGCGAACTCCCAGTGCTCCAGGGTGTCCAGGTGCGGGGCGAGGGGTTCGAGCTCGGCGAGGGCGGCCTCGGCGTCGCCGTCGTCGATGTGCACCCAGGCCTGGGCGATGCTGCGGAACGCGCCCTGGTAGCCGTCGACCCAACCCGTGGGCCAGGCATCGGGCTGCACGACGGCGAGCTCGGCACGGGCCGCGACGAATCGCCCGTCCAGGACGTCGGCCATGGCGCGGCCGCACGCCGCGACGTTCGCCAGGTGCGGCCAGTCCCGCTCGGCGGACAGCGCGGTCAGCGCGTCGTACGCCTCCCGGGCCGCGGGGAGGTCGTCGCCGAAGAAGAGGCTCGTGGCCGCCTGGGAGACGGCCAGTGCCGCGGCCCCGTCGATCGACGGGGCGCCGTCCAGGTCGTCGTCCTCCCGGGCCAGGGCCAGCTCGCGCACGGCGCGTCGGGCCGTGTCCAGCATCCGGGTGCGCTGGCCGAGCAGCCGCCAGGCGGCGGTCTCGAGCCCGTACAGGACGACCCGTTCGGCCGGTGGCGCCGAGGCGATCCGCTGGTGCGACGCCTGCACGGCCGCCGCCAGGAACTCGGTCGCCCGCCGCTGCGTGCCCGGCCGGGCGTTGAGGACCAGTGCCAGGAACATCGCCAGGAACGGCTGGGAACGGACCTGGGCCGCGGGCATCGCCAGGAGCATCCGTGCCAGCCGTGCCGACTCCTGCGGCGGCAGGGGGAAGACCCGCACGAGCAGGTGGTCGGCGAAGCCGAGGTCCCCCGCGCGCAGCGCGTACTCGACGGCGGTCGCGGCGTCGTGACGCTGCTCCCACAGCCAGTGCGCCGCGGTGTCCAGGACCCGTGGCACCAGCGTCGGGTTCGTCTCCGCGAAGCGGGCCGCCGCCACCGCCCGCACCTGGTCGCTCAGCCGGAGCACCGGTGTGCCGTCGGGCTGCGTGGCCCAGTACCCGAGGCCCAGGCGCCCGAGGGTCGCCAACGGGTCGACCGCGGTCTCCGGGTCGGCGGGGGCGGCGACGACGCGCTCGAGCCGCTGCGCCAGCGCGGCGTCGGCGTACGGTGCCAGGGACACGGCCCCGAGCAGCTCGAGCAGGTGCGGGTCCCGGACACGCGCCGACAGGTCCTGTCGCACCCCGGCCGCCAGCGCCTCGGCGGCCTGCGCCGCGGTCAGGGGGCGGCCGGGCGTCCGCGAGGCGCTCGCGGGGAGGCCGGCGAGGACGTCCAGCGCGTAGCGCAGCTCCAGGACCGACCGCCGTGCGGTGGACCGCAGCAGCACGTCGACGGCGGAGTCGTCGAGCCGGACGTCGCTGCTCGCCACGACGGCCCGCGCCTCGTCCACGGTGAGGGCCAGGTCGTCGTCGGCGAGGACCACGGCCCCGAGCGTCCTGCGCGCGGCAGGGCCTTCGAGCACGGTCGGGAACCGGCCCGCCACGGCGCACCGTGCCGTCCGGACGCCCTGCAGGACGGCAAGCAGGTCGAGGCCGACGTCGTCCCAGAAGTCCCCGGCGGACGCGAAGTCGTCGAGCACCAGCAGCACCGGAGGCGCCGACGACAGGCTCCGGGCGATGGCGTCGCGCACGGAGGCGGCCGCGTCGGCGACGGTCACCAGCTCGCGGTAGAAGGTGCCGTCGTCGACCAGGCCGGCGCGATGCAGGCGGGAGAGCACGTGCACCCAGAACCCGGCCCGCGACCGGATCTGGGCGTCCAGGGTGATCCATACGACGGCCTCGTCACCGTCGTCGTGAGCCGTCACCCACTGGGCGAGCAGCGTCGTCTTGCCCGATCCGCCCGCGCCCCGCAGGACAGTCAGGGGCGCGCCGTCGTCGAGGCGGCTCAGCAGCCGGGGCCGGGCGGCGAGCCACGGGGGGAGGCGTGGAACACCCGAGAGGTCGCCCATGCAGCACCTCGCTCCCGGTCGCCGAAGCCCCCCGGCTCCACGGTACGTCGCGGAGCCCGTGCACGGGCGTGCAGCGCGCGAACCGCCCGGGTGCCGCGCCGACGACCCGGCGACCGGAGGCCGGTCGCCTACTCCTCGATCGCCGAGCCCAGCTCGTGCAGGACGGCGGCCCGGGCGTCCCGCCCGCGTTCGCCGCGCCGGGCGACCAGCACCTCGACGAGCGCCTCGATCATGAGCATCAGTGCCGCGCGGGAGGTGTGCAGCAGCTCGTCGCGGAACGACTCGTTGACCGGCGGGACGACGAGCACGGTGTCGGCGAGCTGGGCGACGGGGGACTGCGCGAACGAGGTGATCGCCACGACCGGGGTGCCGCCGTCGTGCGCGGCCCGCATCACCTCCAGCGTGGCCTCGTTGGCCCCGGAGCCGGACACGACGAGGCAGACGGCCTCGGGGCCGAGCTGCCGGGCGGCGATGCGCTGGGCGAGGGCGTCGGCCAGCAGCTCGGCGGGCCGGCCCGCGGACGTCAGGCGCAGCACGAGGTCGAGGCCGAGCGGGGAGGAGAGCCCGTTGGCGACGACGAGCACGCGCCGCGCGTCGTCGAGGACGCGGACGAACTCCTGCAGGCCGTCCTCGGTCAGCCCGGCCACGGTGTGCCCGAGGCGGGCGGCGAACCGGTCGACGGACTCGCGCACCGCGCCGAGCATGGTGCCGTCGGGCGAGTCGTCCGACGCCGGGCGCAGCGCGAGCTCGCGGGCGACGGCGACGCGCAGCTGCGGGTAGCCCTCGTACCCGAGGGTCTGCGCGGCGCGCACGACGGTCGCCCGGCCGACCCCGACGTCGTCGGCCACCTGCTGGGCGGTGCGTTCGACGGCGGCGTCCAGGTCGGCGGCGATGGCCTCGGCGGCGCGGCGCTCGCCGGGGTGCATCGACGGCGCGAGCGCCACGATGCGGGCGGTCAGGGGTGCGTCGGCCGAGCCGGTCCAGGTCACCTCAGGCCCCTTCCATGATGCGGCGGCGCAGCGCGCCCGAGACGGCGTCGACGGCCATGGTGGTCACGACGACCACGATCAGCAGCATGCCGACCGTGTCCCATTCACGATAGTTCGTGTAGTTGGCCAGCATGCTGCCGATGCCGCCGGCGCCGACGATGCCGAGCACCGCGGACATGCGGATGTTGATCTCGAACCGGTACAGCGCGAAGGACAGCAGCGCAGGCAGAGCGGCGGGCCACAGCGCCCAGCGGACGACGGCGGTGCGGCCCCCGCCCGCGGCTCGGACGGCGTCGGCGGCGCCGTCACGCAGCGTCTCGACGGTCTCGTAGGTCCACTTGCCCTGCGTGCCGATCCCGGCGATGCCGAGGGCGAGCGCGCCGGTGAACGGCGTGAGCCCGGTGACGGTGAGCAGCACGAGGGCGATGATCACCTCGGGCACGGCGCGGATGACGGCGAAGAGCCCGCGCAGGGCCAGGCGCAGCCAGGCCGGCCCGACGCCTTGGGCGGCGAGCATGCCGAGCGGGATCGACACGACCACGCAGAGCATCGCGCCGAGCCAGGCCATGGAGATCGAGCGCCACATCTCGAACAGGGCGCGCGGCAGGCGCGACCAGTCCGGGTCGGCGAACATCAGCGCGGCGTACTCGGCCACGGCGGCGGGCAGCCCGCGCAGGTCGGACCACTCGACGTCCAGGGTCGCGGCGGAGACGAGCAGCACGAGGCCGACGACGGCGGTCGCGACGGTCTGCCCGAGCCGCGACGGGCGCGGGGGCAGGGCCGAGGCGGGCCGCTCGCCGGCGGGGCGTGACGTGGCGGTGCGGGACCGTGAGGCTCGGTTCTGCAGGATGCCGCTCATGCGAGCCTCCGGCGCAGCACGTTCGAGGCGGCCTCGATGAGGAGCACGACGACGAGGATCTCCAGGATGATGACGGACACGTCGCCGTAGGCGAAGAACCCGAACCGTTCGTCGAGCAGCCGGCCGATGCCGCCGGCGCCGACGATGCCGAGGATCGCCGAGATGCGGACGTTCAGCTCGAGGGCGTAGAGCCACTGGTTGCTGAACAGCGGCAGGCTCTGGGGCAGCGCGAGGGCGCGGTTCATGCGGCCCTGGGTGGCGCCGCCGGCGCGGGCGGCCTCGAGGTAGGGGTGGTCGGTCGAGTCGATCGCCTCGGAGACGAGCTTGACGACGATGCCGACGTCGAACAGCACGAGGGTGAGCAGGCCGGGCAGCGCGCCGACGCCCACCATCGCCACCAGGATGGTCGCCCAGACGAGGTCCGGGACGGCGCGGACGACGTTGATGACGGCGCGCACCGCGGTGCGGGTGACCGAGTTCGGGTTGGTGGGTCGGGCCGCCCACAGCGTCAGCGGCACGGACAGCGCGGCGGCGATCGCGGCGCCGACGAACGCCATCTGCAGGGTCTCCAGCATCGGCTGGATCGTGCGCGGGAGGAACGACCAGTTCGGCTGCAGCAGCGCGGACAGGTTGGCCGCGCCGTGGCGCCAGTTCCGCGCGATGGCGCCCAGGTCGATCTCGACGCCGCCGATCGCGGGCAGGCAGGTCGCCACGGTGAACGCCGCCAGCGCCGAGACGACCAGGGTGCGGCGCGGCCAGGTGCGCGGGCGCGGCGGGACGTCGAGGCGCGGGGCGGGTTCCGCCGTCGTGCCCGGGCTCACGTGCGGTCCCCGAGCCGGTCCTGCGGGCGGATGCGGCGGCCGTAGATCTGCTCGAAGTCGGCCTCGGTGGCCTCGGCCGCGGGGCCGTCGTAGACGAGCTCGCCGTCGCGCAGCCCGATCATGCGGCGGGTGTACTGCCGGGCGAGGTCCATCAGGTGCAGGTTGACCAGCACCGTGAGGTGGCGTTCGGCGTTGATGCGTTCCAGCTCGGACATCACGGCGTGCGCGGTGGGCGGGTCGAGGCTGGCGACGGGCTCGTCGGCGAGCATGATGCTCGGCTCCTGGGACAACGCCCGGGCGATGGCGACGCGCTGCTGCTGCCCGCCGGACAGCGCCCCGGCCCGCGACCAGACCTTGTCGAGCATGCTGACGGTGTCCAGGGCGGTCAGGGCGACCTCGCGGTCGCGGGCGCTGGTGACGCCGAGGAGCGTGCGCAGCCGCCCGGCGCGGGCGAACCGGCCGACCAGCGCGTTGCGGTAGACGTCGACCCGGGTGGCCAGGTTGAAGCCCTGGAAGATCATGCCGACGTGCCCGCGCACCTCGCGCAGGCGGCGACCGTGCAGACCGGAGACCGTGTGCGGGCCGACGGTCACGGTGCCGGAGGTGACGGGCACGAGGCCGTTGATGGTGCGGATCAGGGTCGACTTGCCCGAGCCGGACAGGCCGACGATCGAGACCATCTCCCCGGCGTCGATGTCCAGGGAGACGTCGCGCAGGGCGGTGGTGCCGTTCGGGTAGGTGACCGAGACGCCGTCGAGGCGGATCGGCCACGCGGCGGAGGCCGGGGCGTGCCCGGCCTCCGCCGCCTGGCTGTCGTGAGTCATGGCAGTCAGCCGGCGAACTGCTCGAGGATCTCGCCGTAGCGGGCGATCTCGTCGTCGGCGGTCTCGGCCGTCCAGTCGGACAGGCCGACGAGCTCGAACATGACGTCGGCGGCCTCGTCGGAGGAGTCGGCGTAGTCGTCCATGAGCTGGGTGAGCTCGGCGACGAGGTCGTCGGGCAGGGTGTCGGTGACGGCGACGCCGCCGTTGGGGATCATGTCGGTGTAGGCGAAGGCCACGGCCTTGTCGGCGATGTCGGGGACCTCCTCGGTGACCGTGGTGCGGGCGTCCCAGTAGGCGAACCCGACCTCGGCGTCGCCGTTGGCGACGGCGAGCACGGCGTTGTTGTTGCCCTCGACGGGGATCTGGGTGATGTCGGCGTCGGTGTCCAGGCCCGCCTCGCGCATAAGCACCACCGGGTACTGGTAGCCGGCCGGCGAGGTGGCGGCCTGCAGCGCGACGTCCGCACCGGCGAGGTCGCCGAAGACGTCGGTGGCGGCCGGGCCCTGACCGGTCGCCGCGGCGCCGGCCTCCTCCAGGCCGTTGCAGTAGGACAGCTCGATGCCGCTGGCCTCGTAGGTGGCGAGCACGGGCTCGTCCTCGCAGTACTTGTCGGGGTTGTTCGTGTACGCGACCGACGCGTAGGACGTGGCGCCGAAGCGGACGTCGCGCAGGACGAGCTCCGCGCCGTAGCGCTCGGTCGCCTGGTACAGCGAGCCGGCGTCGGTGATGATCACCTGCGCCTGGTCGGCGCCGAGCGCCTCGACCGTGGCCGTGTAGTCGTTCGCGACGACGCCCTCGACCTCGATGCCGAGACCGTCCGAGAGGTAGGTGGTCAGCGGGTCGAGCGCCTCGGCGAGGTTCTCGCCCTCGACGGACGGCACCAGGGACATGGTGATCGACTCGGGCCACTCGGTGCCGGCGTCGGTCGAGTCGGCGTCGGCGCTGCTGCCGGCGTCATCGGCTCCGGCGCAACCGGCGAGCGCGAGGACGAGCGCCGCGGCGGCACCGGGAGCGAGCAGGGACTTGCGCATGGGGAGGGTCACCTTTCGAGGGAGTCGGCCGTGCCGGTCGGCACGGACTCGGGGTGGTTCGCGGGGGTGGCTTCAGTGGGGGCTGTGGTGGTGGCTCGGCGGGCCCACGCCGTGATGTCGGGGGCGAGGGCGTCGAGCGTGCGGGCGTGCATCGTCACGCTGGCGGGCGGTGTGTCGGCCGTGGGGCCGACCAGCGCCGTCGCGGCGCCGAGCGCCGTGGCGGGTGCCAGGTCGTTCTCCACGATGTCTCCGACGGCGAGCACCGGGCCGTCGGCGAGGGCGGCCTCGACGATCGGGGTGAGTCCGGCGGGCTTGCCGACGTCGTAGTGCAGGGCGGCGAAGCGCTCGCGGACGCCCCAGGTGGTCAGGAGGCGTTCGACGCCGACGCCGGGGGCGTTGGTGGCGAGGACGACGCGGACGGCGTGGGGGAGTGCGTCCAGGAGTTGTGCCAGTCCGGGGGCTGCGTCGACGGGCGCCTCAGGGGTGCCGAGGACGCTACGGCTGGCGAGGTAGGCGTGCTGCAGGGCGGTGGGGTCGACGCCGTCCTGGCGGGCCAGGGTTCCGACGACGTCGTACCCGTCGCGGAACTGGGTGGCCGTGCCGGCGTCGTGCTCGCGCAACGTGGCCATGACCCGCTCGAGGTACCCGGGCCCGGCGTGCCCCGCGACCTGCCGGGCGAACGCGAGCACGGGGCCGTCACCGACGGCGAGCGTGCCGTCGAAGTCGAACAGGATGGTCGGGGTCACGCGGGCTGCCTCCTCTGGTGGACGATGCGTTCACGGTAACCAGGCTGTGTGAACTGTTCGGTCACGAGGAGGTGAACAGCGGATGTCGACGTCGACGCCGCAGTGGTGCCCGCCCTGACTTCTCACCAAACCCATGTACCGCGCCGGAGCGTGCGCCAACAGTTAGTAGAGCCATCAGAGGGGATGATGTCCTGAGCAAACTTCACCCCCTCAGCGACAGCACTGAGCCACAGAGATCGATAGCATCCAACAGATGAGTGCAGTCCGGTTTGCATCCCATGCGCGAGTTGAACCGCGCATTGTGAGCGTCGCGAAGTTGGTCGTCGAGCGTCCCGCGAGCGTGGACCCGGCACGAAGCCCGGGTCAGGGTTCTTTGCTGTGGTGACCGTCCAGCAGGTGCGAGTACAGGACCTCGCGAAGCAACCTCCGCTTACCGCAATTTGTCCAGGGTACGAGCTTGGCCAGTGGCGAACGGAAGAGATGGCTAGCGATGTATTCTCACGCCATCTACCTTCGTTTGCATTGAGCTTCACGGACTGGAGTTCAATCACTGGTGATACTGCTGCAAGGATGCTGAAGAAGGCCGCGCAGGCGGTCTATGGTACCGAAAAATATAAGCGGCGCGGCGAATTTGGCGAGCTACTCCTGCATGGCGTGGTCAAAGACTTCTTCCATGCCGAGCCGGCCATCAGCAAGATACATTTCAAAGATAGCGCGAACGACACCGTCAAGGGATTCGATTGTGTTCACCTGATAGAGAACGACGGGGAAGTCGAGCTGTGGCTGGGTGAAGTAAAGTACTATACGAGCGTCAACTCCGCGATTCGTGACTGCGCCGCGGAGCTCCGCGATCATATTGAACAGGGATTCCTGAGGAACGAGTTTGTAGCGATCGTCAACAAACTTGACCCGAATTGGCCATACTCGACGCAGGTCGCCTCAATGCTTCATCAGAACAGGTCGCTAGACCAGATCTTAAATCGCATAGTGATTCCGGCAATGCTTACTTATGACAGTAGAGCAGTGTCAAGTCATTCCATCCTAGATGAAGCCTATATCAAGGCGCTCGAAGCGGAGGCTGAAGCGGCTTGGGAACGTTTTTGCGACGCGCTTCCTGAAGACTTCCCGATTTCGCTGCATCTTATTCTTTTGCCGCTCGACGACAAGAAATCCTTGACCGATGCTCTGCATGAGAAACTGCGAACATGGCAGGGAATCTAGAGGCGGGGAGGGTAGTTTTGGATACGTTTGAGCAGATTCGCGAGATCTCGCTCCTTGCGCTCGATCCCGGGCGAGAAGTAGAGGGCCGTGAACGGCTAATCCGCTTTCTAGACGCTTATGACGGACTATCGAATCGGCCAACGGTCGACACTCTCTGCGCCCGTTTCGGGCTCTACCCGTATATGGGACCTTCGGTAGATGAGCTGGGTTCCTGGGAGGCGTTCGCGGTCGAACTGCACACGCCGCCGGAACTAGCGGAAGAGGGCTTCACGTTCCACTCGGAGCAGCAGCGCGTTTATCAAAGGCTCATGGACGGGGAGTCTGTAATTCTTTCGGCGCCCACGTCGTTCGGGAAATCGGCCCTGGTCGATGCACTCGTTGCATCTGAGCAATGGTCCACCTTCGTTCTGATTGTTCCCACAATCGCGTTGGTCGACGAGACTCGACGTCGCCTTGCTAAGTTCAGAAACGAATATAGGATAGTAACGCATCCCACTGAAGAGTTCGCATCCAAGAATATTATTGTCATGACGCAGGAGCGCTTCCTGGAGGTCGACTCGTTGCCCGAAGTTGACTTCTTCATGATTGACGAGTTCTATAAACTCGGTTCGGGTGCGCAAGAGGACCCGAGGCGAAGCCTGTTGAATCTGGCTTGGCGCAGATTGAGCGCAACGGGAGCTCAATACTACCTGATTGGGCCAAACGTCGATCGACTCGACGAGCGTCTACCTGCCCGGCTTCGAGACAATCTTGTCAGGACTGATTTCCGGCCCGTTGCGGTCGATGTCGTTGACCGATCTTCGATTGAGGACCAAGAGTCAGACCTTGTTGAACTGGTCTCGCGGGATTTGCGGGGTTCAACCTTGGTGTTTACGGGTACCCCAAAGAAGGCCGTCACATTATCCCGCCTACTCGAGTCGGCGGTGAACGTCAGTCCTGATGGGACCGGCGTCAATGTGGCAGATTGGATTGCCGACAACTACTACGCGGATTGGGATGTCCCCCACGCTTTGCGCGCAGGCGTAGCCACACACACCGGCCCGCTGCCCCGCAGTCTTCAACGGATAATGATTCGACTCTTCAACGACGGGCTTGTGCCTGCAATGGTGTGTACTTCCACACTCATCGAGGGCGTCAACACATCGGCTCGAAATGTTGTGATATTTGAGAAGAAGATCGATGGCCAACTGATTGACTTCTTCACGTTCAACAACATTCGCGGTCGGGCTGGGCGCATGTTTCGCAACTTTGTGGGCCAGGTGGTGACATATATGCCCGTTCCGCATATCGAGGAGACGGTTGTTGATATCCCGGTTGAGAGTCAGTCGGAGTTGGCCGCGGACGCAGATTTGGTGCACATTGATGAGTTGGATCTGACCGCGGAATCGAGGGAAAGGGTTGGTCCAGTTCTGGCCCAAGATATCCTCTCGTTACGGGCTATTCGCGCTAATCGTGGATATGATCCTGAACTGCAATTGCTTGCGGCACGTCAAATGGCTGAGATGTCGATGGCTGACGCCGAGGCGATTTCGTGGTCGGGCAATCCACGAGTGGAGCAAGCCAAGGCGACTTTGGAGTTTGCTTTCAAGTTCTTGCTTTCAGGTAGGCAGAGACGATTGATGAGTTTTAGTGCGCTCTGGGGAAAGTTGCAGAATGCGCGAATTAATGCTGGCGACATGAGAGCACAGGTGGAGCAGCAGGCACGGTATGCCTTCAAGAATCAATCGACCAGCGACATCGTCGATGATGTATTGAAGTTTCAGCGCAACTGGATGGGTTTCACGATCCCGTCAATGCTGCGTGCGATGCAGGTCATCCATGCAGAAGTGCTTGCGGATCGGAGAGGTCTGTCGCGGGCAAACTATGAGTACTTGATTCGCGAGATCGAAGGGCTCTATTTGCCTTCGGGAGTCGCACAACTCGAGGACTATGGTATCCCGATTCCGTTGGGCCTGCGCTTAAGAGAGCTCGGGTTGCGCGGTAGTGACGTGCATCAATTGCTTGAGGGCTTGGTCGATTTCGCAGGCGACGCGCGCCTTGTATCGCAATTGTCTTCCGTTGAGCAGTGGATACTCGAAGACGCGGTAGTTGGGATTGCTGGACCGCATTCGGGACTGTTTAGCCATTAGCACGTGCAGCCCGAGCGGATTTTTTCGTGTTTCATCGATTTGAAGGCGATCCGCGTTGGGTTCATCGATCACACGCTGTAGTACTTGGCCTCGGGGTGATGCAGCACGAACGCGTCCGTCGACTGCTCCGGGTGAAGCTGCAGCTCGTCGCTGAGCGTCACGCCGACCCGCTCCGGCCGCAGCAGCTCGACGACCTTCGTGCGGTCCTCCATGTCGGGGCAGGCCGGATAGCCGAGTGAGATGCGCGCCCCGCGGTACTCGAGCTTGAACATGCCCTCGACGTCGTCGGGGTCCTCGTCGCCGAACCCGAGCTCGGAGCGCACGCGGGAGTGCCAGAACTCGGCCAGCGCCTCGGTGAGCTGCACGGACAGCCCGTGCAGCTCCATGTACTCGCGGTACTTGTTGTCGGCGAACAGCTTCGCCGTGTACGCGGACACCGGGTCCCCGACGGTGGCGAGCTGGATGGGCAGCACGTCGTAGCGGCCGGTCTGCTCGACCCACGACTTGGGGCGCACGAAGTCGGCCAGGCACAGGTGCCGGTCGCGCTTCTGGCGCGGGAAGGTGAAGCGCAGCCGCTCGGTCCCCGGCTCACCGCCGGATCCGCCGTCGGGCGCCCCGATGCCGGCCAGGCCGGGCCCGTGGTGCGCCACGACGATGTCATCGCCCTCGGACCAGACGGGGAAGTAACCGTAGACGACGGTCGGGTCCATGATCTGGTCGGTGCGGATCGTGTCGAGCCACTGGGCCAGGCGCGGCCGGCCCTCGGTCTCGACGAGCTCCTCGTACGAGGCCCCGTCCTCGCCGCGACCGGGCTTCAGGCCCCACTGGCCCATGAACGTCGCGCGCTCGTCGAGGAACGCGGCGTAGTCGGCGAGTTGGATGCCCTTGACCACGCGCGTGCCCCAGAACGGGGGAGCGGGTACCTCGTTGTCGGTCGCGACGTCGGACCGCTCGGGCAGGTCCTCGACCGCGGTCTCGGTCACCTTGACGACATTGTGGCGGCGCTTGCGCAGCGCCGGCAGCCCGACCGCCTCGGGGTCGGCGCCGCGCGCCACGGCCACCAGCGGCTCCATGAGGCGCAGCCCCTCGAAGGCGTCGCGGGCGTACCGCACCACACCGGGGAAGGCGGAGGCGAGGTCGTCCTCGACGAAGGTGCGGGTCAGGGCCGCGCCGCCGAGCAGGATCGGCCAGCGCTTCTCCAGGCCGCGCGAGACGAGCTCCTCGAGGTTCTCCTTCATCACCACGGTCGACTTCACCAGCAGCCCGGACATGCCGATGACGTCGGCGCCGTGCTCCTCGGCGGCCTCGATCATGGCCGAGATCGGCTGCTTGATGCCGATGTTGACCACCGTGTAGCCGTTGTTCGTCAGGATGATGTCGACGAGGTTCTTGCCGATGTCGTGCACGTCGCCGCGCACGGTCGCCAGCACGATGACGCCCTTGGACTGCTCCTCGGCGCCCTCGACCTTCTCCATGTGCGGCTCGAGCAGCGCCACCGCGGTCTTCATGACCTCGGCGGACTGCAGCACGAACGGCAGCTGCATCTGCCCGGACCCGAACAGCTCGCCGACGACCTTCATCCCGCCCAGCAGGTGGGTGTTGACGATGTCGAGGGCCTTCATGCCGTCGGCCAGGGCGGTCTCCAGGTCGTCCTCGAGACCCTTGCGCGCGCCGTCGATGATGCGCCGCTCCAGCCGCTCGCCCACGGGCAGCGCGGCCAGCTCGGCGGCCCGCTGGTCGCGCATCGCGGCGGCGTCGACGCCGGAGAACACCTCCAGCAGGTGCGACAGCGGGTCGTGGGTCAGGTTGCCCTCGTCGTCGTACCGCCGCCGGTCCCACACGAGGTCCTCGGCGGCCTGCCACTGCTCGTCGTCGATGGCGGTGCGCGGCAGGATCTTCGCGGCGTGCACGATCGCGGAGTCCAGGCCGGCCTGCGTGGCCTCGTGCAGGAACACCGAGTTCAGCACCGTGCGCGCGGCCGCGTTGAGACCGAACGACACGTTCGAGACACCGAGCGTGGTGTGCACGCCGGGGTAGAGCCGGTTGATCTCGCGGATCGCCTCGATCGTCTCGATGGCGTCGCGCCGCGTCTCCTCCTGCCCGGTCGCGATGGGGAAGGTCAGGGCGTCGACGATGATGTCGTCCACCCGCATGCCCCACTGCTGCGTCAGGGTGTCGATGAGGCGCGAGGCGATCGCGACCTTCTTCTCCGTGGTGCGGGCCTGGCCCTCCTCGTCGATGGTCAGGGCGACGACGGCGGCACCGTGCTCGCGCACGGCCGGCATGATCCGCTGGAACCGCGACCCGGGGCCGTCGGAGTCCTCGAAGTTCACCGAGTTCACCACGGCGCGCCCGCCCACCAGCTCCAGGCCGGCGCGGATCACCTCCGGCTCGGTGGAGTCGATCACCAGCGGCAGCGTCGAGGCGCTCGCCAGCCGCGAGACGACCTCCCGCACGTCCGCGACGCCGTCACGCCCCACGTAGTCGACGCACACGTCGAGCAGGTGGGCGCCGTGCCGCGTCTGGTCGCGGGCGATGTCGACGATGTCGTCCCACCGGCCCTCCAGCAGCGCCTCGCGGAACGCCTTGGAGCCGTTGGCGTTGGTGCGCTCACCGATCGCCAGGTACGAGGCGTCCTGGGACAGGTCCGTGTGCGAGTACAGCGACGCGACACCGCTGGTGCGCTCCACCTCGCGCTCCGGCAGCGAGCGACCGCGCACCGCCTCGACCACGCGCGCCAGGTGCTCCGGCGTCGTGCCGCAGCAGCCGCCCACCATGCCCAGGCCGAACTCGTCGACGAACTGGCTGTGCGCCGCCGCCAGCTCGTCCGGGGTCAGCGGGTAGACGGCGCCGTGCGGGCCGAGCTCGGGCAGACCGGCGTTCGGCATGCACGTGACCGGCACCTCGGCGTGCTTGGCCAGGTAGCGCAGGTGCTCGCTCATCTGGTCCGGGCCGGTGGCGCAGTTCAGGCCGATGGCGTCCACGCCGACGGCCTGCAGCGTGGTCAGCGCCGCCCCGATCTCCGAGCCCATGAGCATGGTGCCGGTGGTCTCCACGGTCACCGAGGCGATCACCGGGACGACGCGGCCGACGCCGCCCTCCTCGACCGGCCGCATCGCCTCGTGCGCGCCCGTCACCGCGGCCTTGGTCTGCAGCAGGTCCTGGCTGGTCTCCACCAGGATCGCGTCCGCGCCGCCCTCCAGCAGCCCGGCGGCCTGCTCGGCGAACGTGTCGCGCAGGTGCTCGTACGTGGTGTGCCCCAGCGAGGGCAGCTTCGTGCCCGGACCCATCGAACCCAGCACCCAGCGCGGGTGGTCCGGCGTCGCGTAGACGTCGGCGCGCTCACGGGCCAGCTCCGCGCCGACGCGGGCCAGCTCGCGGATGCGGTCGTCGATGCCGTAGTCCGACAGGTTCGACCAGTTCGCGCCGAACGTGTTCGACTCGATCGCGTCCACGCCGACCTCGAGGAACCCGTCGTGCACGCCGCGCACGATGTCCGGGCGGGTGACGTTGAGGATCTCGTTGCAGCCCTCGAGCTGCTGGTAGTCCTCCAGGGTCGGGTCGGCGGCCTGGATCATGGTGCCCATGGCGCCGTCGCCCACCACCACCCGGGTGCGCAGCGCCTCGCGCAGGGCGGCGGAACGGGCGTCGGCAGCGGCGATGTCGAGCGTGGAGGTCACCACGACAGCCTAGTTCGGCCGGGCCTAAACAGGGTGCGGCGCACACCTGGTGAGACCTACGCTCGCCCCATGGCCACCGTGGAGACCTCACCGGACCTCGCCCCGATCGCCGAGCGCGCGGACGCCCCGGCGACCCTGCCCACGCTCACCGCGGGCGGGCTGACCTGGCGCGCGGCCACCGCCGACGACGCCCCCGCGCTGCTCGAGCTGCGCAACACCATCGCCGCGGCCGACGCCGAGCCGTACCGCGAGACCCTCGAGGAGATCACCGACCTCTTCGACGCCCCGTGGCGCCGGTTCGACGTCGACTCCGTGCTCGGGTTCGACGCCGACGGCGCGCTGCGGGCCTACGGCCACGTCGAGACCATGCCCGGCGACACCCGCACGCTGCGGGCGTTCCTGTTCGGCGGGGTGCATCCGTCCCGCCGCGGCGAGGGCATCGGCCGCGAGCTGTTCGCCTGGCAGGTCGCCCGCGCCCGGCAGGTGCTCGCGGCGTCGGGCAAGGAGCTGCCCGCCCGGATCGGCGTCTTCGCCGAGGACGACGGACCGGCCTCGAAGCTGCGCCTGTACGAGCGGGCGGGCTTCGAGCCCCGCCGGTTCTACTCCGACCTGCGCCGCGACCTGCGCGACCTGGAGGCCGCCCCGCTGCCCGACGTCGTCCTCGACGGGTCGCTGCGACTCGTGCCGTTCAGCACCGCGCTCGACGAGGCCACGCGCCTGGCGCACAACGACGCCTTCCGCGACCACTGGGGCAGCGAGCCCAACACCCGCGAGCAGTGGCAGCGCGGGCGCACCGGCTTTGCACCGCAGTGGAGTCACGTCGTGGTCGATGACGCCCCCGACGTCGAGGCGCTCCTCGCCGACTCCCGCACCGACGACGAGACCGCGGCCGCGCTGCGCGCCGGGGAGCCGCTCGTCGTCGGGTACGCCGTGAACCTCCGGTTCGAGGAGGACTTCGCCGTGCGCGGGTACACCTTCGGGTACACCGGCGTGCTCGGCACCCGGCGGGCCTACCGCGGCCGCAAGGCCGGGCTCGCCGCGCTGCTGGCGAGCATGCGGTCCTTCGCCGCCGACGGCATGGAGTACGCGTGCCTCGACGTCGACACCGCCAACCCGTCCGGCGCCGACGGGCTGTACGCGAGCCTCGGGTACACCAAGACCCACGGGTCGCGGCTGCTCAGCATCGAGCTGTAGACGCTGCCGTCGTTGTGCGCTCGGGTCTTGCCCTCTCACATGCCTGTTGGGGCGCTGGGCTCGGCGCTATCCTTGGTCCGAGGGTGAAGGAGGTGGTCCAGATGGCCAAGATCATCAGTTCGAAGGGCGCGGCCCGGGTCGCCGCCCGCTCGACGAAGGCATCGGCGAAGCTTGAGGGACGCGTCGTCAAGTCTGCGCAGCGATCGGAGGCCACCGGTCGCTATGTCGCCGCCCACCCTGCGCGCACGAGCCGCTCGGTGTCCGGCACCGGGTCGGTGCGCAGCCGCCCGTAGGTCGCGACGTCGACCCGCCGACCGTCCACGAGGAACTTCTCGCGCTCGGTGCCCTCGCGGACGAACCCTGCGGCCCGTGCCACCGCGCCCGACGCCGGGTTGTTGACCCGGTGCCCGAGCTCCAGCCGGTGCAGCCCGCCGTCGGACAGGGCCCAGTCGGCCACCGCCGTCGCGGCCCGTCGGGCCAGCCCGCGTCCGCGGTGCGCGGCGTGCACCCAGTACCAGAACCAGCCGTTGGCGTTTACCGCGTCGATCGTGACGGCGACGAGCCCGACGCAGGTGCCCCTGTCGTCGACGGCCCAGGCGCGGTGCGGGCCGTCGGCGTCCGTCAGCCGGTCGACGTACCGCTCGGCCTCCTGCGGCGTCGTCACCGCGCCCTGGCGTGCCATGTCGGGCGCCGAGCAGAACGCCGCCAGCACCGCCTCGGCGTCGTCAGGGGTGAGCGGGCGAACCACGGGTGCGTCGGTCATGGCGGCAGGATCGCACCCCGGCCGCCCGCTACGCTGCCGCGCATGACCGACGTCGTTCACACCGACCGCCCCCTGCTCAGCCCGGGCGCAGCCCGCGTCGCGGCGGGCGCCTTCGCCGCCCTCGCCGTCGTCCACCTGGCCGCACAGCTCCTCGACGCCGCCGCGGTCGCGAACTCGACGCAGTGGCTGGTCATGCCGGCGCTCGCGGTCGTGCTCTGGTGCACGACGGCGGCACCCCGGCCGCGCCTCGTGCGGCTGGTGCTGGTGGCGCTCGGCTTCTCCTGGGTCGGTGACACCCTGCCTGACCTGTTCACCGGCGACGCGGCGTTCCTGGCGATGGTCGGCGGGTTCCTCGTCGCCCAGGTGGCCTACGCCGTGGCGTTCTGGCCGTACCGCCGCGAGTCCGTCCTGCACCGGCGCCGGGGAGTCCTGCTCGCCTACGTGGCCCTGGCGGTCGTCCTGGTGGCGCTGTGCCTGCCGGGCGCTCCGGGCGTGCTGGCGGCCGCCGTCGTCGTCTACGCGGTGTGCCTGGCCGCGATGGCGGTGCTCGCCACGGGCGTGCACCGGCTGGCCTGGCTAGGCGGTGCGCTGTTCCTCGTCTCGGACGCGATGATCGCGCTGGGTGCGTTCGCTGACGTCGTGCCGCCGCAGTCCGGGTTCTGGATCATGCTCACCTACCTCGCTGGCCAGGCGCTGCTCGTCGCGGGCGTCGTCGCGCGGCAGGCGATGTCAGCCCGGGCCGCCTGAGCACTTCTTAGCGCAGGCGGCGGCCCAGCCAGGTCTCCGGCTCGTCGAGCGTGTCGAATCCGGCCTGCCGGTAGAGCTCGTGGCCGTCGGGGGAGGCCTTGAGCAGCACGCGCTTGAGCCCGAGGCTCTCGAGGTCGGCCATGAGTCCGTCGACGATCCGGGTGCCGAGTCCCTGGCGTCGGTGGGCCGGGTCGACGATGACGTCGGCCACCCAGGCGAACGTGACGCCGTCGGTCACGGCGCGGGCGTAGGCGACCTGCGTGCCGTCGGCGGCGTAGATCCCGTAGTTGCGGCTGCCGGCGACCGCGGACTCCTGGACCGTGCGGCTGCGTCCGCGGGCCCAGAAGGCCTGCGTGGACAGGATCTCGTGGATCCAGTCGACGTCGAGGCGGTCGCGGTCGGTGGAGAACTCGTAGGCGGTCACGGGGGAGATTTCATCATGCTGACCGTCACCGTCCCGTGCCCGCGTCGACGAGCTCGACCGAGCACGCGCCGAACTGCTCCGCCGCACGGACCAGGCGGGCGTCGGCGGTCAGGAGGGTGGCCTGGACTCCTTCGGCCAGGGCCACGTAGGTCGCGTCATCGGCGCTCATGGTCGACCGCAGCGCCCAGAGGCGTGGAAACAAGGGCTCGGCGGACCAGCGGGCCGCGGGCAACGCCGCGAGGTCGTCGAGGGCCCCGCGCGCCCGAGGCTCGGGGAGGTGGCCGCCGAGCACCCAGCCTCGGACGACGGACGCGACCTCGACGACCGCCCGGTGCGGGATGTGCAGGTCACGGTCCGCCAGGATGCGAGGCGTGGCCCGCCGGCCCGCCGGGCTGCCGACGAGGAACTCGGCCAGGACCGAGGCGTCGAGGACGAGTGTCACTCGCGCTCGGACCGCGCTGCGGCGAGCACCTCAGCCGCATCGACCCCCGGCGTGTAGCTGCCGCGGTCGCGGATGCGGTCGGTGAGCTCGCTGATGGTCGGCCGACCGGCGAGCTCGCTCAGCTCCTGGAGGACGAACTCGGACAGGCTCTGGCCCGACCGGGCGGCGCGGGCCTTGAGCACCCGCTTGACGTCGTCCGGGACGTCCCGGACCTGCAGTGTGGACATGGATTCCAGGTTCGCAGCATGCAGAATGCATGTCACCGTCAGCCTGTGTCAGGGGTCACACCTACGCTCGGCGGCATGGACATCTTCCTGGTACCCGGCTTCTGGCTGAACGCGTCCGCCTGGGACGCCGTCACCCCGCCGCTCGTCGCGGCCGGGCATACCGTGCACCCGATGACGCTGCCCGGCATGGACTCCGTCGAGGCCGACCGCAGCGGCATCACGCTCGCCGACCACGTCGACGCCGTCGTCGCCGCGATCGACGCGCTGCCCGACGACGCCGAGGTCGTGCTCGTGGGGCACTCCGGAGGGGCAGCGGTGATCCACTCCGCGGCCGACCGCCGCCCCAGCAGGATCACCCGCGCCGTCTACGTCGACTCGTTCCCCCTCGGCGACGGGGGAGCGGTCAACCCCGACCTGCCCGTCGTGGACGGCGAGATCCCGCTGCCGGACTGGTCGGTGTTCGACGAGCCGGACCTCGTCGGCCTCGACGACACCCTCAGGTCGCGGTTCCGGGCGACGGCGATCCCGACACCCGCCCGCGTCGCCTCGGACCCGGTGCACCTGACCGACGACCGCCGCTACGACGTGCCCACCACGGTCATCGCCTGCGAGCACTTCGACTCCTTCGACGGGCCGCGGGCCATGTACGAGCACTTCATCGCCCAGGACGACCCGTTCACCCGCGAGCTCGCCGCGATGCGGGACTGCGAGATCGTCGAGCTACCCACCGGGCACTGGCCGATGTACACGCGCCCGGTCGAGCTCGGCGAGGCGATCGCCGCCGCGGTCGCGCGCTGACCCCCCGTCCCGCCAGGACCGGTGCGCCGTCCCGGTCACGGGCGGGGTGAACCGGGTGTGCTCGACGCGTGAGCGGGGGCGTCTCCGCCTAGCCTCGCCGTATGGCCCGAGCCCAGGACGGCAGCCCCGGGGCGTCGTCGTCACCCACCACCGCGCCGCGCCGCATCGTCCTGGCGGCGTTGATCCTCGTCGCGGCCGTCGCCAACCTCAACCTCGCCGTGGCGAACGTGGCGCTGCCGGACATCGGCGAGGCCCTGGACGCCTCGCAGGTGGACCTCAACCTCGTGGCGGTGGGCTATTCCCTGGGTCTGTCGGCCTCGGTGCTCTACCTCGGGGCGGTCGGCGACCGGTACGGCCGCACCGCCCTGCTGCTGCTGGGCACCGCAGGCGCTGTCCCGTTCAGCCTCCTGGCCGCGTGGGCGCCGTCGACGGAGGTCCTGTTCCTCGCGCGCGTCGGCGGCGGGCTGTGCGCCGGCATGGCGTTCCCGACGACGCTGGCGCTCGTCTCCGCCCTCTGGTCCGGACAGGCGCGGACCCGCGCGATCGCCCTGTGGTCCGGCATCGGTGCCGCGTTCGCCGCCCTCGGACCGCTGGCCGCCGGCTGGGTCCTCACCCAGTTCTGGTGGGGCTCGGTGTTCCTGCTGACGATCCCGCTGGCGATCTTCGCCCTCGTCCTGGCCTGGGTCGTGGTCCCCTCGCACGTCAACGAGAGCACCGAGCCGGTCGACCACCTGGGCGGCGTGCTGTCCGTGCTGCTCGTCGGGTCGCTGGTGATGGCCATCAACCTCACCGTGCTCCCGGACCAGGGCGTCGTCATCGCCATCCTGGTCGGTGTGGTGCTCGTCGCGGGCACCGGGTTCGTCCTGCGACAGCTGCGCACCGCCAAGCCCCTGTACGACCTGCGTGTCGCCGCCCGGCCGACCTTCTGGGTGGCGGCCGTCGCCGGGCTCGTGATCTTCGGATCGCTCATGGGCGCGATGTACGTGGGCCAGCAGTACATGCAGAACGTCCTGGGCTACAGCACCGTCGCGGCCGGCGCGGCGATCCTCCCGGGCGCCGTCGGCATGGTGCTCGTCGCCCCGCGCTCGGCCACGCTCGTCGTGCGGTACGGCTCGCGGGTCACCATGCTCAGCGGCTACGTGTTCGTGCTCGCCGGCTTCCTCGTGATGCTCCTGCTGTGGACCGAGGACGCGGCCTACTGGCCCGTCGGGCTCGGCTACTTCCTGGTCGGCGTCGGCGTGGGGCTCTCGGGTACCCCGGCGTCCAACTCGCTCACGGGCTCGGTCCCGGTGCAGCGCGTGGGCATGGCGTCCGGGACGGCGGACCTGCAGCGCGACCTCGGCGGCGCGATCATGCAGTCGGTGTTCGGCTCGCTGCTCGCCTCCGGCTACTCCGGGTCCATCGCATCGCAGATCAGCAGCTCGCCCGACGCGTCGAAGGTCACGGCGACCACCGAGGCCGCCCTGCAGAAGTCCTTCGCCGGGGCCGAGGCGATCGCCGCCCGCTACCCGCAGTACGCCGACCAGATCACCTCGGCGGCACGCGAGGCGTTCCTCGCGGGCGACCAGTGGGCCTACCTCTCAGGCATCGCGGCGGTGCTGATCGGTGCAGCGCTGGTGGCGGTCTTCTTCCCGCGCCACGAGCGGGAGCGTGAGCTGCACGCCGCCTACCAGCCGCCGGGGACGACCGCGTGAGGCCCGCGCTGCTCAGCACCGGTCCGTGACCGAACCGGTCGCGGACCTCAGCCGATGGCGGCCAGCGGACCGGACGCCGGGGTTCCGGAGCCGTCGCGGCGCGTGGTCTCCTCGGGCAGCTCGACCGGCTGCCCCCCCGAGCCCACGGCCCGTGCCGGACCCTCGCCGACCCAGGCCAGGACGATCGCGTCCTCGCCCTTGAGGAACCGGTGGGCGCGCACGCCGCCGGTCCCACGACCCTTGCCCGGGTACAGCTCGTACGGGGTGACCTTCGCCGAGCCGCCGCCCGTGCCCGGCAGCGCACCGGCCGACCCGGCCACCGTCACCACGGTGTGCAGGTCGCGCGAGGCGGCCCGCGCCACCCCGAAGAACACCACGTGCTGGCCCCCGCCGAGGCGGATGCCGGCCATGCCGGCGGCGGCACGACCCTGCGGCCGGACCAGCGAGGCGTCGAAGTGCAGCAGGCTGGCGTCCGAGGCGACGAAGACCACCTCGTCGTCGTCGGTGGCCGGCGCGGCCCCGACCACCGCGTCGCCGTCCTTGAGCCCGATGACCTCCCAGGCGTCGCCGTTGCGCGGCGCGTCGCCCGGCGTCACCCGCTTGACCACGCCGTGGCGGGTGCCGAGCGCCAGGGGAGCGGCGTCCTCGGCCAGCGACACCACCGCCAGCGCCTGCTCGCCGGACTCCAGCGAGACCATCTCGCTGACCGGCACCCCGCCGGACAGCGACGGCGGCCCGTCCACGCTCGGCAGAGCCGGCAGCTCCAGGGCGGACAGCTTGTGCAGGCGCCCGGCCGTGGTGACCAGGCCGATCTGGGAACGCGCCGTCGTCGCGACGTCGGACCGCAGCGCGTCGTGCGCGTGCCGTCGTCCGGCCCGCTCCACCGGGGCGTCCGCGGTCTCGCCCGAGGTGCGAGCCAGCAGACCCGTCGCGGACAGCAGCACCCGGGTCGGGGTGTCCTTGATCTCCAGGTCCAGGGCCGGGGCCTTCTTGCCCCGCGCCGGCGTCGCCGCGGCCGACTGCGCAGCCCCGCCCGCCGAGTCCAGCAGGACCGTGCGGCGCGGCGTGCCGTAGGTGGCGGCGACCTCGGCCATCTCGTCCGAGACGACGCCGTGCAGGCGCGCCTCGTCGGCGAGGATCGCCTCCAGCTCGGCGATCTCCGCCTCGAGCTGGGACTTCTCCGACTCCAGCTCGAGGCGGGAGAACTTCGTCAGGCGGCGCAGCTGCAGGTCCAGGATGTAGGAGGCCTGCGGCTCGGACAGGTCGAACACCGACTGCAGGCGCTCGCGGGCGATCGCCGCGTCGTCCGAGGAGCGGATGACCTGGATGACCTCGTCGATGTCCAGGATCGCGATCAGCAGACCCTCGACGAGGTGCAGGCGGTCCTTGCGCTTGGCCAGGCGGTACTGCGAGCGGCGGCGCACGACGTCGATGCGGTGGTCGACCCAGACCTGCAGCAGGTCCAGCAGCCCCAGCGGGCGCGGCTGGCCGTCCACGAGGGCGACGTTGTTGATGCCGAAGGAGTCCTCCAGCGGCGTGGTGCGGTAGAGCTGCTCGAGCACGGCCTCCGGGTCGAACCCGGTCTTGACCTCGATGACCACGCGCATGCCGTGCGTGCGGTCGGTGAGGTCCTGGACGTTGGTGACGCCCTGGATCTTCTTGTTGCGCACGCCGTCGGCGATCTTCTCGATCACCTTCTCCGGACCCACCGTGTACGGCAGCTCGGTGACGACGATGCCCTTGCGCCGGGCCGTGACGTTCTCGATCCGGGCGGTGGCCCGGGTGCGGAACGACCCGCGGCCGGTGCGGTAGGCGTCGCGCACGCCGTCGAGGCCGATGATCTTGCCGCCGCTGGGCAGGTCCGGCCCGGGGACGAACCGCATGACGTCGTCGAGCGTCGCCTCCGGGTTCGCCAGCAGGTGCTGGGCCGCGGCGACGACCTCGGTGAGGTTGTGCGGCGGCATGTTCGTGGCCATGCCGACCGCGATCCCGGACGCGCCGTTGACCAGCAGGTTCGGGATGGCCGAGGGCAGCACCTCGGGCTGGGTCAGCTTGTTGTCGTAGTTCGGGACGTAGTCGACGACGTCCTCGTCCAGCCCGGCGGTCATCGCCATCGACGGCGCGGCCAGGCGCGCCTCGGTGTACCGGGCGGCGGCGGGGCCGTCGTCGAGCGAGCCGAAGTTGCCGTGGCCGTCCACGAGCGGCAGGCGCATCGAGAAGTCCTGCGCCAGACGAACGAGCGCGTCGTAGATGGCGCCGTCGCCGTGCGGGTGCAGCTTGCCCATCACCTCGCCGACCACGCGCGAGGACTTCACGTGCGCACGGTCGGGCCGCAGGCCCATGTCGGCCATCATGTACAGGATCCGGCGGTGCACCGGCTTGAGGCCGTCGCGGGCGTCCGGCAGGGCGCGCGAGTAGATGACGGAGTACGCGTACTCGAGGAACGACGTCTCCATCTCCGCGGCGACGTCGATGTCGACGATGGTCTCGTCGTACGGCTCGTCGGCGACGGGTGCGGCCTTCTTGCGCGCCATGCGGTGCGGCTCCCTGGTGATCCTCGGTGTGGACGTGAGTCCCGACGGCGGCACGGCGGCCGCGTACGGGCGTTCGAAGGAAGCGTAGCGCCAGCGCGAGGCAGAGCCGTGCAGGCGGGCCGGACGGCGGTGGACCCAGACGTCGGCTACTCGACACCGGTCCGACGTTCCCCGACTGCGATAGCGTCGCGTGGTCGCTGGTGCCTGGCTGAACGGCTCCCACCACCGGGCGGGCGCACGGTCTCGGCGACCGTTGTGTGCCCGCCTACGGTGACGTCGACCCAGTCGAGCAGCCTCGCAAGCCTCGAGACTCAGCCTGAGCGGCGCAGGACGGCGCGCTGCGCCGCGTAGCGCCGCCGCCCCACCGCGCGCCACATGAGCCGGACCGGCGCCGGCAGGTGCGCTCGCAGCCAGGCATCGGGGTCGTCCTGCGCCGCCATGATGCCTCCCAGCTGGGTCCACATGTGCCCGCGCGGAGTCGCGCGCCTGCCGTGCTCGCTGAACCAGTCGACCTCCTCCTGGGTGAGGGTGGTCTCCATCACCGGCACGATCTCCCGCTCCTCGTCCGGCAGGTGCACCGCGAGTGCGGCGTTGATGCCGTCGAGGGCGCTCAGCACGGTGCCGGCGGTGTCCGGAGCAGGGTTCGCCTTCCAGGCGGGCAGTGCGGTGTCGAGCTCGGTGAGGTGCCCGAGCATCTGGGCATGTTGGGCCTTCATCCGCTCGACGTGCAGGGCGCACGCCGGGGCGCGGGATGCGAGGGCGTCCCACAGGCGCTCGTCCTCGCCCTCGTGGTGGGCGTGCAGGGCGGTCGACAGCAGCCACAGCTGCTCGGACACGGCCGTCGCGTGGGAGACGTCTCCCGGTTCGACCCCGCGCACCAGATCTGGTGCCTCACCGAAGCCGGCGCGAAAGTAGCGGTGGATCTGGGCCATGCCGCTCGCGTCGCAGGTGACGGCGGGCTCCGGGGATCCGGGTGGTGAGGAGTCGGTCGGGGACATGGCAACGCCTCTCGCTGCGAGATCTCCCGTCAACGGTCGCGGGGCGGTCTCGCCGTGTCAAGGCAGGCGACGTCCGGGTGACGCTAGGCGAGGTCGGCCAGCCGGGCAGCGAGCTCCTCGCGGGAGTGGATGTCGAGCTTGGTGTAGATCTTGCGCAGGTGGTACTCCACCGTCTTGGGCGACAGGAACAGGGTCTCGGCCGCCTGGCGCGTGGTCTGGCCCTCGGCGAGCAGCAGGGCGACCTGCAGCTCCTGCGAGGTGAGCTCGGCGCGCCAGCCCTGACCTGACCGGCGCACGGACTCGCCCGTCGCGGTGAGCTCCCGGGCGGTGACGTCGGCCCAGAGGCGCGCGCCGAGGCGCTCGAAGTCGTCCAGGGCGGCGCGCAACGGCTCGCGCGCGTCCACGCGGCGTCCGGCCCGCCGCAGTCGTGCCCCGTAGGCCAGCCGGGTCCGAGCCGTCTCGAACGTGTCGGGCGTGCGGTCGTGCCACCGCAGGGCGGCGTCGAACTCCGCGTCGAGGTCGTCGTCGTCGGCCACCAGCCCGAGGGCACGGTGCGCCCGTGCCAGGGCCCACGGCTGTCCCTTCTCGGCGCAGGCCGTCCGGAACCGCCGGGCCTGCTCGCGCGCGCCGTCGAGGTCCCCGGACCGGGCGAGCGCCTCGGTGAGCTCCGGTCCCGGCCACGGGTCGGGGTCGGCCATCCCGTGCTCGTCCAGGTGCTGCTCCAGTGCGGTGAGCTCGGTGATCGCCGTGGTGGCGTCGCCCAGGGACAGGGCCAGGTCGCCCAGGGCGAACCGCACCCAGGCCGCGAAGAAGTGCATGTCGGTCTCGGCGCACAGCGCCAGCGCGTCGGCCGCGTCGGCCCGACACCGGTCGACCGCACCCTGCCGCGCGGCCAGGGCGCAGCGGCCGGCGAGCGCGGCGGCCTCCTCGGACGTCTGGCCGGTCTCCCGGGCGAGGTCCAGCGCCAGCGTGTAGTCCGCCTCGGCGCGTGACCAGTCCTGGGTGGTGGCGTCGTAGCGCGCCGTGACGACCAGGAGGCCAGGGAGCATCGACGGCGTGGCGTCGTGACGCATCGTCTGCACGGAGGGCCGTGGCACGGCTTCGCCGGAGTCGTCCCGCAGGTACAGCGGGGCGGCCATGACCCAGGGCCATCGCTGGTCGCCGGGGCCGAGCTCGGTGCCGTCGTCGAGCAGGGCCACGCCGGCGCGCAGGTCCGCGGAGCCGTCCTGGCCGGCCAGCATGCGCGCCATGCCGCAGGCGAGGAGCGGGACGGCACGGGACCCGGGTCGCTCGATCTCCGGCAGCACCGCGGTCAGCTCGTCGGCGAGGCTCGTCGCGGTCGCTGCGCCGCCGAGGAACAGGGTCGCGTAGACGGCGTCGGCGAGCAGCCGGGCGCGCTGCTTCACGTCGTCGGTGCGGTGGGCGAGGTCCAGGAGCATGTGCAGCGCGGGTCGCAAGGCGCCGGTCTTCACGGCGACGGTGGCGCGGAGCTCGTGGGCGGCGAACAGCGTGGAGCTCTCGGGACGACCGGCCTCGACGGCGTCCAGCAGGTCCGCGGCGCGTCGCGCGTCGCCGGCGCCCCAGGCGTTCTGGGCGGCGCGCAGCAGCCGCAGGTCACGGTCCGGAGGCGACGCGCTCAGGCCCGCGGCGCGTTCGTAGCTCCGCGAGGCGACGGCGAACCCCCGGCGCGCCGCGGCCCGTGCGGCGGCCGCGTCGACGAGGTCGGCGATCCCGGCGTCCGTGCCCCACACGGACTCCGCGAGGTGCCAGGCGCGCCGGTCCTCCTCGCGGGGCGGCAGGGCGTCGGCGACGGCACGGTGCGCGGCCCGCCGTCGCTCCGACGGGGAGCGGCTGTAGGCGGCGGCCCGCAGCAGTGGGTGCCGGAAGGTCACGTGGCTCGACGCGCGGCCGACGAGCCCCGCGTCCAGGGCGGGTGCGAGGTCGTCCGGGGTGAGGTCGAGCGCGGGCGCCGCCGCCTGGATGACGGCCAGGTCGCCGTCCGCGACGGCCGCGAGCATCAGCATCCGCTGCGCCGGCTCGGGCAGTCGGCCGATCCGGTGCTCGAACACGCGGGAGACGGTCTCGGGGACGGTGGCCGGCATCCCGGGGACGTCGGCCAGGGGCAGGTCGGGATCCGTCGCGAGCTCGACGAGGGCGAGCGGGTTGCCCGCAGTCAGCCGGTACAGGCCCGCGAGGCGTTCCGTCGTCAGCGGCTGCCCCGCCGTCCGCTCGGTCAGTGTGCGGGCGGACTCCTCGGTCACCCCGGCCAGCCGGAGCGTCTCGAGCCCGGTCACCGCCGCGTCCGTCTCCGGCGTGCGGCCTGCCAGGACGATCGCCACGGGGTCGTCGAGCACGCGGCGGGCGGCGAACGTGAGCGCCTGGAGCGAGGGGACGTCCCACAGGTGCAGGTCGTCGACGAGCACGGCCAGGGGCGCGTCGCGGGCGTACCGGGTGAGGAGCCCCAGGACCGCGGCGCCGACCGCCAGCCGGTCCCCGGCGTGGGCCGGACCGAGTGCGAGGGCGGAGCGCAGGGCGTCGGCCTGGCGGTCCGGCAGGTCGTCGACGAGGTCGCGCAGGGGAGCGAGGAGCTCGGACAGCCCGGCGAACGCCACCTCGGACTCGCTGGGGGTCCCCGTGGCCCGCAGGATCCGGCACGAGGCCGCCGCCCGCCGTGCCGTGGTGTCCAGCAGCGAGGTCTTGCCCATCCCGGGCTCGCCGAGGACCGCCAGCGCGCCGCCCTGGCCCAGACGTGCCGCGGCCACGACCTGGTCCAGGCGTGCGGTCTCGGCGTCGCGTCCCACGAGCATGCCCCCGAGTCTCGACCAGGGGCCCGGCCGCCGCACGACCAGGTGGGGCACCTGACGCGACGACAGTGCCGGGATTCCTAGCGTGGCGGAGCACGGGACACCTGCCGGCACCGCGCGGGCACCCGACGAAAGGCCGATCATGACCGACACGATCCACCCCACGCGGACCACGCCCGAGCAGGCTGCCCCCGACGAGGATGCCCTCATGGCCTTCGCGGGCCGGGCCGTCAGCGACGCCGGCGCCACCGTCGCCACCGCGCTGGTCGTCATGGGCGACCGGCTCGGCCTCTACCGCGACCTGGCCGCCCACGGCCCGAGCACGGTCGCCGAGGTGTCCGAGCGCACCGGCACGCCCGAGCCGTACGTGCGCGACTGGATCAACGCCCAGGCCGCCGGCGAGTACGTCACCTACGACCCGCCGTCGGGCCGGTACACCCTGCCGCCGGCGCAGGCCGCCGCCCTGACGGACCCGGACTGCCCGGTCTACGTCCAGGGCCTGTTCCAGACGGCGCTCGGCGCGCTGCACGACACCGGCGCCGTCGTCGAGGCCGCCCGCAACGGCGCGGGGTTCGGCTGGCACGAGCACCAGACGGACGTGTACGAGGGCACCGAACGGTTCTTCCGCGCCGGCTACCTCGCGAACCTCGTCGACTCCTGGCTGCCGGCCCTCGACGGCGTGACCGCGAAGCTCGAGCGAGGAGCCGCCGTCGCCGACGTCGGCTGCGGGTACGGGGCCTCCACGATCCTCATGGCGCAGGCCTTCCCGGCCTCGACGTTCGTCGGCTACGACTACCACGAGGCCTCCGTCGCCGCGGCGCGTGAGCGCGCCCTCGCGGCCGGGGTCGCCGACCGCGTGCGCTTCACCGTGGCCCCGGCCGACGGGTTCGACGGCACCGACCTCGACCTGGTCACGATGTTCGACTGCCTGCACGACATGGGCGACCCCGTGGGCGCGGCCCGGCACGTGCGTGAGTCGCTCGCCGACGACGGGACCTGGATGATCGTCGCGCCGGCGGCGGGCGACCACCCCGAGGAGAACCACCACCCGGTGGGGCGCAGCTACTACGGCTTCTCGACGATCGTGTGCACCCCCTCGTCGCTGGCGCAGGACGTCGGGTTGGCGCTCGGGGCGCAGGCCGGCCCGGCCCGGATCGGCGACGTGGCCACCGCCGCGGGGTTCTCCCGGTTCGCCACGGTCGCGCAGACGCCGTTCAACAACGTCTTCGAGGTCCGGCCATGACGTGCCGGCGGAGTCGGAGCAGACTGGAACCTGGTGGAGGTGAGTCCGATGGTGGCACCTGTACGACCTGACCGATCCGGACGCGTCGAACGAGACGGCGTCGGGATCGCGTGGGACGTCTACGAGCGCGAGGGGGCGCCCACGGTCCTGCTGCTGCCGACGTGGCAGATCGTGACCCCTCGCCGCTTCTGGAAGTGCCAGATCCCGTTCCTCGCCGGGCGGTTCCGCGTCGTCGTGTTCGACGCGCGCGGGTCGGGACGGTCCGACCGCCCGGAGGACACCGAAGCGTACGCCCCCGACGAGATCGCCGCCGACGCCGTCGCCGTGCTCGACGCCACGGGCACGGCCTCGGCCGTCGTCGTCGGGCTGTCCGCGGGTGGCCCGTGGGGCGTCGCGCTGGCCACCAACGCCCCAGAGCGGGTGGACGGGCTCGTCGCCATGGGCTCCAGCATCTGGGGGGCGGCGCCGCCGCCGGAGGGACGCGAGTTCTCCACCGACGACGTGCTCGACTCCACCGAGGGGTGGGCGAAGGGCAACGTGCACTACTGGCGCAGCGCCCCGGGAGCGTTCGAGGACTTCGTCCGCTTCTTCGCCCCGATGGTGTTCAACGAACCGCACTCGAGCAAGCCGATCGAGGACCATCTCGAGTGGTCGCGCGAGGCCGACATCGAGGTCCTCTCCGCGACGAACGTCGCGGCCGACGGCGCACCCGTCACCGCGGACCGGTGCCGGCAGGTGCGGTGCCCGGTCCTGGTGATCCACGGCGAGCAGGACGAGGTCGCTCCCCACTACTTCGGCGAGCTCATGGCGGACCTCACGGGCGGACGGCTCGTGACGATCGTGGGCGGTGGGCACTCGCCGACCGGTCGCGAGCCGGTCAAGGCCAACCGCCTCATCGAGGACTTCGTCAACACGATCCACCCGCCTCGGCTGCCGTCGCGCAGCACGTGGGAACGGGCGGCGGTGCGCCCTCGCCGAGCCCTCTACCTGTCCTCGCCGATCGGGCTCGGGCACGCCCGCCGCGACGTCGCGATCGCGGGGGAGCTGCGGCGCCACCACCCCGACCTGCAGATCGACTGGCTGACCCAGCACCCCGTCACGCGGCTGCTGGCCGACGTCGGAGAGACCGTGCACCCGGCCTCGGCGCTGCTCGCGAACGAGTCCGCGCACTTCGAGGACGAGTCCGCCGACCACGACCTGCACGCCTTCCAGGTGTTCCGGCGCATGGACGAGATCCTGCTGCACAACTTCTTCGTGTTCGACGACGTCGTGCGGGAGACCCCCTACGACCTCGTCATCGCCGACGAGGCCTGGGACGTCGACCACTTCCTGCACGAGAACCCCGAGCTCAAGCGGTTCTCCTACGCGTGGCTCACGGACTTCGTCGGCATGCTGCCGATGCCGTCCGGTGGCGCGGCGGAGATCGAGCTGGCGGCGGACCACAACGCCCAGATGCTCGAGCAGCGGGCGCGCTACCGGCGCCTGCGCGACGCGTCGTTGTTCGTGGGCAACCCCGACGACGTCGTCGACGCATCCTTCGGCCCCGGGCTGCCCGACATCCGGACGTGGACCGAGGAGAACTTCACCTTCCCCGGGTACGTCACCGGCTCCGAGGTGCCGGGCCGGCGCGAGCGCGACGCGGTCCGCCGGCGGCTCGGGTGCGGGGCGGACGACCTGCTGGTCGTGGTGACCGTCGGGGGGTCCGGCGTCGGGGAGGCGCTGCTGCGCCGCGTGCTCGACGCCGTGCCGCTCGCACGCCGTCTGCTGCCGGAGCTGCGGTTCCTCGTCGTCACCGGGCCGCGCATCGAACCCGCCTCGCTGCCCGCGACGCCGGGCGTCGAGGCCGTGGGCTACCTGCCCGACCTGTTCTCGTACCTCGCCGCCTGCGACCTGGCCGTCGTCCAGGGCGGGCTGACGACCTGCATGGAGCTCACCGCGGCACGGCGCCCGTTCCTGTACGTGCCGCTGCGCGACCACTTCGAGCAGAACTTCCACGTCCGCCACCGGCTGGACCGGTACGACGCCGGTCGGTATCTGCCGTACGAGGACGCGTGCGACCCGGACCTGCTGGCCGAGGAGATCGTCAAGAACGTCGCCACCGACGTCGACTACCGGCCGGTCGAGACCGACGGCGCCGCGCGGGCGTCGGCGATCCTGGCCGAGCTGTTCTGAGGCACGCCGGCCGTCCCGGGACCGTCTCAGGCGGCCGGTCCGGCGGGGTACTGCGCCTCGACGGCGTCGGACACGACCCCGGGCAGCGCGGCCCGGCGCTCGGCGGCCTCGTCCGCCCCGAGCAGACCGGCCTGGACGGCCGCGTCGACCCGGCGGGCCGCGGCGGACCCGAGCGCGTGGACCAGGTCGTCGCGGCCGATGCCGCGGTCGGCGGCGACGGAGGCCAGCGTGGCGCCCTCCTCGGACAGCGCGACGTCGAGCGCCTCGACCGTCATGCCCAGCGCCTGCGCGGCCGCCTGCGGCGTCACGAGCCGTTCGTCGTCGTGCGGTACCGGGGTGGACGCAGACCGGTCGACGTCCCCCGCGAGGCTCGCCAGCACCGCGTCGCGCCGTGCCGGGGTGATCGCGCCGTCGTCGACGAGCTCCTGCAGGGCCTCGGTCCAGCGCTCGGTGACGTCGGCGGCTGTCGAGGTCTCCGTGGCCGGCGCCTCCACCGTCACCGCGGGCGCGGCGACGGCCGCGGGCGCGGCGCCGAGCGTGGCGAGACCCAGCGCACCGGCGACGGCGGTCGTGCGGATCCTGCGGAACCTCATCGTCATCCTCCTCGGGCGGCGGCCCGGAGGCCGCCGCCCCTGGTCCGGTGGGCAGGGACGGCGCCGCTCAGGCGGCGAGCGACGCCGGGTCGGCGGTGGCTGCGGGCTCCTGCGTGGTCTGGCCCGAGCCCTGGTACCCGTCGCCGTCCTCGCTGCTGCCGTCGGGCCGCTCGCCCGGACCGAACGAACCGCGACCGGCACCGGAGTACTCGGACTCGATCGCCGCGCTGATCGAGTCGCCCAGCCGCGCCCTGCGCTCGTCGGCCTCGCCCTCGGTGAGGCGGCCCTCCTCGACCGCCGCGTCCAGTCGCTGCTCGGCCGCGGCGACCAGCGCGTCGACCAGGTCGTCGGTGGCGACGCCCTGGTCCTCGGCCACCGAGGCGAGCGTGGCGCCGTCGGCCGAGAGCGCGTCGCGCAGCTCGTCCGTCGTCATGTCGAGCGTCTCGGCCGCCGTGGTCATCGACACCGGTCCGCGGCCGCCCCGGTCGCCGCCGTGACCGGCAGGGCCACCGATCCCGTCGAGCGCCTCGGTGACGGCGTCACGCTGCTCGGCGGTGATCGTCCCGTCGTCCACGAGACCCTGCAGGGCGTCGTCGAGGCGGTCGGAGCGTTCGGTGCGGACGGTCTCGTCGTCGGTGTCGCCCGCGACGGCGACGGTCCCGTGCTCCGGGACCGTCGCGGCCACCGCGGCGGAGCCGATCCCGAGCACGGCGAGGCTGATCGCCCCGGCGACGGCGGAGCTGCGCAGAGTCCTGGTCTTCATGATGGTGCTCCTTCCCGCCCGGAACTCCTCCGGGCTGGTTCGAGCCTCGCCCAGCGCCCTGACGTGCTGCTGCGCCCTTGCTGGCAATCCGCTGGGTGTGCTGGGCGGAACCTGTGCCGGCGGTGGCCGGCCACGGGACGGACGAACGGTGAAGGTCGCACCCAGCCGATAGCCTGCACGGATGGACTCCTCGCACGTCGACTACCCCGTGGAGTGGGAGGCCGACGTCGTACTGCGCGACGGCAGCACGATGCACCTGCGCCCGATCCGCCCCGAGGACGCCGACGCCCTGCAGCGGTTCCACGTCGGCCAGTCCGAGCGCTCCACCTACCTGCGCTTCTTCGCACCCATCGCCCGGCTGACCGACCGCGAGCTGCGGCGGCTGGTCGAGGTCGACCACCGCGAGCGTGTCGCGATCGTCGCCGTGCGGCCCGGTCGCGACGAGGACGGGACCGACCGCGAGGACATCCTCGGCGTGGCCCGGTTCGACGTCATCACCGACGGCGAGGCCGAGGTCGCGTTCAACATCGCCGACTCCCTGCAGGGCAAGGGGCTGGCCTCCGTGCTGCTCGAGCACGTGGCCGTGGCGGCGCGGGAGCGCGGCGTGCGCCGCTTCACCGCCGAGGTCCTGCCGCAGAACGGCTCCATGCTCGGGGTGTTCCGCGACGCCGGCTACCAGATCAGCCAGCACCTCGACGACGGGTTCGTCTCGGTGGGCATCGACCTGGACCCCACCGAGAAGTCCCGCGCCGTGATGGCCGACCGGGAGCACCGCACCGAAGCGCGCTCCATGGCCGGCCTGCTCTCGGCCCGCCGGGTGCTGCTCGTCGGTCCCGGCGCCGACGACGGCACGCCCGAGTCGCTGCTCGCCCGCCGGGTGCTGGACGCCTACTCGATCGACCCTGGGGACACCGAGCTGGTCGTGCTGGACCCGCCCGGCGCGGTGCCCGGCAGCGTGCAGCAGGCCGCCGGCTGGGACGACGTCGGCGCGATCGACCTGGCCGTCCTGGCCGTCGCGCCCGAGGACGCCCTGGCGGCCGTCCGGCGGCTCGACGGCACCGGGGCGCGCGGCGTCGTCGTCCTGTCCGGCGGGTACGCCGAGTCCGGGCCGGAAGGGCTGGAGCGCCGCCGCGAGCTCGTGCGCACCGCCCACGCCGCCGGGATGCGGCTCGTCGGCCCCGTCTCCTACGGGTTGCTGACCACCACCCCGGGCTCCGCGCTGCGGGCGAGCCTGGCCGAACGTCCGCCGCCCGCCGGCGTCGTCGGCCTGTTCTGCCAGTCCGCCGCCGCGGCGGTGACTCTCACGGCCACGTTGGAGCGCCGCGGGCTCGGCGTGTCCTCGATGGTCTCGGCCGGGCACCGCGCCGACGTCTCCGGCAACGACCTGATGCAGTACTGGCAGGACGACGACGCCACCGAGGTCGTGTGCCTCTACCTGGAGTCCATCGGCAACCCGCGCAAGTTCTCCCGCATCGCGCGCCGGCTGTCCGCGGTCAAGCCGATCGTCGTCGCCACCGCCGGGCGCTCCGGCCACGTCGTCCCGCCCGGGCACGCCGTGCGCGCCACCCGTGCCCCGCGCCGCCTGCTCGACGAGCTGCTGCGCCAGTCCGGCGTCATCCAGGCCGAGAACACCCACCAGCTCATGGACGTCGCCCAGGTGCTGGCCCACCAGCCGCTGCCCGCCGGCAACCGCGTCGGCATCCTCGCGTCCTCGGCGGCGCTCGCAGCCCTGGTGGCCGAGGCCGCGGCGTCCGCCGGGCTGGAGGTCGCCACCTCCAGCGACTACCTGCCCCCGCACGCCCACGAGGAGGACATCGCCCGCACCGTCGACGCGCTGTACGCGCCGGACGCGTGCGACGTCGTCGTCGCCGTCGACGTGCCCGTGGTCCAGCCGCGCACCGGCGCGATCGCCCACGCGGTCGCCCAGGCCGCCGCCCGCACCGGGCGCACCACCGTGGCCTCGATGCTCGGTCTGCACGGCATGCCCGACGAGCTCGCGGCCGTCGGCCCGGACGGACGGGTCGTGCGCATCCCCGCGTTCTCGACCCCCGAGGACGCCGTGGTCGCGCTCGGCAAGGTGGTCGAGCACGCCGAGCAGCGCACCGAGACCCGGGGGCACGAGGTCGCCCCCGAGGGCGTGGACTCGCGGTGCGCCCGGGCGCTCGTCGAGCAGTGGCTCGCCGACGGCGAGGGCCGCGAGCTGGATGGCCACGAGGCCGCCGAGCTGCTCGCCTGCTACGGCATCCGGCTGTGGGAGTCCCGGCCCGTGCGCGCACCCGACGAGGCCGTGGCCGCCGCCGAGGAGCTCGGCTGGCCCGTCGCCCTGAAGTCCACCTCTCCCGCGCTGCGGCACCGCAACGACCTCGGGGGAGTGCGCCTGGACATCACCGACGCCGAGGACCTGCGCGAGGACGTCGGCCGGCTGCGCGCCGTCGCCACCGCCCTGCTCGGCGACGAGTCCCCGGAGTTCGAGGTGCAGTCCATGGCACCCGCCGGGGTGGCGTGCGTCGTGCGCTCCGCCGAGGACCCCCTGTTCGGCCCGATGGTCTCGTTCGGCCTCGCCGGCGACGCCGTCGACCTGCTCGACGACGTCGCGCACGGCATCCCGCCGCTGACCGACGTCGACATCACCGCGCTGGTCAGCACCGTGCGGGCCGCACCGCGGCTGTACGGCTACGGGGGAGCGCCGCCCGCCGACGTCGACGCGCTCGAGGACGTGCTCGCCCGGGTGTCGGTGATGGCGGACGACCTGCCCGAGCTGGCGTCGCTGGAGATGTACCCCGTCGTTGTCGCCGAGCAGGGAGCCTCCGTCCTGCACGCCGCCGTGCGGCTGCGGCCCGCCGGGCGCCGGGCCGACGGCCTGCGCCGCGCGCTGCCGGGCTGAGCGGCGCCGCGACGGCGTCGCACCGGGACCGAACAGTGGGACAATGCCATGGTGCCTTCCGCGACCACACGCAAGAACCTTCGTGACGAGCTCGGTGCCCACGTCTACCGCGCCGGGTACTACCCCGACCTGGTGACCGACGTCCTGGACGTCGCGCTCGCGGACGAGCCGGTCCTGGCGCACCTGGTCCAGGCCGAGACGACGTTCGACAGCCAGGTGCGCCGCCACCTGACCGTGCTGGCGCTCACCCCCACCCGGCTCGTGGCCGCGCACGTCGACGACCACGAGGGCGACGCGGCCAACCCGTCCTCGGCCGCCGCCACCACCGAGGCCGTGCCGCTGCCCGAGATCCGCTCGGTCGCGCTGACCCACATCGTCGCCGAGCCGGCCGACCACCGCCCGGGCGACAGCGCCGCCGAGCTGAACCTCGCCATCGGGTGGGGCGCCGTCGCGCGGATCGACCTGGAGCCGGCGCAGTGCGCCGACCCGAGCTGCGAGGCCGACCACGGCCTGACCGGCCAGCTCACCCCCGACGACGTCGTGGTGCGCGTCAGCTCGGCCGCCGAGGGCGCGGACGCCGTGCGCCGCGCGGTGGACTTCGCGCGCCAGCTGTCCGCCGCCACCGGCGTCAGCGGGCGCTCCTCGCGATGACGGCGGCGATCGACCTCCCGGACTCCCTCGTCACGCCGACCTACGGCGCGGACTCGCTCGCCGCGGTGCTGCCCGCCGCGGCCGGTGCCCTGGGCCTGGACCTGTCCACGGCCACCGGGCTGCGCTCGGCGGACGCGACCGCCGCCCTCGGCCTGCCCGCCGCGCGGCGCGTCGTCGTCGTGCTCGTCGACGGTCTCGGGCTGCACAACCTCGCCGAGCGCGGGGGCCACGCACCGTTCCTGCGCGGCCTGCTGCCCGAGGCGCGGTCGCTGACCACCTGCTTCCCCTCGACGACGGCGTCAGCGCTGGCCACGCTCGGCACCGGGACGAGCCCGGGCCTGACGGGTCTGCTCGGCTACACCCAGCGCAACCCGGACACCGGCGGGCTGGCCACGATGGTGTCCTGGACCGAGCAGTCCGACCCCTACCGGCCGGGCACCAAGACCTCCGCCCCGCTCGCCGTCGACCCCACCGTCCTGCAGCGCCAGCCGACCGTCCTGGAGCAGGCGGGCGCCGCCGTCAGCGTCGTCTCGCCCGGACCGCGCAAGTTCGCCGGCTCCGGCATGACGCGGGCCGGGCTGCGCGGTCCCCGGTACGTGGTGGCCGAGACGTTCGCCGACCGTGTCGACGCGACGCTGACGGCGCTGCGCGACGACGGGCTCGTGTACCTGTACCAGGGCGAGGTCGACAAGGTCGGCCACCAGCACGGCCCCGACTCCTGGCAGTGGGGCGACGCCCTGGAGGACACCGACGCCGAGCTGCGGCGCCTGGTGCGGTCCGCGCCGCGCGGCACCCTCGTGCTCGTCACCGCCGACCACGGCCAGGTCACCTCCGACCTCGAGGCGCAGCACGACGTCGCCACGAACCCCGCGCTCGCCGCCGACGTCGCGCTGCTCGGCGGCGAGCCGCGCATGACGCACGTCTACACCACGCCGGGCGCCGACGTCGGCCGGGTCGCCGAACGCTGGGCCTCCGAGCTGGGCGACGACGCGGTGGTGGTCACCGGGCAGGCCGCCGTCGAGGCCGGGTGGTTCGGCCCCGTGGCCGACCACGTGCGACCGATCGTCGGGGACGTGCTCGCGGCCGCCCGCGGCCGGGCCACCGTCGTCGACTCCCGCCTGCACCCGGCCGCCGCGCGGCACATGCCGGGCGTGCACGGCTCGCTCACCGAGACCGAGATGGTGGTCCCCCTCCTCGTCGCGGGCGGGTGAGGATGCGCCGCGACTTCCTGCTCCTGCTCTGGGGCACGGCCGCCGCCTTCGCGGGCTTCGCCCCGCTGCTGTCCGTGGTGCCGCTGTGGGCCGCCGACGGCGGCGCCGGGTCGGGCGGCGTCGGGGCGACCACCGGCGTGCTGATGGGGACGACCGTCGCGGTCCAGCTCGCCATGCCGCGCCTGCTGCGCGTGCTGACGCTGCGGCGGGCCTCGGTGGTGGGCGCCCTGCTGCTCGGCGCGCCCACCTTCGCCTACCTGCTCTCCTCGGACGTGGCCTGGGTCCTGGCGGTCTCCGCGGTGCGCGGCGTCGGCTTCGGGATGTTCGTCGTGGCCGGCAGCGCCCTGGTCGCCGAGCTCGTCCCGCCGGAGCGGCGGGGGCGCAGCCTCGGGGCCTACGGCGTGGCCATCGGCGTCCCGCAGGCCCTGCTGCTGCCCATCGGGGTGTGGGCCGCCGAGCAACTCGGCTTCGCCGTCGTCTTCGTCGCCACCGGCGGCGTCGGCGTGCTGGGGGCGGTCGTCCTGCTCGGCATCCGCGAGAGCGGCCGCACGGCCGACACGGACGACGCCCCCGCGCCCGTCGCCGCCGACCCCCCGGAGCCCGTGCGCTACCGGACCCTGGCCGGCTCCGGTGTGCTGCTGCTGGTGGCCTCGGTGGCCTTCGGCGGTGCCACGTCCTTCGTCCCGCTGGCCTTCTCGGCCGGCACGGCCTCGGCCGTGCTGCTCGCCGTCAGCGTCACGATGACGGTCGGCCGGTGGTGGGCCGGGGTGCGGGCCGACTCCGAGGGGGTCGGCGGCCTGCTGCCCCTGGCGATCGGCGCCTGCGCGGTCGGCACGCTCGGGATCGCGCTCGCCGCCGGTGCGCTCGACGGCGGTCTCGCCCTCGTCGCCGCCTCCGCCGCCGGGCTGCTGTACGGGCTCGGGTTCGGCGCCCTGCAGAACGACACGCTCGTCCTGATGTTCCGGGACGCGGGCCCCGGCGGCACCGGCACGGCCAGCGCGGCCTGGAACATCGCCTACGACGGCGGCACGGGCGCCGGGTCGCTCGGCGTCGGGTTCGTCGCCCAGGGCGTCGGGGTCAGCGCGGGGCTCGGCGTCGCGGCCCTGCCCCTGCTGGCCGTCCTGCCGCACGCCGTGCGCCGGGCCCGGGCCGCCCGGGACGCCGTCGGACCCCGTTGAGCCCCCGCCTGCCCCGCGTCTGACAGGATCGGGGCATGGCCGAGCTCGTCTTCTTCTCCGGGACCATGGACAGCGGCAAGTCGACGCTGGCCCTGCAGACCGACTACAACCATCGCGCGCGGGGCCGCCACGGGCTCATCTACACCCGCAACGACCGGGCCGGGGCCGCACGCATCTCCTCCCGGCTGGGCCTCGAGGTCGAGGCCCGCGAGGTCGGCGACGACACCGACTTCTGGGACGAGATCTCGGCCGAGCGCCAGCGCGGGCACCTGGTGGACTACCTGGTGTGCGACGAGGCGCAGTTCTACTCCCCGGAGCAGGTCGAGCAGCTCGCACGGCTCGTCGACGAGACCGAGATCGACGTCTTCGCGTTCGGGATCACCGCCGACTTCCGCTCCCGGCTGTTCCCGGGGTCGGCCCGGCTGGTCGAGCTCGCCGACCGCCTCGAGGCCCTGCAGGTGCAGACGCTGTGCTGGTGCGGGGCGCGCGCCACCCACAACGCGCGCACGGTCGGCGGGGTGATGGTCGTCGAGGGCGACCAGGTCGTCGTCGGGGACGTCAGCTCGGCCGCCGAGGTCGCCTACGAGGTGCTGTGCCGGCGCCACCACATGCGCCGCATGACCGCCGGCGTCGCCCGGCGCCTCGCCCCCGCCGACGGCCTCCTCGACGTGCGCTGACCCGTCGGCCCAGGTCGGCTCAGGAGGAGGGCCGGGCGCCGCCGAAGACGATCTCGTCCCAGCTCGGCATCGGGGCCCGTCCCTTGCGGGCACCGCGCCGCGGGCGCGGTGACGGGGCGTCGTCCGTCCCGGTCCCCGCCGCGGCCTCGCGCTCGGGGGCCGACCCGCTCGACGACGCGGATCCCGCCGGGGCCGACACCTCGTGCCCGTCCTCGTCCGACGTGCTGTCCGCGCGTGCCGGGTCCGGCGCGGCCGGGCGAGGTGCGGGTCCGGGGACCGCCACCGGGCGCGAGCGCGGGGCGGGCCCGTCCTCGTGCGGGTCGCCGTGGTCGGTGCCCTCGTCGTGCGCGTCGTCCTCGGCCGTCTCCGCGCCGGGCGCCGCCTCGTCGGGGGCCCCGTCCTCGGGCCTCTGGTCCTCGGCCTGCCCGTCGCCGGGCGCCGGTGGTGCGGGCACGGGTCGGTCGGGTTCGTCGGAGTCGTCGGCGTCCTCGGCGCGGCCCCGTCGCTCGGACTCCTCCGACGCCGCGGGGGTGTCCGGCGCGGAGGAGGCGCTGTCGGTCCGCGAGGAGCGGTGCGCGTCGCGGCGGGCGCGGAGGTCGACCACGCTGGCGCCGTCGTCCTCCGGCGGCCGCGCGCCGTGCTCCGGCTCCAGGCCCAGCGGCAGCTCCTGCTCACCCGGCCGCGGGGCCGGGCGCGAGCGCGGCGGCCGGTGCCCGCGGCGTCCGGCCAGGTCGTCCAGCAGCAGCGCCGTCGCCTCGGAGGCGGCGTCCGGGGTCGGGGACGGGCGGGTGCGGCGGTCGGCGCCCGCCGGGATGCCGAGGATCTCGGGGGAGACCGGGTCGTCCGGCTGCCCCAGCCACCGCGCCTCGTCGTCGACCGCGGTCACGGCGCGACCGCGCGGGTCGAAGGTCCACGCCGCGCTGCGCTCGCGACCCCCGGCCGTGAACCGGACCTCCACGTGCCAGGGGGCGGTGCCCGTGCGGCGGGCGCTCCAGACGGTCTCGGCGGTGTCCACGTCGCGCGCGGCGAGGCGGTCGTCGGCGAGGTCGCCGAGGGTCGCGTCGCCCTCCGGGTCGACGCGATGGTTGCGGACCTGGCTGATGACGTGGTCGCGCTCGGCCGCGACGGGCCACTCGTAGCGGCGCACGTGCTCCAGGGGGAGGCCCGACTCGGCGGCCAGGTCCTCGGCCGTGGCCCCCGCCCGCAGCCGGGCCTGCAGCTCGCGCGGACGCAGCGGGGTCTCCGACTGGGCCTGGAGCGCTTCGGTCCGGGGCCGGTCCCGCCGGACGGCGGCGCGCAGCGCCTCGGAGATCGCGAGCGTGTGCTCGGTGCCGTCCGGCCCGCGCAGGACCAGGCGCTCGGCGTCCTCGTGCAGCGTCACGAGCTCGAGCTCTGCCATGGTTCCTCCTTCGCCGCCCGCCCGCGCGGCGGGCCTGCTCCGTCGAGCGTGCCACCGTCGGCGCCGTGCGACGGGCAGGTGCCGCCGGTGTGCCGCGGATCGGGCAGGATGGGCGGGTGAGCATCGCACCCGCCCTGCCGTCCGCGTCCGAGATCACCGACCTGCGCGCCCTGGCCCGCGCTCTCGCCGTGGAGGCGGGGGCCGTCGTGCGGGGCGGCCGGCCCGACCGGGTCGAGGTGGCCGCCACCAAGTCCACCGACGTCGACCCCGTCACCGCGATGGACCGCTCGGTGGAGGAGCTGCTGCGACGCCGGATCGCCGACCGCCGGCCGGACGACGCGATCCTCGGCGAGGAGGGCGACGACGTCGCCGGCACGAGCGGGCTGACGTGGGTGCTCGACCCGATCGACGGCACCGTCAACTACCTCTACGGCGTCGCCTCGTACGCGATCTCGGTCGCCGTCGTCGCCGGTGAGCCCGACCCGGCCGTCTGGACGCCGCTGGCCGGGGCCGTGCACTCCGTCGTCGACGGGGCGACGTGGACCGGGGCGCGCGGCCAGGGCGCCGAGCGCGACGGGACGCCGGTGCAGGTGCGCCGCCCCGACTCCCTCGCGACCAGCCTGGTCGGCACCGGGTTCGGCTATCAGGCCGCCCAGCGGGCCGAGCAGGCACGGGTGCTCACCCACGTGCTGCCGCAGGTGCGCGACATCCGCCGGCTGGGCTCCGCCGCCGTCGACCTGTGCCTGGTCGCCGAGGGGCGGCTCGACCTCTACTACGAACGCGGTCTCAACCCGTGGGACATGGCGGCCGGAGGGCTCATCGCCGCCGAGGCGGGTGCCGCCGTGAGCGGGCTGCACGGCGACCCGGCCACCCGACGGATGACCGCCGTCGGCACGCCCGCGCGGCAGGCCGAGCTGGTCGCGCTGCTCGAGGAAGCGGGCGCCTGATCCGTCTTGCGTTCGCGCAGGGTGAACCGTACTGTTTGCGCCGGTCAGGGGGCATGTGACCGGCGCGACACGAACAGGTGTCGCGAGCCCGGCGCGGATGGTGCACAATCCGTGGGCCGAACGGGAACAAAACCTGAGCGGTGAGCATTATCAGCGCGTACCGACACCGACTCCACGGAGCGTGACACCACAGATGGCAACCGACTACGACGCACCCCGCAAGAACGAGGACGAGGGCGACCAGGACTCGATCCAGGAGCTCCAGGCCCGCCGCTCCGACAAGTCTTCGGGTGTCGTCGACGAGGACGAGACGGAGGCCGCGGAAGGATTCGAGCTTCCCGGCGCCGACCTGTCCGGAGAAGAGCTCGCGGTGCGCGTGCTGCCTCGTCAGGCGGACGAGTTCACGTGCTCGAGCTGCTTCCTCGTCCACCACCGCAGCCAGCTGGCCTACGAGAAGAAGGGTCAGATGGTCTGCACGGAGTGCGCGGCCTGATCGCACCCGCGCACTCCCGGACGGGCTCGACCCGGCACCCCGAGACTCAGGCCGTCATGTCCTCGACGTGACGGCCTTCGTCGTGCCCGGCCGCCGTCCGCCTCAGGACGCCGCCCCCGCCTGGACGAGCGCGTCCGCCAGCTCGTCCGGCCGCCGCGTGGACACCAGCCAGTAGGGGGTCGGGTCCAGCGGGTCGCGCAGCCCCACCTTCAGCCCCGTGCGCGCCCAGCTGCGCAGGCACACGTACGCGCGGGCGTCCAGCTCCGGGCCGAGGGCGGTCCGCATCTCCTCCGCGCTGAAGATCGGCTCCACCCCGCCGAGCATCGACACCGGCACCCGGGCCGGCCCGGCGCGCAGCTCGTCCTCGGTCACCTCCACCACCGGGGCCGTGGCCACGAGCGTGACCACCACGGCCGCGGCCACCAGCACGCCGGCGCCCGGGGCGACCAGCGGCGCCAGCGGCAGCACCGTGACGGCGACGATGACGCCGAGCCCGAACGCCGCGACCCAGGCACCGGGACCGGGCAGGAGGCGCTCGCGGAACAACGGGGGAGGCGCGGACCCCGCAGGGGTCTCCGAGGGGGCGGGCGCGTCGTTCATGGCCCCATCATCGCAGGTGTGCGCCGTCCGATAGGCTGCGCCAGTGCCTCATGACGCGAGCCCCCCGGTGACCGACCCGACCACGCTCGACGTGCTCGTGACGCTGCTCGACGACGAGGCGGTCGCTCCGTCGTACGCCCACCCCGGCGACGCCGGGGCCGACCTGGTCACCACGGTCGACGTCGACCTCGCCCCCGGCGCCCGCGCCGTCGTACCGACCGGCCTGGCGATCGCGCTGCCCGAGGGGTTCGCGGCGTTCGTCCACCCCCGGTCGGGTCTGGCCGCGAAGCACGGCGTGACCGTCGTCAACGCCCCCGGGACGATCGACGCCGGCTACCGCGGCGAGATCAAGGTCGTCCTGGCCAACACCGACACCGCCGAGACCGTCCGCCTGCGGCGCGGGGACCGGATCGCCCAGCTCGTCGTCCAGCGCGTCGAGCACGCCCGGTTCCTCGTCGCCGACCGGCTGCCCGGCTCGCAGCGCGACACCGGCGGCTTCGGGTCGAGCGGGGGCTTCGCGCAGGGCTGACCTGCGAGGTTCCCGACCGCTGTCGCCAGCGGTCTACCCTGGACACGAGGTACGGCGGTGCGCCGTGCCGACCGACGAGACAAGGAGCTCCCTGGTGGGTCTGTTCCGGCGCAAGGCGTCGACGAAGGTGATGGAGTCCGCTCCCGCGGAGGACACCTCGACCGCTTCGGCATCGGCCGACTCCCCGGCAGCGGCCGGGGCCGACGCGAGCACCGAGAGCCGCACCCCGAGCGGACGCGGCCCCTTCGACGCCTCCCAGGTCTCGGCCATGGGCCCGCGGGTCGACCTCGGCGCCATCTGGCTGCCGGTCCTGCCCGGGCTGCAGCTGCGCATGGAGGTCGACAAGAAGTCGCAGAAGGTCACCGGCGTGGCGGCCTCGCTCAAGGGCTCCGTCCTGCAGGTCCAGGCGTTCGCCGCCCCGAAGACGATGGGTATCTGGGACGAGGTGCGCGAGGAGATCGCCGCGTCGCTGACCAAGCAGGGCGGCACCGTCGACGACGTGCCCGGGACCTTCGGTCGCGAGCTGCTGGCCCGCATCCCCGCCAAGACGGCCGAGGGCACCACGGGTGTCCGTCCCGCCCGCTTCATCGGGTTCGACGGCCCGCGCTGGTTCCTGCGCGGCGTGCTCTCCGGCCGGGCCGCCGTCGACGCCGAGGCCGCCAAGCCGCTCGAGTCGGTGTTCGCCAACGTCGTGGTCGTGCGCGACGGCAACCCGCGCCCGCCGCGCGACCTGCTCACCCTGACGCTGCCGGAGCAGACGCGTGCCCAGGCGGCCGACGGCGCCGCCGGCCCGGTCGGGACGGCTCCCGAGACCCCGAGCTTCGACCCGCTCACGCGTGGTCCCGAGATCACCGAGACGCGCTGACATGTCCCTGCGCAGCATGGTCCGGTCCGCGCTGGCCTCCACGGACAGCGTGGTCGCGGACGAGGAACGGCACGCCGCCTCGGCGGTCAGCGGGTGCACCGCCCTGTCCGACGTCTCGCCCCGCCACCGCGCCTCCGCCGCCGGGGTCCTGCGGTCGGTGGTCCTCCACCCGCGCCAGAAGGTCCCCACCGTGGAGGCCGAGCTCTACGACGGCTCCGGGTCGATCGACCTGATCTGGCTGGGCCGCCGCGAGATCGCCGGCATCCAGCCCGGCCGGCGGCTGCGCGTCGAGGGCATGGTGACCACCCGTGAGGGGCGGCGCGCCATGTTCAACCCGCGCTACGAGCTGCGCGCCCGGGCGGGCGAATGAGCAGCCACCCGCACGACGAGGAGCACCGCGACCTCGCCGCCGACCCGGCCGACGCCGGCGTTCGGCGCGGGATGCGCGCCGTCACCGGTGACTCGTTCTCCCTGGGCGAGGCGATCGGCGGGGTCCGCGGTGTCGTCGAGGCGATCCTGCCCGGACTCGTCTTCGTCGTCGCCTACGTCCTGACCACCGACCTCACCACCGCGCTCGTCGGCTCCGGGGCCGCAGCACTCGTCACCGTCGGCGCACGCCTCGTGCAGCGCACCCCCGTCACCCAGGCGGTCGGCGGCGTGCTGGGCATCGCCGTCGGCGTGATCTGGGCATGGACGTCGGGGGAGGCCGAGGACTTCTACGTCTGGGGCCTGTGGACCAACGCCGCCTACCTGGTGGCCTTCGTCGTCTCGATCGTCGTGCGCTGGCCCCTGGTGGGTCTCTTCGTCGAGGCCGTGCGGGCCGGGTTCGTCGACCAGTCCGCCGCGCAGCGCCCCGCCGAGGACGGGGGAGCGGCGGCGGACGACACCGCGCAGACCGCGAGCCCGTGGGCCCCGCTGGCCGCGTGGCGCGCCGACGCCGACCTGGTGCGGCGCTACACGATCGCCAGCTGGTTCTGGGTCGGCCTGTTCGGCATACGTCTCGCGGTCAAGGTGCCGCTCTACCTCGACGGCGACGTCGGCTGGCTCGGCACGATGCACCTGGCGCTCGGCCTGCCGCTGTGGGGCCTGGTCCTCTGGCTGACCTGGGTCGTGGTGCGCGGTGCGCACCGCGAGGAGCCGGCCGCGGACGCGGCGGACGACCGGGCCTGATCCTCAGCCGAACTCCGGGCCGTCGACGACGAGCTGCTGCAGCACCGCCGGGTCGGCCTCCTGCCCCGTGACGAACATCAGCTCGTCACCGGCCTCCAGGGCGTCGTCGCCCGTGGGGTTGAACGGCTGGATGCCGCGCACGATGCACGCCAGCACCGTGTCCGCCGGCCACCTGACGTCCTGCACCCGCAGGCCGACCAGCGGCGACTCCTCGGGCAGCGTGACCTCGAAGATGTCCGCACCGGACTGGTGGAACGTGAAGATGCGCACCAGGTCGCCGACCGAGACGGCCTCCTCGACCATCGCCGTCATGATCCGCGGCGTGGAGACCGCCACGTCGACGCCCCAGGAGTCGTCGAACATCCACTCGTTGCGGGGGTTGTTCACCCGCGCCACCGTGCGCGGTACCGCGAACTCCGTCTTGGCCAGCAGCGAGAAGACGAGGTTGACCTTGTCGTCGCCCGTGGCGCCGACGACGACGTCCGCCGAGGCGACGTCGGCCCCCGTGAGCGCCTCGGTCTCGCAGGCGTCCGCCAGCAGCCAGTCCGCGTCGGGCACCTGGGCCACGCGCATGGCCGACGGGTTCTTGTCGACCAGGACGACCTCGTGGTCGTTGGTGAGCAGCTCGGCGGCGATGGACCGGCCGACCGACCCGGCCCCGGCGATGACGACGCGCATCAGTCCTCCTCCTCCGGGCCCGGGGTGTGGGTCAGCAGTCGTTCGACGCGCGCGGCGTCGTCGGCGTGCATGAGCACGTGCAGCACGTCGTTCTCCTGCAGCAGGGTGTCCGGCCCGACGATCAGGGCCTCGGCGTACCGGGTGATGAAGGCGACCCGGGCGCCCGTCGTGGCCTCGATCCGCCGCACCGACAGCCCGAGCCAGCCCGGGTGGTGGTCGACCTGGGCCAGGCGGACCGTCCCCGACGGGTCGCGGTACTCGTCCGTCGCGCCCAGGGGCAGCATCCGGCGCAGCACCTGGTCGGCGGTCCAGCGCACGGTCGCCACGGTGGGGATGCCGAGCCGCTGGTAGATCTCGGCGCGGTGCGGGTCGTAGATCCGGGCCACGACGTGCTCGACGCCGTAGGTCTCGCGGGCCACGCGGGCCGCGAGCACGTTGGAGTTGTCACCGTCGGAGACCGCGGCGAACCCGAACGTGTCCTCGATCCCGGCCTGGGTGAGGGTCTCCCGGTCGAAGCCGACGCCGGTGACCTTGTGCCCGGCGAAGTCCGACGGCAGTCGCCGGAACGCGTCGGGGTTCTGGTCGATGACGGCCACGGAGTGGCCGTTGGCCTCGATGGTCTGCGCGAGCGTGGAACCCACACGACCGCAACCCATGATCACGAAGTGCACGCACCAGACGCTATACCCAGGCCACGGCGGACGCCGACCCGGCCTGCGGGGCGTCGGAGGCATAGCATGTGTCATCGTGTCGGACATCGCGGACGCCGCCAAGCGGCTGCTCGTAGGACGCCCGCTGCGCAGCGAGAGCTCCAAGAAGTCTCTCCTGCCCAAGCGGGTCGCCCTGCCCGTGTTCGCCTCGGACGCGCTGTCGTCGATGGCGTACGCCCCGGACGAGATCCTGCTCATGCTGGCCCTCGCCGGCCTGGCCGCCACGGCGCTGTCGCCGTGGGTCGGGCTCGTGGTCGTCGCCGTGCTGCTCGTCGTGGTGGCGTCCTACCGCCAGATCGTGCGCGCCTACCCCTCGGGCGGCGGCGACTACGAGGTCGCCACGACCAACCTCGGGCCGACGGCCGGCATCGGCGTCGCCTCCGCCCTCCTGCTCGACTACGTGCTCACCGTGGCGGTGTCGCTGTCGGCCGCGGCCCAGTACCTCGCGGTCGTGGTGCCGGCGGCGCGCGGCCTGGAGGAGTGGGTGGCCGCCGGGCTCGTCGTCGCGTTGACCGTGGTGAACCTGCGCGGGATCCGGGAGTCCTCCTGGGTGTTCGTCGTCGTCATCTACTGCTTCATGGGGGCGGTCGGGATCCTCGCCGTCGTCGGCGCCGTCCGGCACCTCAGCGGCGCGCTGCCGCAGGCCGCCAGCGCCGAGCTCGAGCTCGTGCCCGGCGCCGGGTTCGAGCAGGGGCTCGTGGGCGTCGCGGGCGCGTTCCTCGTGGCCCGGGCGTTCGCGTCGGGCGCGGTGGCGCTGACCGGCGTCGAGTCGATCACCAGCGGCGTGCCGGCCTTCCGCCGGCCCAAGCGACGCAACGCCGCCTCCACGCTGGCGCTGCTGGGCGGCATCTCCGCCGCGATGCTCATGACCATCCTCTTCCTGGCCCAGGCCACCGGGGTGAAGTTCGTCGAGGACCCCGCCACCCAGCTCACCCGCGGCGGCGAGCTCGTGGGGGAGGAGTACGAGCAGCACCCCGTGCTGGCCCAGCTCGCCGAGACGATCTTCGGCGGGGCCGGGATCGTCGCGATGATCGTCGTCGGCGTCACCGCCCTGGTGCTGCTCCTCGCGGCGAACACGGCGTTCCACGGCTTCCCGGGCCTGGGCTCCATCCTGGCCAAGGACGGCTACCTGCCGCGCCAGCTCCACACCCGCGGCGACCGCATGGCGTTCTCCAACGGCATCGTCACCCTCGCGATCGCGGCCGCGGTGCTCATCGTCGGCTTCGGCGCCGAGGTGACCGCGCTCATCCAGCTCTACATCGTGGGCGTCTTCGTCTCGTTCACCCTGTCCCAGCTCGGGATGCTGCGGCACTGGACCCGCGCGCTGCGCAAGGAGCCCAACCCCCGCGAACGCACCCGCATGAAGTGGTCGCGCGCCGTCAACGGCGTCGGGTTCGTCCTGACCGCCGCGGTGCTGGTCATCGTGCTGGTCACCAAGTTCACCCACGGCGCCTGGATCACGCTCGTCGCGATGGGCGTGCTGTTCGTCCTCATGCGGGCCATCCACCGGCACTACTCGCGCGTGCGCGACGAGCTGGCGCTCGACGACATCTCCGGCGCCCGCGCCCTGCCCAGCCGGGTGCACGCCGTCGTGCTCGTCTCGCGCGTGCACAAGCCGACGATGCGCGCCCTGGCCTACGCCCGGGCCTCGCGCCCCAACGTGCTGGAGGCCGTCACCGTCGGCGTCGACCCGGTGGAGATCGCCGACCTTCGCGACCGCTGGGAGGCGCTGCACCTGCCGGTGCCGCTGCGGGTGCTCGACTCGCCGTACCGGGAGATCACCCGGCCCGTGCTGCAGTACGTGCGCTCGGTGCGGCGCGAGTCCCCGCGCGACCTCGTGGTCGTCTACATCCCCGAGTACGTCGTCGGGCACTGGTGGGAACAGCTGCTGCACAACCAGTCCGCCCTGCGGCTCAAGGGCCGGCTGCTGTTCACCCCGGGCGTCGTGGTCGCGTCCGTGCCGTGGCAGCTCTCCTCCTCCGAGGGACAGACGGGACTCGAGTCCGACCTTCCCGGGTGAGAATGGGGGACGTGCCCCGACCTCGCCGTTCCGCCCCGCGCCCCCGTCCCGTCGACCCTGCCGTCGGTCTCGAGCTCGAGCTCGAGGTCGGACCCGTCGCCCACGGCGGGCACTGCGTCGCCCGCCACGACGGTCGCGTCGTGTTCGTCCGCCACACCCTGCCCGGAGAGCGCGTGCGCGCCCGCGTCACCGAGGGCGGCAAGCGGTTCTGGCGGGCGGACGCCGTCGAGGTGCTCGAGGCCTCGCCCGACCGGGTCGCCCCGGCCTGGCCGGCCGCCGGTCCTGGCGGCGTGGGAGGCGGCGAGCTGTCCCACGTCGCGCTGCCGGCGCAGCGCCGCTGGAAGGCCGACGTGCTGGCCGAGCAGCTGCAGCGCCTGGCCTGGCTCGAGCGCGCGGTCACCGTCGAGGCGGCGCCCGGCGACGACGCCCGCGGCGGCCTCGGCTACCGCACCCGCGTCGAGCTCGTCACCGACCACGCCGGCCGCGCCGGGATGCGGGCCTTCCGCTCCCACGACGTCGTCCCGCTCGAGGCGATGCCGCTGGCGACGCCCGACGTCGCGGCGCTCGCCGACACCGAGGGCGTCTGGGGCGGCGGGTGGCGTCCCGGGCAGCGGCTGGAGCTCGTGGCCCCTGCGTCCGGGTCCCCGCCCGTGCTGCTCGTCGACGGCGTGCCGTGGCGGCGCGGCCGGCCCGACACCCGCCCCAACGCCCGGCGCTCGGTCTCGGAGCACGTGGAGGTGGCCGGCGTCGAGCACCGGTTCCGCGTGACCGCCGACGGGTTCTGGCAGGTGCACCGCGAGGCGCCCGGCGTGCTCGCGAACGCCGTGCTCGACGCGGCCGGCGACCTGGACGGCGCCCGGGTGCTCGACCTGTACTCGGGTGCCGGGCTCTTCACGCTCCCGCTGGCCGCCGCCGTCGGCTCCCGTGGGCGCGTCGTGGCCGTCGAGTCCGACACCCGCGCGGTCAAGGACGCCCGCCGCAACGCCCACGACGCGCCGCAGGTCGAGCTGCACCTCGGGGCCGTCGACGCGGTGCTGCTGGACGGGGACGCGGCGGGCGACGCGGGCGGGGACGCCGACGTCGTGGTGCTCGACCCGCCGCGGGCCGGGGCGGGCCGCGCCGTGGTGCAGGCGATCGCGGACCGCCGTCCGACCCGGGTGGTGTACGTGGCGTGCGACCCGGCGGCGCTGGCCCGCGACGTCGGCTACCTCGCCGAGCACGGGTACGGGCTGACGGGGCTGCGCGCCTTCGACCTGTTCCCGATGACGCACCACGTCGAGGCCGTCGCCGTGCTGGAGCGCTGATGGGGTCCGACGCGGGCCGGGGCGCGCGCCGGTGGCTGCCGCTGCGGCTGGCCGTGATCGCCGCGGTGGTGCTGGTCGGCCTGCTCGTGGCGTTCCTGGTGCGCCAGTCCTCCGACGAGGACCTGGTGCTCACCACGTACGACGGCGTGCCGGCCGGTGTCGAGGAGGACGTCGCCGCCGGCGGCGAGCCGGGCTGGGTGCTGGGCGAGGACGGACGGCTGGCGGTCTACGCCGCCGGGAGCTCGTCGTGCCCGTGGCGCCCGACGTCGGTCACGGTCGACGGCGACCGGGTCACGGTGCGCCTGGAGGTCGACGGGGGACCGGTGTGCACGATGGACTTCGTCTACTCCACCAGCGTCGTGGAGCTGCCCGACGGCGTGGACCCGGACGCGCTCGAGGTCGACCTGGAGCTGGTCCGCGGGCAGAGCGCGCCCTGACCTCGGCAGGTAGCGACACCGGCCGGTCGTCAGTACCCGGCGCGCGCCCGGCCGTCACCCTGGGCGAACCGTGCCGCGAGCTCCTCCGAGCCTCGGGCGAGCAGTGCGACATCGGCACCGACCAGGACGAACGTGGCCCCGGCGGCGAGGTACTCGTCGGCGACGTCCGGGTCGAAGGCGTTGACACCGACGGCCTTCCCGGCGCCGCGCACGGCGTCGAAGGTGCGCAGCACGTTCTCCTTGACGGCGGGGTGCGTCTGCTGGCCGATGAGTCCCATCGAGGCCGAGAGGTCCGACGGCCCGACGAACACCCCGTCGACGCCCTCGACGGCGGCGATCTCGGCGGCAGCCTCGACCGCTGCGACGTCCTCAACCTGGACGAACAGGGCGACGTGGTCGTCGCCGTCGGCCAGGTACCCGTCGACGCGGTTCCACCGGCCGGAGCGCGCGAGCGCCGACCCGATGCCGCGGCGGCCGCCGGGCGGGTAACGCACGGCGGCGACCGCTGCACGGGCCTCGGCGGCGCTGGAGACCATGGGCACCAGCACGTTCTGGGCGCCGAGGTCGAGCACCTGCTTGAGCGTCACCGGGTCGTTCGCGGGCACGCGCACCACCGGGGTCACGGGGTAGGCAGCCACCGCCTGGAGCTGTGTCAGCACGGACTCGAGCCCGTTGGGGGCGTGCTCCATGTCGATCAGGAGCCAGTCGAGGCCGCCGCCGGCGCAGATCTCGGCGACGAGCGGGCTGCCGCTGCAGACCCACATCCCGGACAAGGGCCGGTCGGTGGTCTCCAGGGCGGCGCGGAAGGTCGGGGTCAGTCGAAGCGGCATGTCACCGTTCCCATCGGGCCGTAGTCGCACAGCACGCTGTCCCCGGCGGACACCCACATCGGTCGGGTGAAGGACCCGGCGAGGACGATCTCGCCCGCCTCGAGGCGGTCGCCGTGCTGGTGGAGCTTGTTCGCGAGCCAGGCCACCCCGGTCCCGGGGTGGTTGAGCACGCCGGCGGCGACGCCTGTCTCCTCGATGGTCTCGTTGCGGTAGAGCAGGGCGGAGACCCACCGCAGGTCGACCTCGTGCGGCGGGGTCGGGTTGCCTCCGACCACCATGGCGCCGTACGCGGCGTTGTCGGCGATCGTGTCGACGATCGTGCGCCCCTCGAGCTCGATGTGGGAGTTCAGCACCTCGAGCGCCGGCGTGACGTACTCGGTGGCGCGCAGCACGTCGAACAGGCTGCAGTGCGGTCCCTCGAGCGGCCGGTCGAGCACGAACGCGAGCTCGACCTCGATGCGCACGTTGGAGTACTCGCCGTGGGGGAGCACGGCGCCGTTGCCGACGACGGTGTCGTCGAACATGACCCCGTAGTCGGGTTCGGTGATCCCGGTCGCGGCCTGCATGGCCTTCGACGTCAGGCCGATCTTGCGCCCGACGAGCCGGCGTCCGGAGGCGAGCATACGGTCCCGCCACACGTTCTGGATGGCGTAGGAGTCCTCGATCGTGGCCCCGGGGTAGCGTGCCGTGATCCGGGGGACGACGGCGCGGTCCCGGTGGGCGTCGGCGAGCTCGGCGGCGATCGCCCGGACCGTCTCGGCAGGAAGCGTCATCGTGCGGCCCTCCAGGCGTCGTACTTCTCGCGCCAGGCCCCGGTGGGCGGGAACAGCCCCTCGACCGGGTGTCCGGCGGCCACCTGCTCGGCCACCCAGGCGTCCTCGTCCTCCTTGGCGAGCGCGGCGTCCACGACCTCCTCGACCAGGTCCGGCGGGATGACGAGCACCCCGTCGGCGTCGCCGACGAGGACGTCGCCGGGCTGGACGGTCGTGCCGCCGCAGGCGACCGTGACGTCACCCTCCCACGGCACGTGCTTGCGGCCGAGGACAGCCGGGTGGGCCCCGGCGCAGTACACCGGGATACCGACCTCCGTGACGGCGGTGACGTCGCGGACGCCGCCGTCGGTGACGATGCCGGCCGCACCCCGCTCCCGGGCGCGGATCGCGAGGATGTCGCCGAGCGTGCCCGAACCGGCCTCGCCGCGGGCCTCGATGACGATGACCTCGTCGGGACCGACGGCGTCGAACACCCGCTTCTGGGCGTTGTACCCGCCGCCGTGCGCACGGAACAGGTCCGGGCGGTTCGGGACGAACCGGAGGGTGCGGGCGGTGCCGACGAGCTTCTGCCCGGGGTGCAGCGGGACGACACCGTCGACGGTGACGTCGTCCAGGCCACGCGAGCGCAGCTGTGCGGACAGGGCCGCCACGGGGGCGCGGTGCAGTCTGGTGCGCAGGTCGGGGTCCATGCCGACCACGACGGCGGGCGGGGCACCGTCGTGGTCGGTCCCGGCCGGGCCCTCGGAGCGCACCCCCCACGCCTCGGCCCGCTGCGTGTCGTCGACGGCGGGGACCGCACCGAGCGCCGGGTCGAAGGGGACGTCGCCCTGGGTCACCGTGGTGGTGAGCCGCCCGGTGGACAGGGTGCCCTGAGCCTCGGGCGCGTCGACCTCGACCTCGACGACCTCGCCCGGCACGACCACGCTGGAGCCGGTGGGCGTGCCGGTGAGGATCACGTCTCCGGGCTCGAGGGTGAGGTGCTGGGAGAGGTCGGCGACGAGGAGGGGCAGCGCGAACAGCAGGCCCGCCGTGGTGTCCTCCTGGCGCAGCTCGCCGTCGACCCAGGTCCGGACGCGCAGGGCGGAGGGGTCGAGCGCGCGGGCGTCCAGCAGCCGGGGGCCCAGCGGGGTGAACCCGTCACCGCCCTTGGAGCGCAGGTTGGAGCCCTTGTCGGCGGTGCGCAGGTCGTAGAGGCCGAGGTCGTTCGCCGCGGTGACCCAGGCGACGTGGTCCCATGCCTCGGCAGGGGACACGCGTCGCGCGGTCCGGCCGAGGACGAGGGCGATCTCGCCCTCGAAGGCGAGCAGCTCGGTCCCGGCCGGCCGCTCGACGGTCCGGTCGGTCGCCGCCAGGGAGCTGGACGGCTTGAGGAAGTACGACGGGTGAGCCGGCCGACGGCCCCGTTCGTCGGCGCGGGAGTGGTAGGTGAGGTGGACGGCGACGATCTTGCCGGGGCGCTCGGCGAGCAGGCCGCCCGCGGTGCCGGACAGATCGGTGGGCTGGTCGGTGGTCATGCGCTCCTCGCAGGGCCGAGCGGCACCGGTTGCCGCCGTCGGCCGGTCTCGATCGTATACGATTCCTCGCCGAGCGAGGGGGTCACCACGGCTCAGTGCAGGCCGAGGTACTGCTCGAGGGTCTCCGGCGTCGCGGTCAGGAGCGGCTCGCGGACCTCCTCGGCCGGGAACTCGCTCGCCTCGAAGAACCAACGGTTCGAGGCCGGCATGCCCCACTGCTGGGCGCGCCGTGGGTTGGACACGTCCCACCGGATGGGCTCGGACTCGAGGTCGATGAACTGGTAGTGGGTCGTGAACAGCTCGATGCGGTGCTGGTCGGGGTCGCGCACGTACAGGAACAGCGCGTTCGACAGCCCGTGCCGCCCCGGGCCGCGGTCGATCTCCTGCCCGAACCCCTTGGACCCCGTGACGTCGGCGGCGTGGATGAGCGCCGTGGCGTCGGGGACCGTGTAGGCGAAGTGGTGCAGCCGCGGTCCGCGGCCGTTGGTGAACACGAGGTCGTGGGTGTTGCCCTTGACCTCGAGCCAGGTGCCCCACAGCTCGTCCGTGCCGTCCTTGGCCGTGTACTCCGACATCCGCATCCCCAGCGAGGACCAGAAGTCCGTGGCCCGCTGCACGTCGTACGTGACCACCTGGTAGTGATCCAGGCGCTGCGGTGCTCCGGCACGGAAGTCGTGGAAGTCGGCCATCTTGCGCCGCACCGTCTCCATGGAGGACGTGATCTCCATGTGGGTGCCGACCGGGTCGCGGAACTGCAGCGTGGGGCCCTGATGGTCCTTCTCGACCCGTTGGTGCTCGATGCCGGCCGCCCTGAAGTGGTTCTCGGCCGCGACGACGTCGGCGTCGGTCCGCACCCGCAGCCCGACGCGGTGCGCCGCGGCCTCGTCGCTGCGTTCCAGCACGAGCGAGTGGTGGGCATCCTCCTCCAGGCCGCGCAGGTAGACCACGTCGTCGGTCTCCTCGGTGACCACGAGACCGATCACGTCACGGTAGAAGTCGCGGCTGGCCTCGAGGTCGGTGACGCCGAGCGAGACGTGGCTCGCCCGTGTGATCGTGAACGGGGGGTCGAAGTTCGTCTGCGGAAGCATCGTCGGCTCCTTCTCCAGGGGACTCGTCACCGGTCGGCCCGACCGGTGACAAGCACGGTCGCACCGTCGGAGGGTCCCTGGGAACTACCGATTCGCTGGGACAGATATACAGGGAATGTATAGTGGTACCTCACGGCTTAAGATCTACCTATGGAACTGCGCCATCTGCGCTACTTCGTCGCCGTCGTCGACGCCGGTTCGCTGACGGCGGCCGCCGAGGTGCTCCACCTGTCCCAGCCTCCGCTCAGCGTGGCGATCTCCAAGCTCGAGGGCGAGCTCGGAGTTCGGCTCCTGCACCGCACGCCGCGAGGCGTGGAACCGACGAGCGCGGGCCGCTACCTCCTGGACGCGGCCTCGCGGATCCTCGGGGAGATCGACGACATGGTCGCCGCCCTGGGGCGGTTCGCCGAGGGGACCGCCGGCTCGCTCACCGTCGCCGCCGTCCCCGTGCTGATGTGGCACCGCCTCCCGACCCTGCTGCGCCGGCACGCCGCCGACGCCCCCGACGTCGAGGTCAGGTTGGTCGACCCGCCACCCTGGGAGGCCATCGACATGCTCCAGCAGCGGCGGGTGGACCTCGCGGCGATCGTGGTCGCCGAGCACGAGCGGTTCGTCGCCCGACACCGCGGCAGTCTCGACGTCCACGACTGGGGACCGGTCCCCCTGGTGGCCGTCCTGCCACCCGACTGCCACGACGCGCCCGATCCCGTGCCGCTGTCGGTGCTCGACGGCGCCGACCTGATGCTGCCGCGCCGCACTGCCGCGGTGCCCAGCCTCCCCGAGGCCGTGGAGGAGGTCCTGCGCCGGCACGACGTCCGCCCGCGGTCCGTGCGTACCGTCGAGACCATCCAGGCGGGTCTGCCCCTGGTCGAGGCCGGGGTCGCCCGCGCCCTCCTGCCCGACCCGGACCGGGCGAGCCTGGACCGGTTCCGCGTGACCGTGCGCCGGGTCGACCCCGAGCCGGCACCGATGCGCGCGCTCGTCCTGACCCGCCGGGACTCGACGACCGACCCCCGGCTGGTCCGCCTGCTCGAGCGCATCCGCGACACCGGCCCAATCCTGTGCGATCTCGGATATGATCAGCCCAGCGAACAACGAGGTCCGATGGCGTGACACCACGCCCTGGCTGCGTTCGCACCGACCGACAGAGGAGTCCGACGCCGTGGCAGTCAGTAAAGCCGATCAGTGCTACGAGATCCTGCGCCAGGGGATCATGGAGGGCACGTTCGCGCCCGGACATCGTCTGGTGATCGACAAGCTCGCCCGGGAGTACGGCATCAGCTCCGTGCCGTGGCGAGAGTCCCTGCGTCGGCTCGAGGCGGAGGGCTGGATCGACATCGTCCGCAACGCCGGGGCTGTGGTCAAGACCTTCGACACCGACTCCTGGGAGCAGACGATGCAGCTCCTCGCCCGCCTCGAGGGGTACGCCACCGCGCTCTCCGCCCCCCGGCTGTCCGGCGACGAGCTCGACCACGCCCGCCACCTGAACCACGAGATGCGACGCGCGCTGGAAGGTTTCGACCCCGCGCGGTTCGGTGCGCTGAACCGGCAGTTCCACCAGCTCCTGTGCTCCCGGTGCGACGACCCCCGGCTCTCCTCGCTCGTGACCGACGAGTGGACCCGCCTGGAGATCATCCGCCGGTCGGCCTTCTGGTACGCGCCGGGCCGCGCGCTGGCCTCGCTCGCGGAGCACGACGGGCTCATCGACCTCATCGCGGGCGGCGCCGACCCCGACGTCATCGAGACGGCCGCACGGCGGCACGAGCTCAACACGGTCGTCGCCATCCACGAGCACGAGCGACAGCTGGCCGAGGAGGACGACAGGGCCTCCGCCGAAGCCTGACAGCGGTGGCGGAGGCCCTCGTCGACCCGCAGATCCCGGTGCGCGACAGCGGCGTCAGCTCCGCCCGGGGCGTCCCAGGGTGAAGACGTCGAGGTCGGCGCCCACGGTCACCCGACCGTCGTAGCCGCGCGAGGCCCAGCGCCGCCACTGCTGGGCGTCGAGGTCTCCCTCCGCCGCCAGGTCACCCAGGTGGCTGAGCACGAGGTGCTCGACCTCGGAACGCTGGGCGACACCGCCGACCTCCTGCACCTCCACGTGACCGTCCACGAGGTGGGCCCGCACCGACTCGGGGCCGTTCCATCCCTCCACGTTGATCGCCTCGTGCACGAGGACGTCGGACCCGCGCGCCATCCGCTCCAGGTTCGTGCTGGTCGCCGTGTCACCGGAGAAGGTGACCGAGCCGTGGTCGGTGTCGAACCGGTAGGCGTAGCACGGGTAGGCGTTCCCGTGCGGCACCAGCACGGCGCTCACCCGCACCCTGTCGTCCTCGTGCACCACGAACGCACCCATGTCCGGTGCGACGTCCTCGAAGCTCGACGTCACCGGGGGCGCGAGCTCGTGGACGTCGGCGAGCGACCGCGTCTCGCGGATGCTCGAGTTCCGCATGAAGTAGTTCGAGTGGTAGGCGAAGCCGTCCATGACGCTGTCCGTCAGCGAGAGCAGGCCCGGCGTCGGGTTCTCGGGGCTGGTGGTCGGCACGTCGCCGCCGCGGAACGCCGGCGGCAGGCCCCCGGCCGGGCCGGGTCCGTAGACCGGCGTGCTGTCCGGGAGGGTGTCACCCTGCACCGGACGCTGGTGCCCGCCGAGCAGGAACAGGTTCGCGTAGTCGGCCACGTGGTCGGCGTGCAGGTGCGTCACGAACACCGACGCCAGCGACCCGAAGTCCAGGCCCGCCACGTGGTACTGCGTGGTCGCGTTGCGGCCCAGGTCGACGACGTACACGGCCCCGTCGACCACCAGTGCGCTGGAGATCCCCGACCGGTGCGCGTCCAACGGGGGGCCGCCCTTCGTCCCCAGCAGGACGAGCGAGGTTCCCCTGTCAGGGATCCGTGGTGCTCTGGCGCGGCCGGCGGCCGCGGCCGCGGGGAGTCCACCACCGAGGGCGGCCGTCCCGACCGCCCCGGCGATCCCTCCGAGCAGGAGTCGCCGGGAGACTCCCGCCCTCCGGGTCTCTCCAGCGGTCTCGTCTGCGCAGCATGACTGGTCCATGAAGTGCCTCCTTTGGCATCGTGGGTGGTTCAGCAGACCGGAGAGGTCCACGTGGCAGTGCTCAGGACGGGTCGAGCGCCCGTACGTACGCCCGCCCGTAGTCGTTGCCGTTCGGCATGCGCAGCGTGGTGTGGACGTGGAACCGTGCCGGGAGCTGGTTCGACAACCACACCCCGGCATGATGGTCCAGCTCGGCGAGGACCACGGGACTCTGGATGCGCAGGTAGAACGGCTGCGAGCCGTCCGTGGCCCCGTACCAGGCGAACCAGGTCTCGTGCCGGAACGCGTCGACGTCGCCCATCGTCGCCTCGCGCTGCGGCGCGCTGAGGAGCAGCAGGAAGTCCTCGGCGACCGCGCGCAGCAGCGCCCACTGGTCGTCCGTCAGCTCCGCCGCGCAGATCCCCTCGGCGGGGATCACGCGATTGTCCCGGAACGCCCCCGCGACGTGCCGCTCGTCGGCCGGGTGCAGGCGCCCCTCGGGCATCGCGGGGTCCAGCACCGAGGAGTACACCACGGCCTCCGCGCGCTGTGCGTCGGTCAGCGAGGTGGCGAGCTCGATCGCCAGACGCTCCCGGGCGTCGAACAACGCAGGACGGTCCTCGGACAGCGCCGGCTCGGCACCGAGGAACACCGGGGCGACGACGTGGCGGCCGGCGACCGAGACGAAGTTGACCGCCACGTGGTGGCCGAAGAGCTGCCAGCCCCACGCCCCGGAGGTCGACGGCTTCCCGAACAGCGAGAACCAGTAGCTGCGGTCGTTCATGAGCTCCGGCAGGTCCACCAGGTCCCCCAGATAGCCGTTGAGCTCCATCGCCTCGACGACCCGGTCGTAGCCCTCGGGGCTGAGCGAGGCGCGGACCACCCCGAGCGTCGCCTCGACGATCTCGGGAGACAGTTCCTCGAGGCGCAGCCCGACCTCGTGGATCACGAACTCGGGGTTGCTCCACGCCCGCCACTCGGGGGCGTCGACGGCGTGGAGCACCGCCTCTCGCTGGTCGGCGTCCAGGCGGTCCAGCAGCTCTCGGGCGGCACGCGCCGGGGCCGGATCCGGGTCGGACGGCGGACGTAGCCGGTGCACGTCGCGGACCGTGCCGTCGGTGGTCACGCCGACGAACGGTTCGTCGTAGAGGGCACGCCACTCGGCGAGCAGCTCCTGGACGAAGTCCGGCGACATCTTCCGCCGCGAGAACTCGGCCCAGTCCAGTCCTCGCCACTGGGCGAGGACGGGGTCGTCGTGGTCGTACAGGTGCTCACGGAAGCTGTCGCTGGTGAGCGTGACGTCCTCGTCGCGTGCGGTCACCCGTGCCGCGGAGAAGAAGTCGTCGAGCTGCTCGTCGGTCCCCATCGCACCGTCCCCGGTCGTCGTCGTGGTGCCGCGATCAGGCGGCTGCTGCCGCGCGGCGCTGCTGCCGCAGCGCACGGCGCTCCTCACGGCCCGCAGGGTGCGCGGCCGGGCTGGCCGCGAGCAGGCTGCGGGTGTACTCGTGCTGCGGTGCGTCGAAGATCGCGGCGGTGTCCCCCTGCTCGACGATCTCGCCCTGCTTCAGCACTCCGACCCGGTGGGAGACGTGCCGCACCACGCCCAGGTCGTGGGTGATGAACAGGTAGCTCACCCCGCTCGCCTCCTGCAGGTCGCGCAGCAGGTTGATGATCTGGCTCTGCGTCGACAGGTCGAGCGCGCTGACCGCCTCGTCGCAGACGACGAGCTGCGGGTCGAGGACCAGGGCACGGGCGATCGCGACGCGCTGCAGCTGGCCGCCGGACATCTGGCTCGGGAACCGGCTCAGGTGCTCCGCGGTCAGGCCCACCTGGTCGAAGACGCGGACCGCCTTCTCCCGCGCGTCACGGCCGCGGACGCCGTGCCGCGCAAGCGTCTCGGTGATCGCACGGCCCACGCGGTGGCGAGGGTTGAGCGACGCCGCAGGATCCTGGTAGACGGCCTGGACGGCCCGCCGGTAGCGCAACGGCGTCTTCCTCGGCATGTCGGCGAGGTCTTCGCCGTCGAACCGGACGCTGCCGCCCGTGACCTCGGCCAGGCGCAGGACCGCCCGCCCGGTGGTGCTCTTGCCCGATCCCGACTCGCCGACGAGCCCGTAGGTCTCACCCGGAGCGATGGTGAAGCTGACACCCTTGACGACCGTCAGGGTGCGTCTGCGCCACGAGGCGGCGCCGGCGACGTCGTAGTCGATCCGCAGGTCGTCGACCTCGAGCAGTGGTCGCGTGGTCATCGGTCCCTCACTTCCCGGCCGGGGCGCCGCCGACGACGAGGTCGTCCGCGATCGTGGGCAGCCGGTCGATGTCGTGGTCGGCCGTGGGGTGCGCGGCGAGCAGCGCCGCGGTGTACGCCTCGCCGGGGTGATCGAAGAGGTCCACCACGTCGGCGACCTCGACGAGCTCGCCGGAGCGCATCACGGCCACGCGGTCGCAGGTCTCCGCCGCGACCCCGAGGTCGTGGGTGATGTTGATGATGGACATGTCGAGGCGTTCGCGCAGGTCCAGGACGAGGTCCAGCACCTGGCTCTGGGTCGTCACGTCGAGCGCCGACGTCGCCTCGTCGAGGATCAGCAGGTCCGGCTCGCCGGCGAGCGCGATGGCGATCGCCACCCGCTGCGCCATGCCGCCGGAGAACTGGTACGGGTACTGGTCGAGTCGCCGCTGGACGTCGCCGACGCCCACCAGGTCGAGCAGCTCCGCCGCCCGGGCCCGAGCCTGCGCCCGGGTCATGTCGTGGTGGGCCCGGACGACGTCGACGAGCTGGCGCCCCACGGTGTGCACGGGGGAGAGGTTGGCCTGCGGGTTCTGGAAGACCACGCCGAGGCCGGTCCCGCGGACCGCCCGCAGCTCGGCCGCCGTGCACGTCCCCAGGCTCCGGTCACCCAGGGTGATCCGGCCACCGCTGAGCCGCACGTTCGGGGGCAGCAGGCCGAGGATCGACTTCGCCAGCATCGACTTGCCCGAGCCCGACTCGCCGAGCACGCCGAGGATCTCGCCCTTGCGCACCTGCACGGACACGTCGTGCACCAGCGGCACCGTGGTGCCGTGCGGTGTATCGGCCACGATGCTCACCCCACGGACGTCCAGGAGGACGTCGTCCGACGCCTCGTCCGGGGTCGTCGACGCGGCGGCCGCGCGGACCGAGGCCAGGGTCGGGTCCGCCTCGCCCCTCGCCGGCACGGACCGTCCCAGCAGGGCCGTGCGGCGACGCGCACGACGGCGGCCGGACAGGGCGTCGTTGACGCCGTCCCCGAGCAGGTTGAACGCCAGCACGGTCAGGACGATCGCGAGTCCCGGTGCGATCGCCATCCACGGGCGGTCCGCCTGGTGCTCCGCGGCGACGCCCAGCATGCCGCCCCAGGAGGGCTGGTCCTCGCCGAGGCCGAGACCGAGGAACGACAGCGCCGCCTCGACCTTGATGGCCGACCCGAGGAACACCGCACCCTGCACGGCCAGCGGGCCGGCGAGGTTGGGCAGGATCTGGCCGAAGATGACCTGGCGGTTGGTCAGCCCGGAGACCCGGGCGGACTCGACGTAGAGCTTCTTGCGCTCGCCGAGCGTGATCGCACGGGTCAGCCGGGCGAAGTTCATGCAGAAGATCAGGCCGATCGCCAGGATGAGGACGAGGACCCCGCGTCCCAGCACGGCGATGACGACGAAACCGACCGTCAGTCCGGGCAACGCGTCGGCGATGTCGAGTCCCCGGGACCCGAGCCGGTCGTACCAACCGCCCTTGTACCCGAGCAGGAGGCCCAGCGGGACGCCGATCAGCATGGCGACCAGCACCGACCCGCCCGCGACGAGCAGTGCTGTCCGGGCGCCGTAGACGAGCTGGCTCAGCAGGTCGCGTCCGAGGTCGTCCGTCCCGAGCGGGTGGGCCGCGGTGGGGCCGGACAGGGCGGCACCGAAGTCGGTGGCTTCCGGCGCGTACGGGGCGATGACCGGCGCGAGCACCGCGCAGGCGGCCAGGAGCAGCACGACGACGAGGCCGAAGAGTGCTGCCGGCTGCCGGGTCAGTCGGTGCCAGGCCTGCCCGGCGCTGCGTGCCTGCCGGGGGACCGGGGAGTCGGCTGCCGCGGCGCCGACGGTGGCGGACGTACTCACTGGGGCCTCGCTTGGGGGTTGATCAGGCCGTAGCTGATGTCGAGGAGCAGGTTCACCGCGATGACGAGCACGGCCGTGACCATCACGACACCCTGCACGACGGCGAAGTCCTGGCTGATGACGCTGGTGAGCATGAGCGTGCCCAGCCCGGGGAGGGCGAACACCTTCTCCACGACGAAGCTGACGCCGATGAGGATGGCGAAGGTGACACCCGCGGAGGCCAGCACCGGCACCAGCGCGTTCTTGACGCCGTACCGGGCGACCTGCTTGCGTCGCGAGACCCCGGCGGCGGTGAGGGTGTCCATGAACGGGGAGGCCATGGACGTGACCATCGCCGCACGGGTCTGCCGGGCGATGATCGCCCCGCCCGTGATCCCGAGAGCGATCGAGGGCAGGACGATCCCGACCGCCCAGCCGAGCGGGTCCTCGGTGATCGGCGTCCACGCGATGATCGGGACCCACCCGAGGTGCACGGCGAACACGGTGGTCAGGATGAGCCCGAGCCAGAACTCCGGGATCGACAGGCCGAGCACGGTCCCGCCGGTGACGACCCGGTCGGCCGCGGTGCCGGGGCGGGTACCGGTGAAGACACCGGCACCCACCCCGACCAGGAGCGCGACCAGCATGCCGCCGAACACGATGGACAACGTCGCCGGGATCCGCGCGACGAGCAGGTCGGTCACCGGGGTCCCCGAACGGAACGAGGTCCCCAGGTCACCGGTCAGCAGCGCGCCGAACCACTCGACGAACCGCTCGACCGGTGGCCGGTCGAGGCCGAGCTGGGCCTCGACCTGGGCGATCGACTCCGGCGTCGCCGCCGTACCGAGCATCGCCGCCGCGGGGCTCCCGGGGACCAGGTAGGTCAGGGAGAACACCACGATCGAGATGATGATCAGCTGCGGGACGGCGAACGCCAGGCGGTAGGCGATGAGCTTGCCCATCGGTCACACTCCTTCGTGGTGCGGCACGCGTCAGGAATCGGCAGGACGCAGGTCGCGGTAGTTGACCAGGTTCGTCTCCCAGGCCTCGGGCGGTGCATCGACCCCGGTCACGGTGTCGGCGTTCCAGGCCAGGAACTCCTGACCGGCCATGTGACCGCAGGTCAGCGCCTCGTCGGCGATGATCTTCGTGACCTCGGCCCACAGGGCGTCGGCCTCCTCGGAGAGCCCTGCGGCGATGGCGGCGTCGGCGGCCGCCGCGAGCTCGTCGCTCTCGACACCGGCAGGGTTGCCCGGCGCGTCGGCAGCGAACCAGGACGTGTACCAGTCGTAGGGTGTCAGCTCGTCGTTGCCGCCGAGACCGAAACCGTAGCGTCCGCTGTTCCACTCCGAGAAGTACTGGGGCGGCGGGGCGCTCTGGACCTCGATGCTCATGCCGACCTCACCGATCTGCTCGGCGTAGATCTGGGTCTGGTCCTCGGTGAAGACGGTCGCGAGGGCCTCGACGTCCACCGTCGGGTTGCCGGCGGAGTCGTAGAGCTCCTGGGCCATGTCGAGGTCGTGCTCGTACCCGGTGATCTCGGGGTTGTAGCCCTGCTCACCCTCGGCGAAGTGCTGGGTGCGCTCGACGTAGTCCGGCTGCAGCTCGGCGACCACCGCGGTGTCCAGGGCGTAGCACGCCGCCTGGCGGACCTCGACGTCCTCGAAGGCCCCTCCGGGACCCCGGTCGAAGAACATCGGGTTGTTGCGGATCGCCGGGTAGCCCAGCCGCTCGAGGCTGTCCGAGTCGTCGATCGTCGTGAACTGGTTGGCCTCGGTGTCCGTCAGGTCGATCTCGCCGCCGGCGAGCGCCGCGGTGGCGGCGTTGTCCTCGGGGATCGCGACGATCTGCACGGTCTCGAAGCCGGGGCGCTCACCCCAGTAGTCCTCGTACGGGCCGAAGACCATCCGGGTGCCGGCGATCGAGGCGTCCGGGTCGTACGCCCAGGGGCCGGTCCCGACAGGTTCGGACTCGACGGTGCCGGCCTCGATCGCGGCCGGGCTGGCCATCGGCGCCGCCCGCGTGCTGAGGGTGGTCAGCATGGACGGCGCCGGCCCCGAAAAGGTGAACGTCACGGTGAGCTCGTCGACCGCGTCGATCGACTCGATGACCTGGAACGGCCCGGAGTACGGCCCGGGCGTGCTCTGGATCTTCTCGATGTTGGCCTTGACCGCCTCGGCGTCGAACGGCGTCCCGTCGTGGAAGGTCACCCCCTCGGCGAGGGTGAGCGTCAGGCTCTCGTCGGTCTGCTCCCAGTCGGTGGCGAGGAACGGCAGGACCTCTCCGTCGACGACCTGGGTGAGGTTCTCGTAGGGGACCCGCATGTTGCCGGCCTCCATCTCGGCGCCCGGTGCCCAGTTCTCCGGGAATCCGCCCCAGTTGACCCGGAGCACGGAGCCGGGCACCACGCCCTCACCCTCCGTGGCCGCCTCGGTGGCGGCGCTGTCGGTCTCGGTGGTCTCGGTCTCCTCGCCGCTGTCGCTCGAGCAGGCCCCGACCGCGAGGGCCAGGACGGTCGCGGTCGCCAGGCTTCGCGCGAAGTGTGTTCTCTTCATGGTGTGGGCGCCTCCTTGCGCCGTCATCCATCGGTGGTGGTGGCGGGTGTCCGCCGTCCCCGGTGGACGGCGGACAGGGCTCTGCCGACCTAGATCGGCAGGTTGAACAGCCGCTGGGCGTTGCCGGACAGGACCTGGTCCCGCTCGGCGTCGGTGATCTCGAGCTCGTTCTTGACGAACTCGACGCCCTGGCTCATCCATCCGTAGAACACCGGGAAGGACGAGCCGAAGAGGTAGTGGTCGGCACCGTTGATCTTGATGGCCGCCTCGACCTGGTCCTTGCCCCACGAGTGCGGGTGGGTCATGTCGAAGTAGATGTTGTTCTCGAGGTAGCTCTTGATCTTGTCGCCGCCGGTCGGGTCGAGGCGGTCGATCGCTTCCTTCTTGTTCGAGGCGTGCGGCGTCAGGAGCGCCGTGTTGGCGAACCAGTTGCCGCCCATCATCGTGTGGATGAACCGCAGGCCGGGCATGCGGTCGAACATGCCGCTGAAGAGCTCGCGCCCGACAGCCGTGCCCTGGTCCAGGATCCGTCCGTACTCGCGGCGCAGGTTCGTGTAGTCGATGACGGAGCGCCACTCGACCGGCAGCGGGGTGTGATGCACGACGACGGGGACGTCGAGCTTCTCGATCACCTTGAGGTAGGGCTCGAACACCTCGTCGTCGAGGTAGAGCTGCCCGTAGTGGCAGGCGAGCTGCACACCGACGGCACCGAGCTCGTTGACGCAGCGCTCGAGCTCGTAGATGTTCTCCTTGCCGCCCCACGGGGGGACGCAGGCGGTCGCGAACAGTCGCCCGTTCGACCGCTCGACGATGTCGTGCGCGTTGTCGTTGACCTCCTTGCAGATCTCGAGCGGAAGCCACTCCTGCCACACCGGGACCCGCATGACGCCGTAGTCGACACCGGCGTCGTCCATCGCGGCGAGCTTGGACTCCACCGAGTAGTCGCCGTCGACGTAGTTGAGGTTCTGGTGGCCGGCCGGCTTCTCCAGGATCAGCTGCTGCTTGCCGCCCTCGGTGGTGGCCACCCGGGCGATCTCGCCGAATCCCCGCGGTGCGCTGTCGAGGAACCCGTGGAGGATCTTCTCGTTGGTGAAGAGGTCCTCGGGCAGGTGGTGGATGTTGATGTCGACGACGGTCATGTCGCTTCGCTGCTCCCGTCTTGCGTGCGGTCCCCCGGGCACTGCCGTGTGCCTCCCGCGACGTCGCGGGACCGGACGGGGTTGTCACCCGACCGTGGGATCGTGTTCGAAACCATATGCAGAACCTCACAGAACAAGCAAGTCTCTGCCGCGGCTTCTGCGAGATCTCATCCGTCGTATGGCCGTCGGAGCGTTGATCTATCAACGATCCTCCGCGCGGTGAGGCATCAGGCAGGCTCGCGCGACGGTTGAGATCCTGTTCGCATTTCCTATACGATCCTCGAACGCTTCAACGTCGAGCCCTCTGAACGCGACCAGCACCGGTCGCAGGACGGCGCCCGGGAACGGACCCGTGGTGCCGCACACCAGCCGCTCGGCACCACGACGGAAGGTGGCACATGGACGACGCGGTCCTGCGTGACGTCGAGTACTCCCACGAGGACACCCGGATGGTCGGTGCCGTGGTCGCACCGCCGGGCGCCGAGAACGCCCCGGGGGTGCTGCTGGTCCACGACGCCTTCGGGCTCGGCGACGACATGTTCGCGGTCGCCCGGGGCCTCGTGCGTCTCGGCTACGCCGTCTTCGCCGCGGACGTCTGGGGCGACCGGACCCGGCCGGCCACCCAGGACGAGATCGGACCCCTGATCGGCGCGATGGTCTCCGACCGCACCCGCTGGACCGGGCGCGTCGGCGCGGCTCACGCCGCCGCGTCCGAGCAGCCCGAGCTGGACGGGGCGCGCCTCGTCGGCCTCGGCTACTGCTTCGGCGGCTCGTCGGTGCTCGAGTACCTGCGCACGGGCGGACGCCTCCGCGGCGCCATCAGCATCCACGGCGGCCTCGACCTGCTCGACCCCCAGGCGGACTGGAGCGCCGCCGACCCCTCCGGCCACGTCCTGGTGTGCACCGGGGCCGACGACCCGATGGCCACCGCCGACCAGCGCGCGACCCTCGAGGCGGGACTGCGCCAGGCCCGGGTCGACTGGGAGTTCGACCTGTACAGCGACACCCGGCACGCCTTCACCAGCCCGCAGGCCGACAGCTCCCCGACACCCGACGTCGTGGCCTACAACCCCCGCAGCGCGGCACGTTCCTGGGCCGCGACCCGTCGCCTGCTGGCCGAGATCCTCCATCCGGCAGCCGCCTGACCACCATCACCAGACGCGCGGACCGGTCACGGGAGCCCGCCCCGCGCGACGAGAGAACGAGGACACCATGGACATCGTCATCATCGGCGCCGGCCCCGCCGGCCTCGCCACCGCGCTGCGGCTGCACCAGCAGGGCTTCACCCCCCGCATCTACGAGACCGTCGAGGAGCTCAAGCCCCTGGGCGTCGGCATCGACGTCAAGGTGTACGGGACCAAGGAGCTCATCGAGCTCGACGTCTACGAGGACTTCCGGACGATCTCCGTCGACGCCAGGACCTCGATCTTCTACAACCACCACGGCCAGGAGATCTACGCCGAGCTGTGCGGCGTCCACATGGGCTACGTCCACGAGCAGCGGTTCGTGCACCGCGGCTACCTGCAGATGCTGCTGTTCGAGAAGGTCGTGGAGCGTCTCGGGGCCGACGCCGTCGTACGCGGCGCACGCTTCGTCAGGTACGAGCAGGACGACGCCGGAGTCGACGTCCACCTGCGCCACACCGACGGCCGCGACGAGGTCGTGCGCGCCGACGTGCTGATCGCCGCGGACGGCATCAAGTCCGAGGCGCGCCGGCAGATGCACCCGGAGCAGTCCGAGCCCCACTACTCGGGTATCACGATGTACCGCGGTACCACCCTCATGGAGCCGTACCGCGACGGTCACACCATCCTGCACATCGGCGCACCCCAGATCGCGACCATGATCGTCTACCCGATCGCCGACGACTTCGAGGGCACCGGCAAGACGCTGGTCAACTGGGTCGTCGAGCGCGAGCGGGACGAGACGGTCGAGGACTGGAACCAGACCGGCTCGGTGGACGAGATCCTGCCCCTGTTCGAGACGGTGAAGCTGCCGTTCCTCGACGTGCAGGAGATGCTGCGCAACAACCGCGAGGTCTACCTCTTCCCCCTGATCCGCCACGAGCCGCTGGAGTCGTGGACCGACGGCCGGGTGGCGCTGATCGGGGACGCCGCCCACGCCATGTACCCGCGCGGAGGCAACGGCGCCTGCCAGGCGATCGTCGACGGCGGCGTCGTGGCCCGCAAGCTGGCCGAGATCGACGACGTCCCCAGCGCGCTCAAGGCGTTCGAGGCCGAGCGGATCGACCAGGTCAACGGCATGGTCATGGCGCACCGCGGCGAGGGCTACGAGGTCATCCGCCGGATGGTCGGCGACCGCACGGACTGCCGGCCGTTCGACGACGTCGAGGACGTGCTCCCCCTGACCGAGGCCGACGAGATCTTCAGCAAGTACCACGCGATGGTGGGTCAGCCGCGGCCCGGCTTCGCCGCCGGCGAACCCACCGGGTTCCGCACCTGGGAGGTCACCGAGGAGACGGTCGAGGCCGTCCAGGAGGCGACCGCACGTCGCCGGGCCGCCGGGACCGCCGCGGCGTCCCGCTGACCGTTCCGCGAGAGGAGAGCTCGACCATGGATCTCGGCCTGACCGGCCGCACGGCGTTCGTCGCGGCCTCGTCCCAGGGCCTCGGGTACGCCTGCGCACGCTCCCTGGCCCGCGAGGGCGCGGCCGTCACGCTCAACGGGCGCGACGACGACCGGCTCGCGGCGGCCGCGGACACCCTGCGCGCGGAGCTCGGGGACGTCGTCGTCGACCACGTGGCCGCCGACCTCACGACGGCGGCGGGACGCGCCGCGATCGTGGCGCACCTGCCCGAGGTCGACGTGCTCGTCACCAACAACGCCGGCCCCCGGCCCGGCAGCCTCGACGAGTGGGACGCCGAGGCACTGGTCGGAGCCCTGCAGGCCAACGCGGTCCCCGCCGTCGAGCTGATGCGGGCCTATCTGCCCGGCATGCGGGAACGTGGCTTCGGTCGCGTCGTCAACATCACCTCGGCGATGGTCAAGAGCCCGGCGGCCGACATGGGCCTGTCGACGTCGGCCCGTGCGGCCCTGACCGCCATCTCCAAGTCGATCTCCCTCGACGTGGCGCCCGACGGTGTCACCGTCAACAACCTTCTCCCCGAACGCATCGACACCCCCCGGCAGGAGTTCATGGCACAGAGACTCATGACGACCCACGCCATCGACCGCACCGAGGCGTTCCGTCGCATCACCGCGACGATCCCGGTCGGACGGCTCGGCACGCCCGAGGAGTTCGGCGACGCGTGCGCGTTCCTCTGCTCGGCGCGGGCCGGCTACATCAGCGGACAGAACCTGCAGCTCGACGGCGGCTCCTACCGGGGGCTCGTATGAGCGCCGTGGTCACCGCCGACGCCGTCGCGCGCGCCGAGATCCTCGCCGTCGAGGAGCGCCGCCGCGCGGCACTCCTGGCCCACGACCTGGACGCCCTGGACGAGCTCTTCGACGACACCCTGGTGCACGTCCACGCACCCGGCCTGATCCACAGCAAGGCGCAGCTCCTGGAGCACGTCGCCACCCGGCACGCCTACCTCGACATCACCCGCACCGACCTGGTGGTCCGGCTGGTCGGCGCCGACGTCGCCGTCGTGACCGGCCGCATCCTCAACCGGCTGCGCCGGCCCGACGGCGGCGAGCGCGAGCTCGGCGGCGTGGCCACGCAGGTGCTCGTCCGGACGGACGACGGCTGGCGGTTCGTCAGCTTCCAGATGACCCCCGACGGCGAGCAGGAGTGGGGCAGGCTGCCCTCCGAGATCGCCGCTGAGCACGACGAACAGGACGAGAACCGATGAAGATCGCACGATTCCGCCGCGGTGACGGCCCGGCACGGCTCGGCCGCGTCGACGGCGACACGCTCACCGACATCTCCGACCTTCCCGGGGTGGGCACGTCCCTGCGGGAGATCCTGCCGGAGCTGGACTCCCTGCGCTCCGCGATCGAGGCCGCCGACGGGCCCGTGCACGCTCTGTCCGAGGTCGTCCTCGAGGCCCCCGTCGACGCCCCCCAGAAGTACCTCGGCATCGGGATGAACTATGCCGCCCACGCCGAGGAGGCGCGCCGGGCCGGCATCCCGATCCCCACCAGCCAGATGTGGTTCAACAAGCAGGTCTCCTGCATCGTGGGGCCGCACGCCGACGTCCACAAGCCGCGCGTCTCCGACGAGCTGGACTACGAGGTCGAGCTCGGTGTCGTCATCGGGCAGCGGTGCCGCCACGTGGCCGTCGAGGACGCCCGGTCGGTGATCGCCGGGTATCTCGTGACCAACGACGTGTCCGTGCGCGACTGGCTCGCCAAGCTGTCGCCGACGTTCACCCTCGGCAAGTCGTTCGACACCCACGGTCCGATGGGACCGTGGCTCACCACCGACGACGAGATCGCCGACCCGCTGGCGCTGTCGATGCGTCTGACCGTCAACGGCGAGGTCCGTCAGGACGCCCGCACGGACGACATGATCTACGACGTCTACGAGCAGATCGCCTACCTGTCGCAGGTGATGACCCTCGAGCCGGGCGACGTGCTCGCCACCGGGACGCCGTCGGGGATCGGTGCGCCGACGGGCAGCTTCCTGAAGGTCGGCGACGTCGTGCGCGCCGAGATCGACGGTCTCGGCGCCATCGAGAACACGGTCGTCCCGGAGCCCTGATGACCGACACCCCGGACGCTCGCCCGCGTCGCACCAGCATCGAGCTGGACGCGTTCGGCCACGAGAACCCCGTCCCCGTGGGCAGCCGGATCGGCCCGTTCCTCGCCTCCGGGGTGCTGACCGGCCGCGACCCGCGGACGCGGGAGATGCCCGCAGACCTGTCCACGCAGTGCGCCAACATGTTCGGGCACGTGCGGGCCCTGCTCGCCGCGGCCGGCGGGAGCACCGACGACGTGCTGACCCTCACCGTCCGGCTCGCCGACTTCCGGGACCGCGAGGCGCTGAACCGGGAGTGGCTCGCCATGTTCCCGGACCCGACGAGCCGTCCCGCCCGTCGGGTCGTGGCCGCGGACCTCGACCGCGGGGCGCTCGTCCAGTGCGACCTGTGGGCGGTGCTCGACGGCACGGCACCATGACCGGGCCCGCTGACCGACCGGCACTCGTCGTCAGGGTGCCGCGCCTGCTCCCGCTGCTTGCGGTGCTCACGGCGCTCGGCCCCCTCTCGGTCGACCTGTACACGCCGTCCCTGCCGGCCATGCAGACCGAGCTCGGCGGCTCGGAGGCGCTCACCCAGGCGTCGATCACCACGTTCCTGCTGGGCATCGGCGTCGGTCAGCTCCTGTGGGGGCCGTTGTCGGACCGCGTGGGTCGACGTCCGGTGATCCTGCTCGGTGTCGGCGCCTGGGCGGTGGCGTGCATGCTGGTGGCGGTCGCGGTGTCCGTCGAGATGCTCGTCACCGTGCGGCTCGTCGCGGGGCTGTGCGCGGCGGCGGGGATCGCCGTCGCCCGTGCGGTCGTCCGTGACGTCTCCACCGGACCCGCGGAGACTGCCTCCCGCATAGGTGTGCTGTCCATGGTCACGGCACTGGCACCCGTCCTGGCGCCGGTTGTCGGCGCCGGCATCGCGGCGGTGGCCGGGTGGCGAGCAGACTTCGTGGTGATGGCGGCCGCCGGCGGACTGATCGTGCTCGCGTACGCATGGCTGGTCCCGGAGACCCTGCCGCTGGACCGGCGTGAACCCGGTGGCCTCGGCTCGGTGGCCGGTGCGCTGGTCCGCGGCCTGCGGGACCGCGAGCTCGCCGGCGTCGCGCTGCTCATGGCCGTCCACTCGTTCGGCTTCTACGCGTACATCACCACCTCGGCGTTCGTCGTCGAGCGCGAGCTCGGCCACCCGCCGACGGTGTTCGCCGTGGTGTTCGGCACCAACGCGCTGGCCGTCATCGCCGGGAACCAGGTGTTCCGGCGCGCGGTGCGGCGTCGGCACCCGGCCGCCCCGCTCGGTGCGGGGCTGGTCGTGTGCACCGCCGGGGGAGCCCTGCTCGCGGTCGGTGCCGCCGTCGGCGCGCCGGACCCGCTGCTGTGGGCGGCATCGATGGTGTACGCGCTCGGCCAGGGCCTCGTCCTGCCCGGATCGCACTCCTGGGCGCAGACGACGGCCGTCGCCTCGGGCGCGGCCTCTGCGCTGGTGGGTGCGGCGCAGTTCCTGGGCGGCGTGCTCGGGTCGCCGGTCACCGGCCTGATCGGACCCACGGCGGTGCACCTGGGGATCGTGCTGACGGCGTCGTCCGGCGTCGCCGTCCTGGTCCGGGCCGCCACCCGCGGACGGATCTCGGCGGCGCCCGACGGACCTCACGGATCGATCACGAAGGAGAACTCATGACCACGACGAACGAGGCGGCGTTGCTGGCTGCCGTCCCGGACGGGCTGCTCATCGGCGGGACCTGGCGTCCGGCGTCCGACGGCGCGACGCTCACCGTCGCCGACCCGGCCACGGGAGAACGCGTCAAGGAGATCGCGGACGCCGCCGTCGACGACGGCGCCGCGGCGATGGACGCCGCGAGCGAGGCGTTCCCCGCCTGGGCGGCGACCCCGGCCCGGCAGCGCGCAGAGATCCTGCGGCGGGCCTTCGACCTCGTCCAGGAGCGTGCTGACGACCTCGCGCTGCTGATGACGATCGAGATGGGCAAGCCCGTGGCGGAGGCCCGCGGCGAGGTGGCCTACGGCGGGGAGTTCCTGCGCTGGTTCTCCGAGGAGGCGCCGCGGCTGCAGGGCCGCTACGGGGCGAATCCGGAAGGGACCGGCCGGATGGTCGTGACCCAGCACCCGGTGGGCCCGTGCTTCCTCATCACGCCGTGGAACTTCCCGCTGGCGATGGCGACCCGCAAGATCGCACCGGCGCTGGCGGCGGGCTGCACCGTGGTCGTCAAGCCGGCCGCGCTCACCCCGCTGACCACGTTGTTCTTCGCCCGGATCCTGCAGGACGCCGGCGTCCCGGCGGGCGTGGTCAACGTTCTCACCACCACACGGACCGGTCCGGTATCGGAGGGGATCATCCGCGATCCCCGGCTGCGCAAGCTGTCGTTCACCGGGTCGACGCCGGTGGGTCAGAAGCTGCTGGAGCAGGCGTCCGGCGGAGTGCTGCGCACGTCGATGGAGCTCGGTGGCAACGCGCCGTTCGTCGTGTTCGACGACGCCGACCTCGACAAGGCCGTCGACGGCGCGATCGCCGCCAAGTTCCGCAACATCGGCCAGGCCTGCACGGCCGCGAACCGCTTCGTCGTGCACCGTTCCGTGGCCGCCGAGTTCACCAGGCGGGTCACCGAACGGGTCCGCGCCTTCCGGACCGGGCGGGGCACCGAGCCCGGGGTGACGATCGGCCCGCTCATCGACGACCGTGCCGTGACCAAGACCGCCGCGCTGGTCGCCGACGCCGTCGAACGCGGGGCGGCCCTGCGCCTCGGTGGAGAGCCGGTCGAGGGGCCGGGCTCCTTCTTCGCGGCGACGGTCCTCGCCGACGTCCCCGCCGGGAGCGACATCCTGCGCGAGGAGATCTTCGGGCCGGTCGTCGCCGTCGTCCCGTTCGACGACGAGGACGAGGCCGTCCGGATCGCCAACGACACCGAGTACGGCCTGGTCTCCTACGTGTACACCGAGAACCTGGCGCGCGGGCAGCGCATGGTCGAGCGTCTCGAGACCGGGATGATGGGGCTGAACGTCGGCGTCGTGTCCAACGCCGCAGCCCCGTTCGGTGGATGGAAGCACTCCGGGCTCGGTCGCGAGGGGGGCGCCGAGGGGATCCACGAGTACCTGCAGACCAAGTACACGATGACCGCTGACCCGTTCAGCGATCGAGGAGGCATGCGATGAGCGTCGACGACCCGACCGCCGAGGGCACCTTCGTCACGGACGACGGCGCCCGCTACGTCAAGCAGCTCGCCTCGCACCTGGGGCGCCGCTCGACGGTGGAGACCGACGGTGACGTGACGACGATCCGACTGACCGTGGGGCAGTGCACGCTGACCGTGGCAGAGCGGGAGGTGCGGCTGCACGCCGTCGGCGACGACGACGAGGGCCTGGAGACGGTCCGGCGCGTCGTCGGCGGCCACCTCGAACGCTTCGCCCAGCGCCGGGGGCTGACCGTCGACTGGGCGTGACCGCGGGGCGGGGTTCCGCAGCCCTCAGACGTGGCGGGCGGCGGTCGAGGCGACACCGAGCCAGGTGTGCCGGTTGCGCCACCAGCACCAGCCGATCTTGGTCGCGCCCCTGCGCCCCGCGCCGTCCCGCCCGGTGCCGCCGGAGATCCACAGCGCCGGGGTGCGCGCGTCGTACGCGCCGTCGGGCCGGCGTCGTCGCGAGCCGATCGTCATGAAGCAGCGCCCGGGCTCGAGGACCTCCGGGTCCTGCAGCACCCACTGGGCGCCCTCGGCGAGCGTGAGAGGGGAGCGGCCGCGCTCGGCGATCCGGGCCGCCGCCTCCTGCGGGGAGGCGTTCGCCATCTCGTCGCCGCGCTCCGGGGCGTGCACGAGGTAGACGTCGGCGTCCGGGACCTCGAGGTCGTCGACCGGACCGAACGCGTCGACGTCGGTCATGTCCTCGACCACGAACCCCTCGCGCTCGACGACGCCCGCCCGGGTGCGCACCTCGCGCCGCAGGTGCGGCGCCAGCGCCGACGGCGGCAGACGGCGCGGGTGCACCACGAGCAGCGTGCCGGGCGGTGCGGCGTCGGCCAGGCGCCGGGCGGCCGAGCGGAGCCCGGCGGCGTCGAGACCGTCCGGGGTGCCGTCGGGCGCGGCCGGGGTGCCGCCGTCGGGCACCAGACCCAGCGCGACGAGGTGGTCCGCCTGGGCCTCCAGCGGAGGCAGGGCAGCGGGCACGGGGCTCCTTCCGTCGGATGCCAGGGTCAACGCCGCGCGCGGGGCACGCGTTCCGGGTGAGGCAGGCCTAAGTATCTTGACGTCAAGATATATGGGCTATGCTGGGCGCAGCCCGGCGACCCCTGCGTACGCTGGGACAGCCCCCGCACGAGACGGCGTCGGAACCGCTGCGACCAGCGCAGGTCGGGTCCCGTCCGCCGGAAAGCCCCCGAGAAGGAGCCGCAGTGAGCAGCGTGGACACATTCGGATCGAAGGGAACCCTGGACGTCGGAGGGAACTCCTACGAGATCTTCCGGCTCTCCGCGGTCGAGGGGCTCGAGCGCCTCCCGTACTCGCTGAAGATCCTGGCGGAGAACCTGCTGCGTACCGAGGACGGCGCGAACATCACCGCCGACCACGTGCGCGCCCTGGCCGGCTGGGACCCGGACGCCCAGCCCAGCACCGAGATCCAGTTCACCCCGGCGCGCGTGATCATGCAGGACTTCACCGGCGTGCCCTGCGTGGTGGACCTGGCGACGATGCGCGAGGCGGTCGAGGAGCTCGGTGGCGACCCCACCCGCATCAACCCGCTCGCCCCGGCCGAGATGGTCATCGACCACTCGGTCCAGATCGACGTCGCCGGCACCACCGAGGCCTTCGCGCGCAACGTCGAGTTCGAGTACGAGCGCAACCACGAGCGCTACCAGTTCCTGCGCTGGGGCCAGACGGCGTTCGACGACTTCAAGGTCGTCCCCCCGGGCACCGGCATCGTCCACCAGGTCAACATCGAGTACCTGGCCCGCACCGTCATGACCCGCGAGGTCGAGGTCGACGGCGAGACGGTGCTGCGCGCCTACCCGGACACCTGCGTGGGCACCGACTCGCACACCACGATGGTCAACGGCCTGGGCGTGCTCGGCTGGGGCGTCGGCGGCATCGAGGCCGAGGCCGCCATGCTCGGCCAGCCCGTGTCGATGCTCATCCCGCGCGTCGTCGGCTTCAAGCTCACCGGCGAGATCCCGGCGGCCGTCACCGCGACCGACGTCGTGCTCACGATCACGCAGATGCTGCGCCAGCACGGCGCCGTCGGCAAGTTCGTCGAGTTCTACGGCTCCGGCGTCGGCCAGGTCCCGCTGGCCAACCGCGCCACCATCGGCAACATGTCGCCGGAGTTCGGCTCGACCGCCGCGATCTTCCCGATCGACGACGTCACCATCGACTACCTGCGCCTGACGGGCCGCAGCGAGGACCAGCTGGCCCTCGTCGAGGCCTACGCCAAGGAGCAGGGCATGTGGCTCGACCCGAGCTCGCCCGACTACGTCGAGCCGACGTTCTCGGAGTACATGGAGCTCGACCTGTCGACCGTCGTGCCCTCGATCGCCGGCCCGAAGCGTCCCCAGGACCGCATCGAGCTGTCGCACGCCAAGGCCGCGTTCGCGCGCGACCTGCCGAACTACGCCTCGGACGTCATCGACTCGGTGGACGAGGCCGAGATGGAGTCCTTCCCGGCCTCCGACTCGCCGTCGACCCACGACCACGTGCGCCCGACGGTGCCCGTCACCGACTCCCAGGGCCGCGAGTTCGAGCTGTTCCACGGCGCCGTGGCGATCGCCTCGATCACGTCGTGCACCAACACCTCGAACCCCTCGGTCATGCTCGCCGCGGCGCTGCTGGCCAAGAACGCCGTCGACAAGGGCCTGGTCTCCAAGCCCTGGGTCAAGACCTCGATGGCGCCCGGCTCGCAGGTCGTGACGAACTACTACGAGAAGGCCGGCCTGTGGCCGTACCTGGAGAAGCTCGGCTTCCACCTGGTCGGCTACGGCTGCACCACCTGCATCGGCAACTCCGGCCCGCTGGACGAGAAGGTCTCCGAGGCCGTCCAGGAGAACGACCTCGCCGTCGTCTCCGTCCTGTCCGGCAACCGCAACTTCGAGGGCCGGATCAACCCGGACGTGAAGATGAACTACCTGGCGTCCCCGCCGCTGGTCATCGCCTACGCCCTGGCCGGGACCATGGAGTTCGACTTCGACGCCGACCCGCTGGGCCGCGACGAGGACGGCAACCCGATCTTCCTCAAGGACATCTGGCCCACGCCGGACGAGGTCCAGGCCACGATCGAGTCCTCCATCGACCGCAAGATGTTCGAGAAGGACTACGCCGACGTCTTCACCGGTGACGACCGCTGGCGCGCGCTGGAGACCCCCGAGGGCTCCACGTTCTCCTGGGACACCGAGTCGACCTACGTGCGTCGTCCCCCGTACTTCGAGGGCATGGGCGCCGAGCCGGCGCCGGTCGAGGACATCACGGGTGCCCGCGTGCTGGCCAAGCTCGGCGACTCGGTCACGACCGACCACATCTCGCCGGCCGGTGCCATCAAGCCGGACAGCCCGGCGGGCAAGTACCTGGCCGAGCACGGCATCGCGCGTCGCGACTTCAACTCCTACGGCTCGCGCCGCGGGAACCACGAGGTCATGATCCGCGGCACGTTCGCCAACATCCGCCTGAAGAACCTGCTGCTGGACGGCGTCGAGGGTGGCTTCACCCACAACTTCGTCACCGGCGAGCAGGACACGATCTACGACGCCGCGCAGGACTACGCCGCGCAGGGCACCCCGCTGGTGGTGCTCGGCGGCAAGGAGTACGGCTCCGGCTCCTCGCGCGACTGGGCGGCCAAGGGCACCAAGCTGCTCGGCGTCAAGGCGGTCATCACCGAGTCGTTCGAGCGCATCCACCGCTCGAACCTCATCGGCATGGGCGTGCTCCCGCTGCAGTTCCCGGCCGGCGAGTCCGCCGACTCGCTGGGTCTGGACGGCACCGAGACGTTCGACATCGCGGGCATCACGGCGCTGAACGACGGCGAGACGCCCGAGACGCTGTCCGTCACGGCCACCAAGGACGACGGCTCCACCGTCGAGTTCGACGCGGTGGTCCGCATCGACACCCCGGGTGAGGCGGACTACTACCGCAACGGCGGCATCCTGCAGTACGTGCTGCGTTCGCTGGTCGACTGAGACCGGTTCCGCCCCGCACGACGACGCCCCGTCGCTCCTCGAGAGCGGCGGGGCGTCGTCGTGCCACCACGGGACCCGTCGCGCCGTGCCGTGCCATGCCATGCCGTGCTATGCGTTGTGGGCATGAAATCTGCAGGTCGGACTCGGTCCTGACCTGCAGATTTCATGCCCACAACGAAGGCGGGCGGGCGGGGGAGCGGGGGTCAGGCGGGGACGCGGGTCAGGTGGTCGACGACGGTCTTGACGACCACCTCGTCGTCCAGGACGCCGTTGTGGCCCTGGCCCTCGGTGATCAGCAGCTCGCTGCCCGGGTGGGCGGCGTGCAGCGCCCGCGCCTCCTCGGCGCCGTGCATGCGGTCGTCGGCGTCCTGGACGAACAGCGTCGGCACCGTGTCCGGGACGGTGCGCCGGCGCAGGTCGAAACGGGCGCGGAAGTCGGGCACCTCCGGGAAGAGCGTGCGGGCGATGTCGTTGCAGACCCGGTCGTGCAGGCGCGGGGCGATCCCGACGAGCCGCATGTAGGTCGCGGCCACGGAGTCGAAACTCGTCGGCGCGGCCAGGGACACGAAGCGTTCGGCGCGGAATCCCTCGTGCAGCGCCATCCCGGCGGTGAAGGCGCCCAGGGAGTGCCCGACGACGGCGGTGTAGGCGCCGTGCCTCTCCTGCATCGCCCGCATGGCCGCCATGTGCTCCAGCACGGTGAGCCGGACGCCGGGCGACTCGCCGTGCGCCGGGCCGTCGTAGGACTCCACCGACCACCCGGCGTCGACCAGCGCGCGCACCAGCGCGCCGAAGCGGCTCGCCCGCCGTTGCCAGCCGTGCACCAGCAGCGCGCTCGGTGCCTCCGGGGAGTCGTCGCCCCAGCGGTACGTCGTCACGGGGGAGCCGTCGACGTCCACCGTGCCGCGCCGGGCGCTGTCGTGGACGTCCTGGTCGGCGGGGCGCACCCGGGCCCGCGGGCCGACGGTGGTGAAGAGCCGCGCGGCGATGCCGGTGGCGACGGGGGGAGCGACGACGGACAGCGTGCGGAACGTCGCGCGCATCGGTGCAGGGACCACGGTGTACCTCCAGGAACGACGGGACTCCCTCAGCGTAGCACTATCTGAACGATCGTACGTAAAGATTTCGGGTAGACTGGCGCCATGACCATCCGCGGGGCCGAGCCGGAGACCGCCACCACCGTGCCGTCGTCGGACGGCCGGCGGCGACGCGGCGACCGCACGCGCACCGCGGTGCTCGACCACGCCGTGCAGCGCGCCTCCGTGGACGGGCTCGCCGGACTGACCTTCGGCACGCTCGCCACCGAGGCCCCGGCGACCAAGAGCGCGATCGCGGGACTGTTCGGCAACAAGGAAGGTCTCGAGATCGCGCTCGTCCAGCACGCGCGCGGGATCTTCCTCGCCGCGGTGATCGAGCCCGCCCGCGCGGCGGCGCCCGGGCTCGACCGCGTCTGGGCACTCGTGCAGGGATGGACCGCGTACTCCCGGACCCGCACGTTCGCCGGGGGGTGCTTCTTCCGCGCGGTCGAGACCGAGGTCGACTCGCGGCCCGGCCCGGTGCACGACGCCGTCGTGGCGGTCCGCCGCGAGTGGGACGGATATCTCGAGCACCACGTCGGGCTCGCCGTCGCGGGCGGCGACCTGGCTGCTGACGTCGACCCGGCCCAGGTCGTCTTCGAGCTCGTCGCCCTGCTCGGCACGGCCAACGACCGCTCGTTGCTGCTGGACGACGACGGCGCCTACGACCGGGCGCTGGCCGCCGTGCGCACCGTGCTGGTGGCCCACGGCGCGGACGCCGCCCGGCTCGCCTGACCGACGTCGTCGTCCCGGGGCGTCTCAGGCGAACACGAACGACGGCCCGAACGCGACGACCACGAACGCCGCCCAGGCCGCGTAGACGGGCAGGTAGGCGGTCTGCCACCGCTCCAGGACCCCGAAGGCGCGTCGGTGGCGCAGCAGGCCGAGCAGCAGCCAGGCCGAGCGGGCCAGGTGGACCGCCAGGAGCAGGTTCAGCCCCAGGGCCGCGACCTTGTTGGGGCTCGCGCCGAACTCCGCGATCCGGGTGAGCATCGCGGTCAGCGCGACCGCGTCCACGGTCAGCGCCACCACGACGAGTCCCAGCTGGAGGCCGTCGAACAGGCCGGGCCGGCGCAGCGGGTCCCGGGCCGAGACCGAGTACAGCACCAGCGCCAGGACCAGCAGCAGCACGCCGTCCATGAGGATGAGCAGCTCGCGGTCGACCGTCGTCAGGTCCCCGGCGGTGGCCAGCACGACCAGGCAGGCCAGCAGCATGAGCGTCGTCAGCGGCGTGAACACGCGGGTCAGGACCGGCGCGATGTTCTCCACCACCTCCTGCTTGGCCTCCACGAGCCAGGCCGCCACGAGGAACGCGCCCGGCACGCACAGCGGCAGGATCCACTGCTCCATCGCGGGTTCCAGGTCCAGGCCGGTCAGGCTGAAGAGTCCGGCGGTCAGGCCTACCAGCACGCCGCCGCCGAGGGCGAGCAGCACGTAGTAGACGGCCAGCTCGCCGGTGAACCGCACGAAGTCCATCCGGCGGTCGGGCGAGCGCCACCGGCCGCCGGTGTACGCGACGCCGACGAGCGCCCACAGCACCACCGGGGCGTGCAGCGCGGCCAGCAGCAGGGTCGACCCGGCCGGGTCGAACGGGTAGGTGTTGAGCACGACGCCGAGGACGACGGCGCCGGCCAGCAGCGCCGCCACCGTGCGCCCGGCCAGGCGACGCTTCCAGCCGAGGTAGGCGGCCACGAACGGGGCGACGAGCAGGCCGAGGTTCAGCAGCAGCGCCGCCTCGTCCAGGAACGTCGTGCCGGCCTTGACGGTCAGCCCTGCCCCGACGGCGCAGCCGACGACGACGGCGAGCTCGCGGCGCGCCGGGTCGGCGTCCGGCGCGGGGGAGTCGGGCAGGAGCACGAGCTGCTTCCAGAGGCGTTCGGAGTGGGCGCGGGCGAACTCGGCCGAGACGGCGTCCAGCCGTCCCATGCGCTTGACCGCGACGAGGAAGGCCTCGTCGTCGTCGAGCCCCGCGGCCCGCAGGTCGTCGATGCGCTCGCGCAGGTGGTCGGTCATCTCGTCGACGTCGTCCGGCGCCACGGCGCGATGGCGGCGCACGTAGTCGCGCCACCGGTCGACCTGCACCTCGAGGGCGTCGGGGCCGCTCATGCCGTGCCCCCGGCCGTCGCCGGGCCCGCAGCCGGCCGCGGGGCCGCCGCGCCGGCGGCGTCCGCGGCGCCTGCGGACAGCGTGCGCCAGACCTCGCCCAGGGTCTCTGCGACGACGTCCCACTGCCGGCGCCGTTCGGCCAGGGCCTCGTGCCCGGCCGGGGTGAGGGCGTAGTGCTTGCGGCGACGTCCGGACCCGGACCGGCCCCAGGACGCCTCGACCAGGCCGTGGCGCTCCAGGCGGTGCAGCAGGGGGTAGAGCATGCCGTCCGTCCAGCTCATCCGGCCGCCGGACAGCTCGGCCACCCGCTTGGCGATGGCGTACCCGTACGACTCGCCCTCGGCGAGGATGCCGAGCACGAGCGGTGTCGCGGAGGCCGCGACGAGGTCCTTGTCGATGTGCACAGCGCCTCTATCCCTCGATGTACGAGGTATTAAACCCTCGAGGTGCGAGGTATCGCAAGAGGGGCGCCTCAGACGAAGCCGAAGACCGGCCCGACGGCGACCACCACGACGAAGGCCCAGCCGACGTAGAACGGCAGCACCGCCGCCTGCGACCGGTCCAGCGCGGCGACCCCGTCACGCCGACGCAGCATCGCGACGAGCCGCCACGCCGACCACACCAGGTGCACGGCCAGCAGCACCCCGAGACCCAGGGCGGCGGTCTTGGCGGGGCTCCAGCCGAACTCGGCCGTCCGGGCCGCCATCGCCGTCACGACGACACCGTCGACGGCCGCGGCGGCCAGCACCATCGCCAGCAGCACGCCGTCGAAGAACCCGGGCCGCTGACCGGCCGGGCGGGCCGCCACCGTGTACAGCAGCAGCGCCAGTGCGACGACGAGGACCGAGACCAGGGTGATGAGGAACTCGCGGTCGACGGTCGTCAGGCTGCCCACCGCCCCCAGCACGGCGACGCTGACGAGCAGCGTGACGGTGGTCAGCGGGACGAAGATCTTCGCCAGCACCGGGGCGATGTTCTCCACGACCTCCTGCTTGGCCTCCACGAGCCAGGCGGCGACCAGCAGCGCGGCGGGCACACCCATCGGCACCACCCAGTCCTCGATCACGCTCCGGAACTCCACGCCGGCCAGGGTCAGGAGGCCGATCGTGAGCCCGACGAGCAGGCTGCCGCCCAGGGCGATGAGGGCGTAGTAGACCACCAGCTCGCCGGTGAACCGCAGGTAGCGCAGCCGGCCCGCCGTCGAGCGCCACCGCCCGGCGGCGTAGGCGACGCCGATCAGCCCCCAGAGGACGACGGGCGCGTGCAGCGCGGCGAGGAAGCCCGTCGCCCCGCCGACGTCGAACGGGTAGACGTCGATCGCGACGGCCAGGACGGCCGTGGCGAGCAGGAGCACGGCCGCGGTGCGCCACGACACCCGTCGCTTCCAGGCGAAGTAGGCGCCGAGGAACGGCGCCACGAGCAGGGCGACGTTGTGCCCGAACGCCGTGCTGTCGAGCTCGGCGACCCCCAGCTTGACGCTGACGCCGGCACCGAGGGCCAGCAGCGCCACGACACCGACCTCCCGCCAGTCGACCGCGGTGTCGCCCTCGGGGGCGGGTGCCCGGTCGAACCGCCGCCAGAACACCGCCGCCTGCTCGCGGGCGACGTCGCGCGCGACCGGGTCGTCCCGGTCCTGGCGCATCATCGCGACGAGGAACGCCTCGTCGGTGTCGAGGCCCGCCTCCTGCAGCGTGGCCATCCGGGCCCGGAGGCGCTCGGTGCGTCCCTCGACGTCGTCGGCCTCGTGCCGCCGCAGCGCCTCCCGCCAGCTCTCGAGACGGGCCTCCGCCGACTGCTCGGAACCCGCCGGCCGCGTCGTCCCGCGATCCCGGTCGCTGCTCATGGCTCTGCCGCTCCTCGCTCTGCTTCCATTGAAACGCCGGCCGGGGCGCCTCACCACAGCGGGGGCGGTGCGGTGCCTACCGGTCAGGGGAACCGTCACGGGCGCGGAGCCCGTAGGTGCCGGACGTCAGCCTGGCGTAGGCGTCGGCGACGATCTTCCCGAGCACCGCGAGGTCGACCTTCTCCAGGTTCGTCAGGTACAGGCAGCCGACGCCGGTCCGGTGCGGGCCCAGCCGAGCGAGGTTCTCGGCATGGGCGTCGACACCGTCCATGAGGTAGACGACGCTGTGCGCCGCGCGCGGTGCGAACGCCGCGGCGGGGGCGTCGCCGGACCGTCCCGAGGCGTACTCGTAGCGGTAGCGCCCGAACCCGACGATCGTGCCGTGCAGCACCGGGGGCTCGCCGGTGACCCGGGCCATCAGCTCCAGCAGGGTCCGGGCGTCCCGACGTCGGGCCGGGCGGGCGACGGCCTCGACGAACGCCGCCACGTCGGCGGGGAGGTCGGCGGGGACGTCGGCAGGGGGTTCTGGTGCGCTCACGGCACCAGTCTGGTCGGTCAGGAGTCGGCGAGCACCTGGGTCAGCGCCGCGGCGCCGAGCGGCGGCAGCCAGTCGTGCTCGGCCGAGGAGTCGACGACCATCGCGGTCGCCATCGCCACCGCCCAGCCGCGAGCCCGGACCCACACCGGGTCGCCGGCGGGGTAGCGGTGCGCGAGGCCGGCCCGGAACGCCTCCCGGCCGGCGGTGTCGAAGGTCAGCCAGGCCGTGGCCAGGTCCGTGGCCGGGTCCCCGGCCGTGACGTCCCCGAAGTCGACGACGGCGGCCAGCCCGGCATCGTCGTCGACGACGAGGTTGCCGGGGTGCGGGTCGCCGTGCAGCCAGAGCGCGTGCCCGTCGTGGACGGGGGCGGCCAGGGCGGCCTGCCACACGCGCTCGAGCCGGTCGGCCTGCCGGACCCGCGGGTCGGCGAGCCGGCGTCGGACGGCCTCGTCGCGGGTGGTCAGCGGCACGCCCCGGACCGGGTTGACGGGGGCGTCCTCGGCCGGGCGGTGCAGGGCCTCGAGGAACGCCGCCAGCGGTCCGGCGAGCCGACGGCGCCGCCACCGCGGGACGGCGGCCGCGCGGTGGCCGGCGAACCAGGGCACCACGGACCACGACCAGGGGTAGGGCGGGTCGGTGCTCGGGCTCCCGCGGCGCACCGGGGCGGGGACGGGGACCGGCAGCCGCTCGACCAGCCGGGGCAGCACCTGCTGCTCGTGCTCGATCAGCGGGGCCGCGGCCTCCCGGCGTGGCAGCCGCACGGCGAGGTCGTCGCCGAGGAGCACCAGGACGTTGTCCCAGCCCTCGGCGGCGACGCGCAGCGGGCGGTCGGCCAGGTCCGGGTGCTGGGCGGCGAGCAGCGCCCGCACCAGCGCGACGTCGATCTCGACCTCGGCGGCGACCATCAGGGGTCGATCTCCAGCTCGCGCCCGCGGTCCCAGGGCTCGGTCCAGCCCAGGTGGTCGAAGAGCGCGTCCAGGACGCCCGCGGTGAACCCCCACACGAGGTGCTGCGTGCCGCCGTCGTGCACCTGGAACGCCGGACCGCGCCAGACCTGGCCGCCGCGGCGCAGCACGGTGGTGACGCGGCGCTCGGGGTCGAGCAGGTCGGCCACCGGCGCGCGGAACACGTGCGCGGACTCGGCCGGGTCGACCACGCCGACGGGGGACTGGCGGGTCCACCAGGCCAGGACCGGCGTGACGACGTGGTTGCTCACCGGCATCGGCAGCGCCGCCAGCGTGCCGAGCACGTCGACGCCGTCGGGGTCGACGCCCGTCTCCTCGCGGGCCTCGCGCAGGGCCGCCGAGACGGCGTCCTCGTCCGCGTCCGCGCGACCGCCCGGGAAGGCGACCTGGCCCGCGTGCGAGCTCAGGGTCGCTGCCCGGGCGAGCAGCAGCACGTCGAGGTCGTGCGAGACGGCCTGCGCCTGGGCGTGGTGGTCCGCCGGCAGGCCGTCCAGCACGCCGAACAGCACCAGCACCGACGCCGGCCGGGCGACCTGCGGGTCGAGGTCGCCCCGGGCGTGCGGCCACGGACCGGTGAAGGCGTCGTCGCGCACCAGCGCCGCGAGCTGGTCGCGCGCCGAGGCGGGGGAGCCGGGCACGCCCGTCACCAGGAGGTGGCCACCGGCATGCCCTCGGCGAACCCGGCGGCCGACTGGATCCCCACGGTGGCGCGCTCGGCGAACTCGGCCAGGGTCCGCGCCCCGGCGTAGGTGCAGCTCGAGCGCAGGCCCGAGGTGATCTCGTCGAGCAGGTCCTCCACGCCCGGGCGGCGCGGGTCCAGGTACATCTTGCCCGTCGAGATGCCCTCCTCGTACAGCGCCTTGCGTGCGCGGTCGAACGCCGACCCACCCGCGGTGCGGGCGGCCACGGCGCGGGCCGAGGCCATGCCGAACGAGTCCTTGTAGAGGCGTCCGGACCCGTCCTCGTGCAGGTCGCCGGGCGACTCGTACGTCCCGGCGAACCAGGAGCCGACCATCACCTGCGAGGCGCCGGCCGCCAGCGCGAGGGCGACGTCGCGCGGGTGGCGCACGCCGCCGTCGGCCCAGACGTGCTTGCCGAGCTCGCGGGCCGCGGCGGCGCACTCCAGGACGGCCGAGAACTGGGGGCGTCCGACGGCGGTCTGCATGCGGGTGGTGCACATGGCGCCCGGGCCGACGCCCACCTTGAGGATGTCGGCGCCGGCCGCGGCGAGGTCGCGCACTCCCTGGGCGGTGACCACGTTGCCGGCCACGACCGGGACCTGCGGGTCGACCGACCGCACGGCCTCCAGGGCGGCGATCATCTTGTCCTGGTGACCGTGCGCGGTGTCGACGACGAGCACGTCGATCCCGGCGTCGAGCAGGTCGCGGGTCTTGGCGGCCACGTCGCCGTTGATCCCGACCGCCGCCCCCACGCGCAGCCGGCCCTCGGCGTCGAGCGCGGGGGAGTAGACGGTCGAGCGCACGGCACCCTTGCGGGTCAGCACCCCGGCCAGGACGCCGTCGCGCACCACGGGGGCGAGCTGGACCTTGGCGGCGTGCAGCTGCTCGAAGGTGGCTGCCAGGCCGTCGTCCTCGATCCGCTGGGCGTCCAGGGTCACCAGGTCGGTGGACATGACGGCCTCGACGCGGGCGAACCGGTCCACGGCGGTGCAGTCGGCCTCGGTGACCACGCCGACGGGGCGGCCGGAGTCGACCACGACGGCCGCGCCGTGGGACCGCTTGCCCAGCAGGGACAGCACGTCGGCGACGGTGTCCGCGGGGGTCACCACGACGGGCGTCTCGACGACGGGGTCCTTGGACTTCACGTCCGCCACGACGTCGGCCACGACGTCGACGGGGATGTCCTGCGGCAGGATCGCGATCCCGCCGCGGCGGGCCACGGTCTCGGACATGCGGCGGCCCGCGACGGCGGTCATGTTGGCGACCACGATCGGCGTCGTGGTGCCCGTGCCGTCGTCGCTGGAGAGGTCGACGTCGAAGCGGCTGGTGACGTCCGAGCGGGACGGCACCATGAAGACGTCGCCGTAGGTCAGGTCGGTGGTGGGCTGCTGGCCCGGCAGGAAACGCACCCTTCGAATCTACCGCGCATCCGCTGCACCAGGACGTCACGAACAGCACTTAGAGTTGTCGGATGATCCGCAGGAGGAACGTATGGGGCTGTTGAGCACGATCACCGCGCCCGAGGACGTGCGCAGGCTCGGACCGGCCCAGACGCGCCGGCTGGCCGCCGAGATCCGCGACTTCCTCGTGCACAACGTGTCGCGCACCGGCGGGCACCTGGGGCCGAACCTGGGTGTCGTGGAGCTGACGATCGCGCTGCACCGCGTCTACGACTCGCCGCGGGACTCCATGGTCTTCGACACGGGCCACCAGTCCTACGTGCACAAGCTGCTCACGGGTCGCCAGGACTTCTCCGACCTGCGCAAGCGCGGCGGGCTGTCCGGGTACCCCAGCCGGGCCGAGTCCGAGCACGACGTTGTGGAGAACTCCCACGCCTCGACGGCGCTGTCCTGGGCGGACGGCATCGCCAAGGCGAACACGGTGGGCCGCCACGACGACCGGCACGTCGTGGCCGTCATCGGCGACGGCGCGATGACCGGCGGCATGGCCTGGGAGGCGATCAACAACATCGCCGCCGGCCCGGACCGGCGGCTGGTCATCGTCGTCAACGACAACGGCCGCTCGTACTCGCCGACCATCGGCGGACTGGCCAACCACCTGGACACGCTGCGCACCACCCGCGGGTACGAGGCGTTCCTGCAGTGGGGCAAGCGCACGCTGCACCGCACCGGCCCGCCCGGACGGTTCGCCTACGACTGGCTGCACGGGCTCAAGAAGGGCCTCAAGGACGTCGTCGCCCCCCAGGGCATGTTCGAGGACCTCGGGCTGAAGTACATCGGTCCGGTCGACGGCCACGACGTGTCCGCGATGGAGCACGCCCTGCGCCGCGCCAAGACGTTCGGCGGGCCGGTCATCGTGCACGCCATCACCGAGAAGGGCCGCGGCTACATCCCCGCCGAGGAGGACGTCGCCGACCGGTTCCACGCGGTGGGCACCATCCATCCCGAGACCGGCCTGCCGGTGGCACCCTCGCGGTTCGGCTGGACCCAGGTCTTCGCCGAGGAGATCGTCGAGATCGGCCGCCGCCGGCCCGACGTCGTCGCGATCACCGCGGCGATGCTGCACCCGGTGGGGCTGGCCCCCTTCGCCGAGGAGTTCCCCGAGCGCACCTTCGACGTCGGGATCGCCGAGCAGCACGCCGCGACGTCGGCCGCCGGCATGGCGTTCGCCGGGCTGCACCCCGTGGTCGCCGTGTACGCGACCTTCCTCAACCGCGCCTTCGACCAGCTGCTCATGGACGTCGCCCTGCACAAGGCCGGGGTGACGTTCGTGCTCGACCGTGCCGGCATCACCGGCGCCGACGGCGCGAGCCACAACGGCATGTGGGACATGGCGATGCTGCGCATCGTGCCGGGGCTGCGGCTGGCCGCCCCGCGCGACGAGGCGACCCTGCGCGACGCCCTGCGCACCGCCGTCGACGTCGACGACGCACCCACCGTCGTGCGCTACCCCAAGGGCGCGCTCGACGAGCCGATCGAGGCGCTCGAGACGCTCGAGGGCGTCGACGTCGTGGCCCGGCGCGCGCCGGATCCGGAGGCCGCCACCGGGGCGAGCGTGCTCGTCGTGGGCGTGGGGGCGATGGCCGCCACGGCGATCGCGGCCGGGGAGTCGCTCGCCGCGCACGGCCTGGCCGTCGAGGTCGTGGCGCCCACGTGGGTGCTGCCGGTGCCCGAGAACCTGGTGAAGATGACCGGGGACCACGACCTCGTGGTGACGCTGGAGGACGGCGTCGTCGACGGCGGCGTGGGGGCGATGCTCGCCCAGCGCGCGGCCGAGCGCGGCGTGCGCACCCCGTTCGTGCACACCGGTCTGCCGGTGGAGTTCCTCGACCACGCCAGCCGCGAGCAGATCATGACCGCACAGCGCATGCAGGCCGAGGACGCGGTGCGCGACGCGCTCGCCGAGCTCGCCCAGGACTGACGCCCGGCCCGCGACCCGACCCGCGGTCCGGCCGCAGCGTGCCTCCGCCCGTACCGTCCTGACGGTCCGGGCGGAGGTGTCGTGACCTGCGTGACGGCCGGCGGCGTCTGTGATCGACGTTACGGCCGGACATGTGGTCAGACCATTGCTTGTGAAGGTTTTCACGATATCGTGGAAGCATCACCAGCGAGCGTGAAGGAGCGGGGCGATGACCGTCCAGGAAGAACGTACGACCGCCACGAGTGCCGCATGGGAAGGTTTCGTCCCCGGACCGTGGTGCGACACCGTCGACGTCCGAGACTTCATCCAGCGCAACTACACCCCCTACACCGGGGACGGGACGTTCCTCGCCGGCCCGACCGAGCGCACCACCGCGCTGTGGGCACGGCTGAGCGCGATGTTCCCCGCCGAGCGCGAGAAGGGCGTCTACGACGTCTCCTACGACGTGCCGGCCGGCATCACCGCCCACGAGCCCGGCTACATCGACTCCGCGAGCGAGATCATCGTCGGCCTGCAGACGGACGCGCCGCTCAAGCGCGCGATCATGCCGAACGGCGGCTGGCGGATGGTCGAAGGGGCGCTGGACACCTACGGCTACCCGGTCGACCAGGACCTGAAGAAGGTCTTCACCGAGTACCGCAAGACCCACAACCAGGGCGTGTTCGACGTCTACCCGCCGAACGTCCGGGCCGCACGCAGCTCGCACGTCGTGACCGGCCTGCCGGACGCCTACGGCCGCGGCCGCATCATCGGCGACTACCGCCGCGTGGCGCTGTACGGCGTCGACGAGCTGATCGCCGCCAAGAAGATCGACAAGCTCACCCTCGACGTCGAGCCCTTCAGCGAGTCCGTGGTCCGGGCCCGCGAGGAGCACGCCGAGCAGATTCGCGCCCTGGGCGAGCTCAAGGAGATGGCCGCCTCCTACGGCGTCGACATCTCCGGCCCGGCGCGCACCGCCACCGAGGCCGTGCAGTGGCTGTACTTCGGCTTCCTCGGCGCGGTCAAGGAGCAGAACGGCGCCGCGATGTCGCTCGGACGCACCTCGACCTTCCTCGACGTGTTCATCGAGCGCGACCTCGCCGCCGGCCGCCTGACCGAGGCCCAGGCCCAGGAGGTCATGGACGACTTCGTCATCAAGCTGCGGATCGTCCGGTTCCTGCGCACCCCCGAGTACGACGCCCTGTTCTCCGGCGACCCCACCTGGGTCACCGAGACCATCGGCGGCATGGGCACCGACGGCCGGACGCTCGTGACGAAGAACTCGTTCCGGATGCTGCAGACCCTGTACAACCTGGGCCCGGCGCCCGAGCCGAACATGACCGTGTTCTGGACGGCCGACCTGCCCCAGGGCTTCAAGGACTTCTGCTCGCAGGTCTCGATCGACACCTCCGCCGTGCAGTACGAGTCGGACGACGAGATCCGCGCCGCCTGGGGCGACGACGCCGGCATCGCCTGCTGCGTCTCGCCCATGGCGATCGGCAAGCAGATGCAGTTCTTCGGCGCCCGCGTCAACCTCGCCAAGACGCTGCTCTACGCGATCAACGGCGGACGCGACGAGGTCAGCGGCAAGCAGGTCTCCCCGGCCGTGGCCCCGGTGCCCGAGGGGCAGCCGCTGGACTACGACGACGTGCGGGCCCGGTTCGACAAGACGATGGACTGGCTGGCCGCGACCTACGTCGAGGCGCTGAACTGCATCCACTGGTCGCACGACAAGTACGCCTACGAGCGGCTCGAGATGGCGCTGCACGACAAGGAGGTGCTGCGGACCATGGCCTGCGGCATCGCCGGCCTGTCCGTGGCCACCGACTCGCTGTCGGCCATCCGTTACGCGACCGTCATGCCGGTCTTCGACGACCGCGGCGTCGTCGTCGACTACGTCACCGAGGGCGACTACCCGGCCTACGGCAACGACGACGACCGTGCCGACGAGATCGCCGTGGAGCTGGTCGAGTCGTTCATGGCCAAGGTGCGCACCCACAAGATGTACCGGGACGCGCTGCCCACCCAGTCGGTGCTGACGATCACCTCGAACGTCGTGTACGGCAAGGCCACGGGCAACACGCCCGACGGGCGCCGCGCCGGCGAGCCGTTCTCCCCGGGCGCGAACCCGATGAACGGCCGCGACACGCACGGCATGCTGGCCTCGGCCCTGTCGGTGGCCAAGCTGCCGTACGCCGACGCCCAGGACGGGATCTCCCTGACGAACACCATCGTGCCCTCCGGGCTCGGGCGGACGCGCCAGGAGCAGATCACCAACCTCTCCGGCCTGCTCGACGCCTCCTTCGGCTCCGGCGGCTACCACATGAACGTCAACGTGCTGGTGCGCGAGACGCTCGAGGACGCCATGGAGCACCCGGAGAACTACCCGCAGCTGACCATCCGGGTCTCGGGGTACGCCGTGAACTTCGTGCGGCTGACCCGCGAGCAGCAGCTCGACGTGCTGGCCCGGACCTTCCACGGAGCGATCTGAGATGACGACCTGCCCGGTGCCCCTGGACGCCCCCACCGTGCGCCGGGCAGGTGCCGGCCTGCGAGGGCTGGCGACCACCGACGTCGAGCGGTCCGAGCGCCTGGACCTCATGCGCTCGGGCGCGCTCGGCTCGGTGCACTCGTGGGAGCTGGTCACCGCGGTGGACGGCCCGGGGACCCGCATGACGGTGTTCCTGTCGGGCTGCCCGCTGCGGTGCGTGTACTGCCACAACCCCGACACGCTGGCCATGAAGGACGGCGGCCCGGTGCTGGCCGACGACCTGCTGGCCCGCATCGAGCGGTACCGCGGCATCTTCGGCGCCACCGGGGGCGGGATCACGCTCTCGGGCGGCGAGGTGCTCATGCAGCCGGCGTTCGCCGCACGGATCCTGCGCGGGGCCAAGGAGCGCGGCGTGCACACCTGCCTGGACACCTCCGGGTTCCTCGGGGCCAACGCCACCGACGAGATGCTCGACGACACCGACCTCGTGCTGCTGGACATCAAGTCCGGCGACGAGGAGACCTACCAGCACGTGACCGGTCGGCCACTGGCCCCCACCCTGGCCTTCGGCCGGCGGCTCGCCGAGCGCGGCGTGCCGGTCTGGATCCGGTTCGTGCTGGTGCCGGGCCTGACCGACGACCCGCGCAACGTCGAGCTGGTGGCCGAGCACGCCGCCGCGATCGAGGCCGTCCGGCCCGGCACGGTGCAGCGTGTCGAGGTGCTGCCGTTCCACCAGATGGCCCGCGACAAGTGGGCCGAGCTCGGGCGGACCTACGAGCTGGAGGGCACCGAGCCGCCGACGGCGGAGGCCACCGAGGCCGTGCGCGAGGTGTTCCGGTCCCACGGCCTGACGACCTACTAGCAGCGAGGCACGGACGGGGTAGATTGCCCCGTCATGGGAGGGTTCCTGACGGAGGTCGGCCCGGTGACGAACGGAGTCGTGGACGACGTCGCGGGGCAGCTCCTGGACGTCTGGACCGGCTGGATCGCCGCGAACCCGCTGCTCGCCGCAGCCGTCGGTGTCGCGGTCGCGCTGGCGTGGCTCACTCCGTTCGTGGCCCGATGGCTGGCCCCGCGCCGGGATCCGGTCCGTCGCTTCTCGGCGTCCCAGCGGCGTGCGATCTTCGACCGTGCCGGGTCGCGGTGCGAGCACAAGCCTCTCCTGGGACCGCGATGCGCCGAGGTCCCCACGCACGGTGACCACGTCTACCCCTGGTCCCGAGGCGGCGCGACGGTGCTGTCCAACGCCCAGGCGCTGTGCGCCCGGCACAACCGGCGCAAGGGCGCGCGTGTCCCGGGGGCGTGGTACCTGCGCCGTCTCCAGCGCCGACGTCGTGACTACTTCCCGCCCGGGGAAGACCCCGAGGTCGTTTGGCGGCGTGCCGGCGACGCGTGAGCCCACGGCGCGCGGACTAGGGTCGCCGTATGGATGCTGAGCTCGCACCGCTGGCCGAGGACTGGGACACCGCGCTGGTCGTGGTCGCCCACCCCGACGACATGGAGTTCGGGGGAGCGGCGGCGATCGCCCGCTGGACCGCCCAGGGCAAGCGGATCGGCTACGTCATGGTCACCAGCGGCGAGGCCGGCATCGACGGCATGCACCCCGACGAGTCGCGCCGGGTTCGCGAGGCCGAGCAGGTGGACTCCGCGCGCCTCGTCGGCGTGGACGACGTCGAGTTCCTCGGCTTCCCCGACGGCGTGATCGAGTACGGCCTGCCGCTGCGGGCGGCGATCGCCCACGCCATCCGGCGGCACCGCCCCGAGATCGTCATCACCCTGAACTTCCGCGAGGAGTTCCCCGGCGGCGTCCTCAACCAGGCCGACCACGTCGCCGTCGGGCGGGCCGTCGTCGACGCCGTGCGCGACGCCGGCAACCGCTGGGTGTTCACCGACCAGCTCACCGACGGGCTCGAGCGGTGGGACGGGGTCCGCGAGGTCTGGGTGGCGGCCTCGCCCCGGGCCGAGCACGCCGCCGACGTCACCGACACCTTCGACGACGGCGTCGCCTCGCTGCGTGCGCACGCCGCCTACATCGACGGCCTCGGCTGGGAGGACTTCGACCCGGCCGAGTTCCTCGGCCGCATCACGCGCGGCAACGGCGAGGCGTTCGGCACCGAGCACGCCACCGCCTTCGAGGTGCTGAGCATGTGAGTCGGCCGCGCGCCGCGGCGCTCAGGAGTGGGTGACCTCGACGGCCCGCTCGGCGACGTGGTGCAGGTCCCCTCCGGACTCGACGAACCACGCGCGCTGCAGCGCCGCGCCGCCGCCGGTGGACCACAGCCGTCCCAGCAGCTCGGTGACGGCCTCCAGGTCGCCCGCGTCGATCAGCGCCTCGCGCACGTGCGCCACGAGCTGGCCCACGACGTCGTGCGCCGCCGCCGGACGCCACGTCAGCGGCGAGACGAGGTCGCCGGACAGGCCGGACCGTCCGGCCCGCCACGCGGCCGTCCGCAGCAGCTCGGGATAGGTGCGGGTCATCTCCGATCCCTCGCGGGCCTCCCGCGCCGCGGTCTCCACGAGCCCCCTGCTCAGGGCGGCCTGCAGCGTGGCAGTGTCCGGGTGCAGGCAGACGTCGGCGACCCGGATCTCCACGGTCGGGTACTTCGGCGACAGGCGGGCGTCGAAGTGCACCATGCCGCGGTCCAGCACGGTGTCGGTGGCCACGATGGCGTCCACGGCCGCGTGGTACGCCTCGGGGGTGCCGAACCGCCGCGTCGGTCCCGCCGTCGGCCACCGCGCCCACACCTGGGAGCGGAAGCTCGCGTAGTCGGTGTCCTCGCCCTGCCAGAACGGCGAGTTGGTGCTCAGGGCGAGCAGGGTGGGCAGCCACGGGCCGATCCGGTCCAGGACGTCCACGCCCTCGGCCTCGTCGGCGACCGCGACGTGGACGTGGCAGCCGCTGGTGAGCTGTTCGCGCGCCGTCAGGCCGAAGGCCCGACGCGCCTCCTGGTAGCGCACCCCGGGCATCGTGGTGCCGGTGAACCGCACGGGCGAGGTGGCCAGGGCGACCGCGCGGGCGTCGACGCGGTCGGCGGCGTCCTGCGCCCGGGCACGGCCCGCGCGGATCTCGGCCGACAGGTCCTCCAGCGCGGAGCGCGGATGCGTCGCCGTCTCCAGCTGCTCCTCCATGAACTCCGGCTCCAGCGCGCCGGTGCCCCCGCCCTTGGTCGAGTGCCCCGAGGCCTCCAGCGCCTCGGCGGCCTTGGCCACCGGCGAGCCGTCCGGCCCGACGAGCAGGAACTCCTCCTCGACACCCATGGTGCGTGGTTCCGTCATGTCGGCATCATGGGGCCCGAGCGCCCGGAGCGCGCGCCGAGTCGCGCCGAGTCGCGCGCACGGACACGCGCCACCGACACGTCAGCCGTGCGTCACCCGCCGTTCAGCGGAGTCTGGTTGAACGGCAGTCATGGGTCGCACACGCACCACGCTCTCCGCGCTCGCGGTCTCGCTGCTCGCCTCGGTGGCGGCCGCGGTCACCGTCGAGATGCTGCGCCGGCAGGCGGCGATCGCCCGCCGGCGGATCGGCAAGGCGCTCGGCGAGGCGGCTCCGGACGCCGACCGCGTCTGGCGCGGCAAGTACGGTGGCGATCCCCTGGACCTGCTCGTGCTCGGCGACTCCATCGCGGCCGGGCTCGGCGCGGACCGGCGCAAGGACACCCTCGGGGCCCGCATCGCCCGCGGGGTCGGCAAGAAGCTCCAGCGCCCCGTGCGCCTGCGCTGCGCCGCCGTCGTCGGCTCGGAGTCCTCCGCGCTGGCCGCCCAGCTCGACGGGCTCGACGACGACTACCGGCCCGACGTGACCGTCGTCGTGGTCGGCGGCAACGACGTGACCCACCGGGTACCGGTGGCGGTCTCCGTGCGGTACCTCGTCGAGACGATCGAGCGGCTGCAGGAGCGCGGGAGCGCCGTCGTGGTCGGCACCTGCCCGGATCTCGGGGCGCTGCGGCCGGTCCCGCAGCCGCTGCGCACCCTGGGGTCGCGCGCCTCGCGCCAGCTCGCCGCCGCGCAGTCGGTGGCCGCCCGGCGCGCCGGGGCGCACGCCGTGTCCCTGGCGGTCGTCGTCGGGCCGTTCTTCATCTCCTCCCCGGACGAGGCGTTCAGCCTCGACCGGTTCCACCCCAGCGCCGTCGGCTACCGCCGCACCGCCAAGGAGCTGGTGCCGTCGGTGCTGGTCGCGCTGGGGGAGCGGGACGACCTGCCGCCCGGGCACCGCCCGCCCGATCCGCTGGCCGGGACGCGGCGGCTGCCGTGGCGCCGGTCCGCGTAGCCTGCGCGCATGATCTGGCTCCTGGACCTGGACAACACGCTCGTCTCCCGCGACGCCGCGTTCGCCGCCTGGGCGGACTCCGCGGTGACGGCCGACGGCGGCACGGCGGCCGACCTGGCGGCGATCGTGGCGGCGGACGACGGCGGGTTCTCGCCCAAGGCCGACGTCGCCCGCGAGCTCATCGCCCGGTTGGGCTGGGTCGACGACGTCCCCGCGGCGATCGACCGGTTCCGGGCCGGCATCCGCGAGCACGTGCGGGCCTACGACGGCGTGCTGGCCGACCTCGACGCGCTGCGGGCCGCCGGGGACCAGGTGGCCGTGGTGACCAACGGCGTCTCCCACCAGCAGCGCGGCAAGATCGCGGCCTGCGGCGTCGAGGCGTCCGTCGACGCGGTCGTCGTCTCCGGCGAGGAGGGCGTGGAGAAGCCCGACCCGGCCATCGTCGAGATCGCGCTCGAGCGGCTCGGGGCGTCCGCCGTGGACCGCGACCAGGTCTGGATGGTCGGCGACGCCGGGCACGCCGACGTCGCCGTGGGCCGGGCTGCCGGGGTGCGCACCGGGTGGGTGTCGCACGGTCGCGCCTGGGACGACGTCCACGGTGCGGCGCCCGACGTCGTGGGCGCGACCACGCGGGACGTGCTGGCGCTCGCGACGGCCGGCGAGCACGCCGCGTCCTGACCAGACGGTCTCGGTCCCCGAGGTACCGGTTCGTCTCGGTGCTCGAGGTACCGGTTCGTCGCCGAGATACCGGTGCGTCGCCGCCCGAGACGACGATGCACCGGTATCTCGGCGATCGGTCGGTATCTCAGCGACCGGTCGGTACCTCAGCGACCGGTCGGTACCTCGGCGACCGGTCGGTACCTCGCGACGGGTGGCGTGGCCCCGGGCCCGGACGCACCGGAGGCCCGGACGCACCGGAGGCCCGGACGCACCGGAGGCCCGGTCCCGACGTCGGGACCGGGCCTCCGGTGCGTCTCACCCCGGGGAGGGCAGTGTCAGGTGACCTCGGCTCAGGCGGAGCCCCCGGGGACGTTGGCGACGCCGTCCGGCAGCAGACGCCGGCCCAGCACCTTCTCGCTGTAGCCGGTCCGGTCCAGGTACGGCGTGATGCCGCCGGTGTGGAAGCCCCACCCGGCGCCCAGGATCATGCACAGGTCGATCTGCGAGGGGTCGGCCACGACGTTCTCGTCGAGCATGTGCCCGATCTCCACGGTCAGGGCCGTGAGCACCGAGTCCAGCACGCCGTCGGCGTCGAGCACCGGCGTGCCGGCGCGTCCCTCGGTGCCGGCGGGCAGCGCCTCGCCGAAGACGCCCTGGATCGCCGGGTCGACGGGCTTGGGCAGCCCGCGGCCCGGGGCGTCGAGCACCACGCGCGTGCCGTCGGCGACGATCTTCTCCAGGCCGGCCGAGCGGGGGAACCGCTCGCCCAGGTCCTCACGCAGCGAGGTGAGCACGTGCAGCCCGACGGCGGGACCGACCAGGTCGAAGAGCTCGAAGGTCGGCATCGGGAACCCGAGGGGCGACAGGGCGGTGTCGGCGACCTCAACCGAGGTGCCGTTCTCCACGGCCTCGACGACCTTGCCCATGACCAGCACGAGGAGCCGGTTGACCACGAAGCCCGGACGGTCGGCGACGAGCACGGCCGTCTTGCGCAGCTTCTTGGTGACGGCGAACGCCGTGGCCAGGGCCTCGTCGGAGGTGTGCTCGGCGTTGACGACCTCGACCAGCGGCATCTGGGCCACCGGGTTGAAGAAGTGGATGCCGACCACGCGCTCGGGGTGGCGCAGGTCGGAGGCCATCTCGGTGATCGACAGCGCGGAGGTGTTCGTCGCGAGGACGGTGTCCTCGCTCACGATCTCCTCGAGCTCGGCGAAGACCTTCTTCTTCAGGCCCATGACCTCGGTGACGGCCTCGACGACGACGTCGCACGAGGCGAACTCGTCGATCTCGGTGGTGCCGGTGATGCTGGCGACGACGCGGTCGCCGACCTCCGGCTTCATCCGGCCGCGGCCGACGAGCTTCTCGACGGTGGAGCGCACGTAGCCGAGGCCCTTCTCGACGCGCTCGGTGTCCAGGTCGCGCATGACGACCGGCACGCCCAGGCGCTGCGAGACGAGCAGGGCGATCTGGGCGGCCATGAGACCGGCACCGACGATGCCGACACGGGTGACCGGCTTCGCGAGGGACTTGTCGGGCGCGCCCTTCGGCTTCTTGCCCGAGGAGGTGAGCTGGAACGCGTACACGCTCGAGCGCATCTCGTCGGTCATGATGAGGTCGGCCAGCGCCTGGTCCTCGGCGGCGAAGGCCTCCTCGCGCGAGGCGTTCCGCGCTCCGGCCAGCAGGTCCAGCGCCCGGTACGGCGCGGGTCGCGACCCGTGGATCGTGGCGTCGAGGCGCTCGCGGGTCGCCTGCACGACGGCGTCCCAGACGGGCTGCGGGTCGAGCTCGCGTCGCGCGGGGACGACGTCGCCCCGCAGCACCTCGGTGGCCCAGTAGATCGACCGCTCGAGGAAGTCGGCCGCCTCGAAGACCTCGTCGACCAGGCCGATCTCGTGGGCCTCGGCGGGCTTGAAGGGCTTGTTCGCCGCCGGCCGGGTGAGGATGACGTCCACGGCCTTCTCGATCCCGACCAGGCGGGGCACGAGGTACGCGCCGCCCCAGCCCGGCACCAGGCCGAGGCCGGTCTCCGGCAGGCCCAGCGCCGCGGCGTCGGAGGCGACGGTGCGGTAGTCGCAGTTCAGGGCCACCTCGAGGCCGCCGCCGAGGGCGAGGCCGTTGACGAAGGCGAAGGTCGGCACGCCCATGGTGTGCAGCAGCTCGTAGGCGGTGTGCCCGGCACGACCGAGCTCGAGGGCCTGCTCGTGGGAGGTCACGGTGCTCACGCCGAGCAGGTCGGCGCCGGCGGCCAGGAAGTACGGCTTGCCGGTGACGGCCACGGCGACGATCTCGCCGTCGGCCGCGCGCCGCTGCTGCGCACGCAGGGCGGCGGTCAGCTCGGCCAGCCCCTCGGGGCCGAGGGTGCTGGGCTTGGTGTGGTCCAGGCCGTTGTCGAGCGTGACGAGCGCCAGGGTGCCCTGGCCGCCGGGGAGCTCGACGTCCCGGACGAGGGAGTGGGTGACGCGCTCGGCGCGAGGTTCGGTGGTGCTCTGGCTCATCGTGGTCAGTCCTCCGTGGTCGACGGGACGTGGCCGGAGTAGTCGGCGTGGTGGGGGTTCTCCCAGATGACGGTGCCGCCCTGGCCCAGGCCGACGCACATGGTCGTCATGCCGTAGCGGACCTCGGGGTGCTGGGCGAACTGGCGCGCGAGCTGGGTCATCAGCCGCACACCGGAGCCGGCCAGCGGGTGGCCGACGGCGATGGCTCCGCCGTAGGCGTTGACGCGCTCGTCGTCGTCGGCGATGCCGTAGTGGTCCAGGAAGCTGAGGACCTGGACGGCGAAGGCCTCGTTGATCTCGAACAGGCCGATGTCGTCGATGGTCAGCCCCGCCTTGGCGAGCGCCTTGTCGGTGGCCGGGACCGGGCCGTAGCCCATGATCTCGGCCGGGACTCCGGCGAAGGCGTAGGAGACCAGGCGCATCGCGGCGGGCAGGCCGAGCTCGTCGGCCGTGTCGCCGGCGGCGAGAAGCGAGACGGTGGCGCCGTCGGTGAGCGGGGACGCGTTGCCGGCGGTGACGCGGCCGCCGGGGCGGAACGGCGTCTTGAGGTCGGCGATGCCCTCGACCGTGGTGCCGGGGCGGGGGAGCTCGTCGGTGGTGGCCAGCCCCCAGCCCTTCTCGGTCGAGCGGACGGCGACGGGCACGATCTCGGGGCCGATGTCGCCGTTGGCCAGGGCCTTGGCGTACTTGGCCTGGGTGTTGACGGCGTAGGCGTCCGCCCGCTCCTTGGTCAGGTGGGGGAACTTGTCGTGCAGGTTCTCGGCGGTGACCCCCATGTTGAGCGCCTCGGGGTCCACGAGCTTCTCGGCGAGGAACCGCGGGTTGGGGTCGGCGTCCAGTCCCATGGGGTGGCGGCCCATGTGCTCCACGCCGCCGGCGACGACGACGTCGGAGGCGCCCACGGCGATGCTCGAGGCGGTGGTCGTCACGGCGGTCATGGCACCGGCGCACATGCGGTCGATCGCGTAGCCGGGGACCGACGTCGGCAGGCCGGCCAGGAGCGCGGCGGTGCGCCCGAGCGTCAGACCCTGGTCGCCCTGCTGCGTGGTCGCGGCGACGGCGACCTCGTCGATGCGGTCGAGCGGCAGCTCGGGGTGACGGCGCAGCAGCTCGCGCAGCGCCTTGACCACGAGGTCGTCGGCGCGGGTCTCGGCGAGGAGGCCGTCGGCCTTCGCCTTGCCGAAGGGGGTGCGCACGCCCTCGACGAAGACGACGTCGCGCAGCGCGCGCCGGGCCGGGTCTCGGGTGGTGCCGGGGGCCTGAGGGGCCACGGTCATGGCAGCTCCGTCCGTTGCGGTGGTCGGGTCCGACGGTGCTGGGGGAGCATCGTCGCTCGCGTGCGACGGCGGATCACGCCGGGCACAGGTACACGCTACCGCGAGTACCACGAACAGCATAGACCACCTGAGACGGCGTATCAGCGATGTGGCGTCGACGCGGCCCCGGCGTGCGCGACGGGCGCGGGCGGGCTCAGACGTCGGCGAAGGCGCGGGCGAACCGGTCCGCCACCAGGTCGACCTGCCACTCCCGGGCGCGACGTCCTCGCAGGAAGTCGGCGATGTCCTCGGGCCCGGCGGGCGCCGGCGGCGACCAGCACAGCCGGCGCATCGCGTCGGGCTGCAGCAGGTTCTCCGCGGGCACGGCGTGGGTCTCGGACAGCTCGGCGATGATCTCGCGGGCCGCCTGCAGGCGACGCGCTGCGACCGGGTCTCGGTCACCCCAGGTGCGCGGCTGCGGCGGGCCGTCGGTCCGCGGACCACGGACCGGGGGCAGCTCGACCTCGGGCAGGGCGAGCGCGGCGTCGATCGCGCGCTGCCAGGCCGTGATCCGTCGTCGGGCACCCTTGGTCGCGAACTCCGGCACCGCCGCGAGCTGACCGGCGGTGCGCGGCAGGGCCTTGGCCGCCGCCACGATCGCGCGGTCCGGCAGCACCCGACCCGGCGAGACGTCGCGCTCGCGGGCGTTGCGCTCGCGGGCCTCCCAGAGCGAGCGCACGACCGCCAGCCCGCGACGGTTCTTCACCGTGTGCGTGCCCGACGTCCGGCGCCACGGGTCCGGCCGCGGGGCCGGCGGCGGCAGCGTGCGCACGTGCTCGAACTCCTGGGCGGCCCACTCGGCCTTGCCCGCCTCCTCGAGCCGCGCGGCCAGCACGTCGCGCACCTCGACCAGCACCTCGACGTCCAGCGCGGCGTACCGCAGCCAGTCCGTCGGCAGCGGACGCGTGGACCAGTCGACGGCCGAGTGCTCCTTGGCCAGGCCCAGGCCGAGCGTCTCGGCGACCACGGCCGCCAGGCCGACGCGCGGCAGGTTCAGCAGCCGGGCGGCCAGCTCGGTGTCGAAGACGCGCGGCGGGAGCAGGCCGTGCTCGGCCAGGCCCGGCAGGTCCTGCGAGGCGGCGTGCAGGACCCACTCCGCGGGGCCCACCGCGTCGGCGAGCCGCGACATGTCCGGCAGCCCGATGGGGTCCAGCAGCGCCGTCCCGGCTCCGGCGCGACGGAGCTGGACCAGGTAGGTGGACTGCCCGTAGCGGTACCCGGAGGCGCGCTCGGCGTCGGCCGCCACCGGGCCCGACCCGGCGCCGAACGCGTCGACGACACGGGCGAACGCCTGCGGGGTGGAGACGACGTCACCGACACCGTCGGCGGGTTCGGTCAGGGGGACGACGTCGGGGTCGACCTGGGTCACGCCGGAGCTCATGGCTCCACGGTACGGCGTCGCACGTCCAGGGCCGTCACGCCGTCGGGCAGCGGGGGCAGGCCACCCGCCGTCGACATCAGGTCCGCCCACACCTCCAGGTGGGCGCCCAGGTCGGTGTCCGTCGGCGTCCAGGAGGCCCGGATCTCCAGGTCCACCGCGTCCGGGGTGGAGGCCAGGGCCCCGTAGCTCTGCGACAGCACCCGCGTCACCGTGCCGCCGGTCGCGATCGCCCCCACCTGGGCCGACTCGAGGTTCTCGGTCACCCACGTCCACGCGACGTCGCCCAGCATCTCGTCGGCGGCCAGCTCGGCCTCGAGCTCGGCGCGCACCAGGGTCACGACACGGAAGTCGCCGTGCCACTGCTCCTGGCCCGCCGGGTCGTGCAGGACGACGAAACGCCCCGTGGCGATCTCGACACCCTCGCTGATGACCTCGCCCTCGAGCGCCAGGCTGAAGGGCGCGACCCGTCGCGGCCCCGGGATCTCGGACAGGCGGACCTCCGGCCGGGTGCGACGGCCGCGCAGCGACGCCAGCGCGGCGGCGAACCGCTCCGGCACGTCGGGCGGGGAAGCAGTCACCCTGTCACCGTACGCCGGGCGGAGGCCCGCGCCGCGGCGACGTGCCGGTCGTCCGCCGGTCCGTCCTGGTCCGTCACGCACCGGCCGGGACGTCGTCGGGGTCCTCGGCGTCCTCGGACACCCTGTCCGGATCCCGGCACGTCGGCGTGCCGGTCCGGCCGTCCGACTAGGCTGTTCTCGGCCTGGCGGGCGACCGACGTCGTGTGCGCCCGGGAACGACCTCCACGAGGAAGCAGGAAGCAATGACAGCACGTGCTCAGATCGGCGTCACCGGACTCGCGGTGATGGGCCGGAACCTGGCGCGGAACTTCGCGCGCCACGGATACACGGTGGCGGTGCACAACCGCAGCTACGGCAAGACCCAGTCCCTCATGGACGAGGCCGGCGACGAGGGCGACTTCGTCCCGTCGGAGTCCATGGCCGACTTCGTCGCCTCCCTCGAGCGCCCCCGCAAGGTCGTCATCATGGTCAAGGCCGGTGCCGCCACCGACGCCGTGATCGACGAGCTGCTGCCGCTGCTGGAGGAGGGCGACATCGTCGTCGACGCCGGCAACGCGCACTTCCCCGACACGATGCGCCGCGAGGAGGCCCTGCGGGCCCGCGGTCTGCACTTCGTCGGCACCGGCGTCTCCGGCGGCGAGGAGGGCGCGCTGCTCGGCCCGTCGATCATGCCGGGCGGGACGCGCGAGTCCTACGAGTCGCTCGGCCCGATCCTGGAGGCCATCTCGGCCAAGGTCGACGGCACGCCGTGCTGCACCTACGTGGGCCCGGGCGGCGCCGGACACTTCGTCAAGATGGTGCACAACGGCATCGAGTACGCCGACATGCAGCTCATCGCCGAGGCCTACGACCTCCTGCGGTCCGGGCTCGGGGCGTCCGCCGCCGAGATCGGCGAGATCTTCGCCGCCTGGAACGAGGGCGACCTCGAGTCGTTCCTCATCGAGATCACCGCGGACGTGCTCGGGCACGTCGACGCCGAGACCGGCCAGGCGTTCGTGGACATCGTCCTGGACCAGGCCGAGCAGAAGGGCACCGGCCGCTGGACCGTGCAGAACGGTCTCGACCTGGGCGTGCCGATCACGGGCATCGCCGAGGCCACCTTCGCGCGGGCCCTGTCCGGCGGCGTGCCGCAGCGCGAGGCCGGTCGCCGCGCCCTGCCGGCCCACGCCGAGACGCTGCAGGTCGCCGACCGGGAGGCGTTCATCGAGGACGTCCGCCAGGCCCTGTACGCCTCCAAGGTCGTGGCCTACTCCCAGGGCTTCGACCAGATCGCGGCGGCCTCGGCCGAGAACGGCTGGGACATCGACCGCGGTGCCATGGCGCGCATCTGGCGCGGCGGCTGCATCATCCGCGCGCGGTTCCTCAACCGCATCACCGAGGCCTACGAGCGCGACCCGCAGCTCCCGCTGCTGCTGTCCGACGAGTACTTCACCGACGCCGTCGGCAACGGTCTGGCCGCGTGGCGCCGCGTGGTGGCGCAGGCCGCCACCGCCGGTATCCCGGCGCCGGCGTTCTCCTCGTCGCTGGCCTACTACGACGGCGTGCGGGCCGAGCGGCTGCCCGCCGCGCTGATCCAGGCGCAGCGTGACTTCTTCGGTGCGCACACCTATCGTCGCACCGACCGCGAGGGCTCGTTCCACACCCTCTGGTCCGGTGACCGCAGCGAGCAGGAGGCCTGACGCACCCGTGACCACCCCCCAGTCGGGTCCCGGGGCCGCCACGAGCGGCCCCGGGTTCCACCCCGTGATCGTCGGTTCCGACATCGGCGTGTACGCGCTGACACGGTCCTTCCACGAGGCCTACGGGCTGCGCACCACGGTGGTCGCCTTCGCCGAGCCGGGGCCCATCGCGCACTCGCAGCTCATCGACACGGTGCTGTCCGGCACGGGCGCCGAGGAGATCGTCGCCACCCTGGAGCAGGTGGCCCGTGACCGCCGGGCCGCCGGGCACCGCGAGCCGCTGCTGCTGCAGTCGAACATGGACTGGGTGGTGCGCATCCTCGCGCGGCACCGGTCGGTGCTGCAGACGGCCGGGTACGTGCTGCCGTACGCCGACGAGGCGCTGATCGACCGCATCTGCGACAAGGCGGAGTTCTCCGCGGTCTGCGCCGAGCTGGGCATCCCCACGCCGGCCACGGTGATCCAGGACTTCGCCGGAGCGGACGCACCCGGGTGGAAGCCGGAGCCGGTCGGCTTCGACTACCCGGTGATCGCCAAGCCGGCCTCCAGCGCCGACTACCACGACGTGCACTTCGCCGGGAAGAAGAAGATCTACGAGATCGCCTCCCGCGCCGAGCTGGACAGCCTGTGGGGGAACCTGCGGCGCGCCGGGTTCCGCGGACGGTTCCTCGTCCAGGAGATGATCCCGGGCGACGACACCCAGATGCGGTCGGTGACGACCTACTCCGACACCTCGGGACGGGTGACGCTGCGCTGCTCGGCCCGGGTGCTCCTCGAGGAGCGCACGCCCGCGGCCCGGGGCAACCCCTCGGCGATGATCGTCGAGCCGATCGAGGAGATCCTCGACGCGGCCCAGCGGCTGTGCGAGCACGTCGGCTGGCAGGGTTTCGCGAACTTCGACGTCAAGCTCGACCCGCGCGACGGCGTCTACAAGTTCTTCGAGCAGAACCCTCGCATCGGTCGGAACAACTACTACCTGACCGCCGGCGGCCAGAACCCGACCGAGGTGCTCGTCGACGACGTGATCCACGGTGAGCAGCGCGAGCCGACGACCGCCCGGTGCGAGGTGCTCTACTGCGTCGTGCCGCACCGTCTGCTGCGCCGCTACGTGCTCGACGACGGGCTGCGCGCCCGGGTCGTGGGCCTGATGCGCACCGGCCGCACCGTGCACCCGCTGCGGTACTCCGCCGACGCCTCGCCGCGTCGCCGGCTGTACGTGCTCACCGCCCTGGTCAACCACGTGCGCAAGTACCGCCGCTTCTACCCGGCCAGCGCGCTGCGGGCCAACTTCGAGGCCGCCCGGGCGGCCTCCGCCTCGCGGCGCACCGCCGCAGGACAGGAGACCCGATGAGCCGCCGGCTGCAGCCCGTCGTCCTCGGCGGCGACATCGGCGCCTACTCCCTGGCCCGGACGTTCCACGAGGCCTACGGCGTGCGGCCCGTGGTGGTCTCGGGGATGTCGACCGGTCTCGTGCGGCACTCGCGCATCCTGCAGCACGTCGTCGAGCCCGGCATCGACGACCCCGACGCGGTCGTGGCCCGGCTGCGGGCGATCGCCGACGAGCACGCCGACGCCGACCTGATCGCGGTCGGGTCGGCCGACTGGCTGGTGCGGCTCCTCGTCGAGCAGCGGAGCCGGCTCGAGGACCGCTACGAGATCCCCTACGTCGACGAGAAGCTGCTGCACCGGCTCACCGACAAGGAAGGGTTCGGCGAGCTGTGCGCCGAGCTCGGGATCGCCCACCCGACCACGGTCGTGCACGACGTGGCCACCGGGGGAGAGCCGGACACCTCCGGGCTGACCTTCCCGGTCATCGCCAAGGCGGCCAGCACGGCCGCCTACCACGACGTCGAGTTCGCCGGGAAGAAGAAGGTCTTCCTCGTCGACACCCGGGACGAGCTGGTCGACCTGCTCGCGCGGGTCCGCGCCGCGGGCTACCAGGGCGCGTTCGTGATCCAGGACTACATCCCCGGCGACGACTCCGGCATGCGTATCCTCACGTGCTACTCCGACGCCTCGGGGAAGGTGCGTTTCTCCGCGTACGGCCACGTGCTGCTCGAGGAGCACACGCCGGGGGCCCTGGGGAACCCGGCCGGGATCATCACCCAGGTCAACCACGAGGTCGTCGAGCAGGCCACGCGGCTGCTCGAGCACGTCGGCTGGACCGGCTTCGCGAACTTCGACCTCAAGTACGACCCGCGGGACGGCCGGTACGTGTTCTTCGAGCTCAACCCCCGCCTGGGTCGCTCGAACTTCTACATCACGGCCGCCGGGGCCAACGCGGTCACGTTCTACGTGCACGAGCACCTGGCCGGTCTCGACCCCGACCCCCGGGACGTCCTCGGCCCGGACGTGCCGCTGAGCGCCTCCGGCGAGCTCGAGGCGGAGCACCTGTACACGGTGCTGCCCGGTCCGTTGCTGCGGCGGTACGTGCTCGACGACGACGTGCGGGCGCAGGCACGCCGGCTCGCTCGTCGCGGGCGGTCCACCAACCCGCTGTGGTACCGCGCCGAGACGAACCCGCGGCGGCTGGCCTACCTCGCCGTCGCCCAGCTCAACCAGTGGCGCAAGTACGCGCGCCACTACCCGGTGGCCGAGGCGCGGCGCCTGGCCTGGCGGGGGACGGCGTGACGACGCCCGGACCGGACGCCGAGGGTCCGACGCCGCCGGTCGGGGTGATCGGCGGCGTCGGACCCCTGGCCACGGCCTACTTCCTGCAGCGCGTCGTGCAGCTCACCCACGCCGAGCGGGACCAGGACCACGTCGACCTCGTCGTGCTCAACCACGCCACGATTCCCGACCGCACCGACTTCGTGCTCGGGCGCTCGGCGGACGACCCCGGCCCGGTGCTCGCGCGCGACGCGCAGCGCCTGGAGGCCTTCGGGGTGCGGTTCCTGGTCATGCCCTGCAACACGGCCCACTACTTCACCCAGCAGGTCCTCGACGTGGTGACGGTCCCGTTCGTCTCGATCGTGGACGTCACGGTGGCGGCCGCCCGTGCCCGGGTGCCGGGTCTGACGCGGGTCGGGCTGCTGGCCACCGCCGGCACCGTGGCCTCGGGCGTGTACGACGACGCCTTCGCGGCGCACGGCATCGACGTCGTGGTACCGGAGGCGGACGACCAGGACCGCGTCAACGCCGTGATCTACGACCAGGTCAAGGCGGGCCGGCCCGCCGACCCCGACGCGCTGCGTCAGGTCGCCGGACGGCTCGTCGAGCGCGGCGCCGGCGTCGTCGTGCTCGGGTGCACCGAGCTGTCGGTGGCGGCCGTCGACCACGGCCTGCTCGACGAACCGCCGTTCCTCGACTCGATGGACGAGCTGGTGCGCGCCACCATCACCCACGCCGGGCACCGGGTGCGCTGAGCCCGGTGCCGGCCGGTGCCGGTGCCGGGTCGGTGCCCGTCGGCGCCGCGACCCACCTGGCCGGCGTCGTGACCCCTTTCCGGTTGTGGGCATGATTTCTGCAGCTCCCGACCCCTACGGGGCTGCAGAAATCATGCCCACAACGGGGGCGGCGGCGGAGGGTCAGCCGAGCTCGCTGGTGCCGGCGTACAGGTGCAGCACGGGCACCTGGAGCACGTCGCGGGCCCGCGAGGCCCAGTCGGTGTGGAACGTGTCCTCGACGGCGTGCGGGTAGGTCACCACGACCACCTCGTTGCCGCCGTCGGCCACCGCGTGCTGCAGCGTGGGCAGCGGGTCGTCCTCGGTCACCTCGCCGGAGGCGGTCACCCCGCGGTCGCGGAGCAGCTCGACGGACTCGGTGACCTGCTCGGCGGCGGTCGCCGTCGCCTGCTCGGGGGTGGGCTCGCGGCCGACGATGTCGTCCCACGCCTCGCGCAGCTCGAGCATGCCGAGGTGGTCCAGGACGGAGGACACCACCTTGTGCTCGGTGTCGGCGGGGACCAGCACCCGGTAGGCGACGTCGACGTCCGGGTCGGTGTGCAGGGCGGTGATGTGGTCGACGTCGGCGGAGGTCAGCGCGTCCTCGGTGAGGACGACGACGGTCCAGGCATCTGCAGACATGGCAGCAACCTACGGCACCGTCGCCGCGGGTGCCCGGGCGGCGCCCCGCGCGTCGGTCACACCAGCTCCCACCGGGCCAGCAGCGTGCCCGCCGGGCCGGCGAGCAGGTGGCCCAGGCGCAGGTCGTGCCCGCTCCCGAGCTCGTGCCCGGCCAGGCCGGCGACGATCCGGCCCGCCCCGGGACCGGCCAGCCGAGGCGACGTCGTCACGCACAGCTCGTCGACCAGACCCGCGGCGAGCACGTCGCCGAGCAGCCCCGGACCGCCCTCGCACAGCACCTGGCCCAGGCCCCGGGCGGCGAGGGCGTCGCGCGCCGCGCGCAGGTCGACGCCGTCGGCGGTGCCGTCGGGGCAGACGAGCACGCGGTCGTCGCCGACGGCGGCACCGGCCTCGAGCGCGCCCGCGGACCCGGTCACCACGAGCGGCGGGTGGGGGCCGTCGAGCGTCGACCACGGCACGCGGCCGGACCGCGTGACGATCGCGAGCTCCAGCGGGGCCCCGGTCAGGTGCTCCAGGCCGTGCGGCCGCGTCAGGTGCGAGTAGCCCTCCTGGCGCGCGGTCCCGGCGCCCACCAGGACGACGTCGGCCAGCGCACGCAGGACGCGGAAGACACGCCAGTCCGCGGCGTCGTTGATCGAGGCCGACTGCCCGTCGGGGCCCCAGGCCGCCCCGTCGACGGTGGAGATCATGTTCACCCGGACCCACGGGTCCTCCGGCAGCGCGTAGAGCCCCGCGAGGGTGCGCTCGGCGGGGTCCGGGGGGATCTCGTCGGAGTGGGGGAGCAGCCGGGAGAGCGTCGGCGTGTCGGAACTCACAGCGTTCAGGGTACGGGCGCCGCATAGGCTGGTGGGTCGTGACAGCCGTGCAGTCCTCGGACGCGACCACCACCGGATCGCTGGTGGCGGTGCGTCCCGCCTTCTCCGTCGACCGCCTGCTCGCCGACCTGGTCCCGCCGCGGCACTTCGCCGACGCGCGGTTCGCCACCTACCGCGCGAACCCCGACCACCCCAGCCAGGCCACCACGCTCGCGCGCCTGCAGGAGGTGGCCGAGGAGATCGCCCGCCCGGCCCCCGGCGGCCTGCGCGCCTGGTTCGGCCGGCGTCGTCCCGCACCCGCGGTCTACATGGACGGCGGGTTCGGCGTCGGCAAGACCCACCTGCTGACGTCGTTGGCCCACGCGGTGCGGGAGGAGCTCGGTGCGGACGCGGTCGCCTACGGCACGTTCGTGGAGTACACGAACCTGGTCGGCGCGCTCGGGTTCCTGCCGACGGTGGACGCCCTGTCGACCAAGAAGCTCGTCTGCATCGACGAGTTCGAGCTCGACGACCCCGGTGACACGGTGCTGATGTCGCGCCTGCTGCGCGAGCTCGCCGACCGCGGCGTCGCCCTGGCCGCCACGTCCAACACGCTGCCGGACGCGCTCGGCGAGGGACGGTTCGCCGCGGAGGACTTCCTGCGCGAGATCCAGGCGCTGTCCGAACGGTTCGAGGTGCTGCGGGTCGACGGCGAGGACTACCGGCACCGCACCGTGCTCACCGACGCCCCGCCCCTGGCGCCCCGGGCCGTCCGCACCGCGGCCACGGAGCGGCCCGGTGCCGTGCTCGACGACTTCGAGGACCTGCTGGCCCACCTGGCGACCGTGCACCCGAGCCGGTACGGCGCGCTGCTCGACGGCGTCGAGCTCGTCGGGCTGACCGGCGTGCGACCGGTGACCCGTCAGGAGGTCGCGCTGCGGCTGGTCGTGCTGGTCGACCGGCTCTACGACCGCGACGTGCCGGTCCTGCTCGCCGGCGCGGACCCGCGGGCGCTGTTCGGCGACGAGATGCTGCGCGGCGGCTACCGCAAGAAGTACTACCGGGCGTTGTCCCGGCTGGGCGCGCTGGCCGAGGACGGCCGGGCGCTCCTGGACGCCTGACCGGGCCCCGGGGGGACCGTCAGCGGCCGGTGAGCAGCCGACGCTGGCGCTGCACGTCGAAGTCGGCCGCCGGCCAGCCGAGGTCGAGACCGCGCAGTTCGTGCCGCAGCAGCTCGCCCACCGCGAGTCGGGAGAACCACTTGCGGTCCGCGGGCACGACGTACCACGGGGCGACGTCGGTGCTCGTGCGGTCCAGCATGTCCTGGTAGGCCGCCTGGTACTCGTCCCACTGCTCGCGGGCGCGCAGGTCGGACGGGTCGTACTTCCAGTGCTTGTCCGGCCGGTCCAGGCGGGACACCAGCCGCTCGAGCTGTTCCTCGGGGGAGATGGCCAGGACCACCTTGACGATCGCCGTGCCGGCGTCGGCGATCTCCGCCTCGAAGTCGTTGATCTCGTCGTAGTGCGCCTGCCAGGTGGCGGGTGGCTCGAGCGCGTCGACGCGCACGACCAGCACCTGCTCGTAGTGCGACCGGTCGAAGACCCCGAGCAGCCCGGCGTCGGGCAGGGCGTTGCGGATCCGCCACAGGTACCCGCGGGCCTGCTCCTCGGGGGTGGGGCGTCCGAACCCGCGGCACCGCACGCCCTGCGGGTCGACCATGCCGACCACGTGGCGCACGATCCCGCCCTTGCCGGAGGTGTCCATCCCCTGCAGGACCAGCAGGACGTTGCGCACGCCGCCGGTCCGGCCGTGGGCGAAGAGGCGTTCCTGCAGGTCGGACAGCTCCGCGCCGTGCTCGGCGAGCAGCCTCTTCCCGGCGCGCTTGCCCCCGTGGTAGCCCGGCGTGGCGCGCGGGTCGACCGCGTCGAGGCGGTCGCCGGGACGCCAGCGCAGGGTCCGGGTCGGGTGCTCGGTCCAGGGGCTCTTCGTCATGAGGGCTCCGTGCTCGGGGTGCGCAGGTCGGCGGCGACCGGGCGTGCGTCGGCGCGGAGCACGACGACGGAGCGTCGGGGTGCCCGCAGCGCGCCGGCCACCAGGTGGGTGTCGTCCTCGTCCCAGGCGGCCGCCACGCGCCAGTCGCCGATCGGGGGCAGGAGCCGGCCGGACAGGTCGACGTGGTGCACGGCGGGGTCGGCGAGCAGGACGACGGCGGTGCCGCCGCGGCGTACCGTGAGCACGCCGTCGTAGGCGGTGACGTCCAGGGGCCGGGCGAAGTCGGCCAGGGCGGCCGGGCGCAGCTCGAGCAGCCGGCGGGTCCATCCGGTCAGGCGACGCGCCTCGGGGGTGTCCCGGTGGACCGGGACCCGTTCGGTGTCCAGCACCGCGGGGCTGCCGGCCAGGAGGACGAAGGCGAGCAGTGCGGCGTGGTCCCCGGCGGACATGGTCTGCGGTGTGCCGTCGGTCCGCGACCAGGGTGCCGCCCGGGTCGCGGCGGGCAGCCGTGCCAGGTCGCCGACGAACCCGCCGCTGCGCTGCGTGGCCCGCAGCGCCCGTCGCAGTCCGACCGGGAGCCGGGCGGGCGTCCCGGTCTCCTCGGCGAGGCGCTGCAGGTCACCGGCCCGTCCGTCGACGCCGTCGGTCAGGAGCCGGTGCACGATGGTGGTGAGCCGGTCGCTGAGCCCGGGACCGTCGGTGAGCAGGGTGCGCGGACGTCCGGTCCGGACGGCGACGTCCTGCACCGCCTCGCCCAGCTCGCCGAGGAACGGCACGCTGGACCGGTCCACCAGCACCTCGACGTCCAGCAGCAGCCCGTCGACGTGGAAGTCGCGCAGCCAGCGTCGGGCGTCGGCGATGAACAGGTCGCGGGGTCCACGGCTGCCGGAGCCGTCGAGGTTGATCCGCGGGGCGTCGGCACCACCGTCGGCGACGCCCCGCGCCCTGATGCGAGCCCCTGCCGAGTACGGGCCGAAGTGGTGCAGGCGCAGCGGGTCGGCCACGGCCCAGCGGTGGGGGAGCGTGAGCACGACGGCGAGGCCGGCGCGGTGGGCCGTGTCCACGAAGCGCTGCAGCGCGCGGGAGCCGCCGTACGGCTCGTGGACGGCGAAGAGGCGCACCCCGGCCTGGGGCCCCGCGGCCGGGTCGAAGGCCGCCACCGGGGACAGCTCGACCCCGTCGACACCGAGCGCGGCGACGGCGGGCAGCAGCCGGGCGGCCGCGTCGAGGGTCCCCTCGGCGGTCACGGTGGGGATCTCGAGGTGCAGCAGGGCGCCCTGGGCGAGGTCGGTGCCGGCCCAGTGGTCGTCGTGCCAGCCGAAGGTCTCGTCGAGGATCCGCCCCGGGCCGTGCACGCCCGCGGGCAGCGACGCGGCGGCCGGGTCGGTCAGCGCGGGGCCGCCGTCGACGGAGAAGGAGTACGCGGTCCCGTGGGGGAACCGGTCGTCGGCCCGCCAGTAGCCGGGCTCGTGCGCGCCGACGAGACGCATCGGGCGCCGAGCGGTCGCGCCGTCGTCGTCGGGCAGGACGACCTCGACCGTGTGGGCGCGGGGCGCCCAGACCAGCGGGCGGGGGCCTGGCCAGGGTTCGTGGAAGCGCTCGCTCGGCGCCGGTGTGGCGCGGGAGCGCTCGGCGTCGAGTCGATCTCCGGCGGTCACGTCCTCACCCTACGTGCGGGTCGCCCGGACGGCGGTCGCCCGGGGCACCGGGAGCCCTGGCGTGTCGCGGTGCGGCGCGGTGTCGTGCGGCGCGGTGTGACGTGGGGGTGTCGACCTCGTGTCGGGTCGGTTCCTGGTCAAGAAATAGTGTGCCACGCGCGGGCGAAGACACCGTCCGGCTGGTACATCTGGATTATGAGCAAGGACACACGGGAGGCCGACTCCGACCGAGTTCGGGTCCTCCTCGACGAGTCGATCGCCTCCCAGGCGCGGATCGCGCCCCGACAGCGGTCGGCCACGGACGAGCACGGAGATCCCCGCATCGGCGGTGACGCCACCAAGGCGCCGCTGTCGCTGTCGCAGAGCGAGCGGCGCCCGATGGAGGGCGCCTCGAGCGGTCACAGCTGGGACGACCCCGACGAGCTCTGAGCCCCGCCGCCGGCCGCGGGCCGGTCAGCGGGGGAGACGGTCGGTGCCCACGGCGATGAGGCGGGGCATGCCGGCCGGCGCGACCTCGCTCAGCGCGAGGTACCGGGCCTCGGCCCGGTGCAGACGGATGTGCTCGTCGAGCGACCACTGCGGGCCGTTGCGCAGCACCATGCCGCACGAGCAGTCGATCTCGACGGTGCCGTCGTCCCCCAGCCGCGCGCGCCCCACGGTGACGTGAGACGCCCGTGCCCGGGTCTTGGCCCGGTGCATCGTCGCGGAGACGGCGGGCGGGCTGTCGGCGCTGGGGTCGTTCACGGCAGCGAGCCTACCGGGCGCCGCCCGCGTGCCGGCAGGTCGGTCCCGACGGTGCGCCAGGACGTCGGCACGGGCAACATCGCGGTCCACCTCGAGGAGCAGGGGAGGCCGCGTGAGACGACGAACGGCCCCTGTGCTGCTGAGGCAGTACAGGGGCCGTTCGTGGTGGTGGGCGATACTGGGATCGAACCAGTGACCTCTTCCGTGTCAGGGAAGCGCGCTCCCGCTGCGCCAATCGCCCGTGGAGCGAACGACGAGACTCGAACTCGCGACATCCACCTTGGCAAGGTGGTGCTCTACCAACTGAGCTACGTTCGCACGGCCGGAGATCCAGGGGCGCTGCCCCCGTGTCCCGGTGCCTGAGGAACATTACTGGACCGCGGGTCCCAGGTCCAATTCGTCGGGTGTGACCTGGACCTCTGCCGGGGACGGCGGGTCCGGCGTCATCGGTACTCCGGGTTCGGGTGGTCGAACCGGGCGCCGGCGTCCCAGGCGCTGCGCTGGTTGCCGTACGCGGGGAACCCGCCGGCGGCCCGGAGCATCGCGGCCAGGTGCATCAGGTTCCACGTCATGAACGTGGTGTTGCGCTGCGTGAACTCGTTCTGGGGGCCACCCGATCCCTCGTCCAGGTAGGACGGGCCCGGCCCGGCCTCCCCGACCCACCCCGCGTCGGCCTGCGGCGGGATGGTGTAGCCGAGATGCTGCAGGGAGTACAGGACGTTCATCGCCACGTGCTTGGCGCCGTCCTCGTTCCCGGTGATCACGACGCCCGCGGTGCGGCCGTAGTACAGGTACTGTCCGGCGTCGTTCAGTCGTCCCGACAGCGAGTACAGCCGCTCGACGACGCGGGTGCAGACGCTGGACTTGTCGCCCAGCCAGATCGGCGTCCCCAGGACGAGGATGTCCGCGGCGAGGATCCGTCCGGCCAGCGCCGGCCAGTCGTCGCGGCGCCAGCCGTGCTCGGTCATGTCCGGTTGCACCCCGGGGGCGAGGTCGTGGTCGACGGCGCGGATCTCGTCCACCGTCACGCCGTGCTTGCGCATGATCGCGGCGCTGACGTCCAGGAGGCCCTGGGTGTTCGAGACCTCCGGGGACGGCTTGAGGGTGCAGTTGACGAAGACGGCACGCAGCGGAGAGAAGTCGTGCTCCGGCTCGTTCACGATCACTCCTGGATGTCGATCGCGCCGGACCCGGGCGTCATGCCGTGCGGGGCGTGCCGTCGCGGGCGGCGAGGCGCGCCTGCACCTCGGGCCGGCGCAAGGGGGGAACCGTGGCCGGCGGCTGTCGGCGGGCCGGCAGCTCGAGCAGCAGCCTGGTGACGATCGCCGCGATCTCGGCCGAGGCGGCCTCGCACGGTTCACGGGACGCGGGAGCGGCGTCGGCGGCGACGCCGGTCACCTTGCGGACGAACTGGGCGGCGGCGGCCTCGACCTCCTCGGCCGTGGCGGGCGGTTCGAGGCCACGCAGGGTGGTGATGTTGCGGCACATACCGGCGACGCTACGCCGCGGCCGCAGGACACGCAGCGCTCCGGGTGCCGGCGCCCGGACCGTTCAGGACTCCTCGGGCCGCGGGATGGTGTGCAGCGGAGCGGCGGCCGCGATCGCGACCTCCACCCCGTCCGGTGCGTGCCGCTCCCGGTATCCGCGCACCAGGTACACGAGCAGGATCCCGGTCGCGGAGACGATCGCCAGGGCGACGGCGGCACCCTGGAAGCCGGCGATCTGCGCCTCGGCCGCGGACGCGCCCGCGGCCTGTCGGTTCTCGGGGATGCCGGCGTACAGCGCGGCGACGACCGCGGTCATGATCGCCGGCCCCACGTACCGGGCCATGTTCGACAGCCCCGAGGCACCGCCGACCTCGGAGGGGTCGACCGACCCGGTGGCGACCGAGGAGCACGGGTTGTTCGACAGGCACAGGCCCAGGGCCACCACGACGATCGGGGCGAGGAATGCCAGATAGCCCCAGGAGGTGCTCGCCAGCGCGAGCACGGCGAACCCCGCGGTCATGACGACGAACCCGGCGCCCACGACGGCGAGCACGCCGAACCGGTGCGTGAGCCACGGTACCGCCGGGGTCAGGGCGACCATCCCGACCGTCGCCGGGAGCGTCGCCAGCCCCGCCTGGAGGGGGTCCATCCCGAGCAGGGTCGGGTCCTGGAAGAACAGGCTCAGCACGAACATCATGGAGTTGATCGCGGCGGCGCCGATGAGGATGCCGAGCGTCGCCCCGACCAGCCGTCGGTTGCGGAACAGGCGGAGGTCGAGCAGCGGGGCGGCCACCCGGTTCTCGACGGCGACGAAGCCGACGGTGGAGGCGACCGACACCGCGAAGCAGAGCAGCGTGGGGATCGCGAGCCATCCCCAGGTCGCACCCTGGGTGACGCCGAGGATGAGCGGGGCGAGCGCGAGCGCGATGAGCGCGGTCCCGGCCCAGTCGATCGACCGGCTGCGCGTCGGGTCGAAGGACTCGGCCACGGAGCGCACGGTGACGGGCACCAGCACGACGGCGATGGCCGCGTCGAGCCAGAACAGCCCCTGCCAGCCCACCGTGTTCACGAGCGCCCCGCCGAGCAGCGGGCCCGCTGCGGCGCCGACCGCCGAGGCGGAGCCCCAGTAGGACACGGCACGCAGCTGGGCGGTGCCCGGGGGAGAGGCGATGGAGAGGATGCTGAGCCCGCCGGCGACCAGCGTGGCACCGGCCGCGCCCTGGATGCAGCGCCCGACGATGACGGCCCACCCGCCGGGTGCGAGGGCGATGAGGACGCACGAGGCGATGAACAGCAGCAGACCGCCGACGAACACCTTGCGCCGGCCGAAGACGTCCCCGAGGCTGCCCGACGTGACGATGGTGGCCGCGCCGACCAGGAGATAGCCCGTCACGGCCCACTGCAGGGTCTCGGTGGACATGCCCACGTCGTCGCTGATCGCCGGGAGCAGGATCGCCACGGCCGAGGTGTTCGCGTTGACGATGAGCGTGGAGACGGTGGCGGCCGCCATGACGCCGCCCGGCGTCCGGGCGTCGCGGCGAGCGGGACGATCGGTCTCAGCCATGGGCCCTCCAGGTCGGTGCGCTGGCAACGTAGCACCGGGGCCGGGCACTCGCGTGGCGTCGTCGCGCGCAAGGGTCGGAGGGCGGCGCACGGGCGGGGGAGGGACGACGAACGGCCCCGGTCCTGTCGTCAGGACCGGGGCCGTTCGTGGTGGTGGGCGATACTGGGATCGAACCAGTGACCTCTTCCGTGTCAGGGAAGCGCGCTACCGCTGCGCCAATCGCCCGAGGTGGGTACGGGATTCGAACCCGTGTATACGGCTTTGCAGGCCGCTGCCTCGCCTCTCGGCCAACCCACCTTGAGACTTGTGCTCACCGGCTCGCTCGTCGCCGAGGTCGCAGGGAGTGGGCCTCCGAGCGGATGACGAGACTCGAACTCGCGACATCCACCTTGGCAAGGTGGTGCTCTACCAACTGAGCTACATCCGCACGACCGGACAGGGGCTGGCCCCCGCGTTCCGGCGCGAGGAAAACACTAGTGGACAGTGCACGAATGGTCCAATCGCCTCGCAGCGCGTCCCTGGCATACCGTGCAGCCGTGCGTGCACCCACCTCCTGGGCCTCCTTCGCAGGCCGCCTGGCGACCGACGTCGTCGAGTGCGTCGATCTCACCGAGGCGCCCGAGCGGCTCGCCGAGCCCGGGCCGTGGTTCGTCGTCGTCGACTTCGAGGCCTTCGGTCGCTCCGGGCGGGCGCGCGCCTGGCGGTTCGCCCACGTGACCGACGGCAAGCCCCCGGCGTGCGACGACGGCGCGGCGGACGGCTGGCGAGGCCCGGCGGCCGGGGACTGGACGACGTCGATGTCCCAGGAGCGGTACGAGGCTGCGGTGGATGCGGTCCGGCAGCACATCCGCGACGGCAGTGTCTACCAGGTCAACGTGTGCCGGGTGCTGAGCGCGCCCCTGCCCGCGGACGACCCGCGCACGCCCGCCGGGGAGCCGGACGCGACTGCGCTGTCCGCACGGCTGGCCGCCGGCAACCCCGCGCCGTACGCGGCCGCCGTCCACGTCCCCGGCGGTCTCGGCGTCGACCCCGTGTGGGTCGTGTCGGCCTCACCCGAGCTCTACCTCTCCCTGCAGAACGACGGGCTCGCCTCCGGACCGATCAAGGGCACCGCGCCCACCGCCGCGGGCCTGACCGGCAAGGACCGCGCCGAGAACGTCATGATCACCGACCTCGTGCGCAACGACCTGCAACGGGTGTGCCGACCCGGCACAGTCGCGGTCACCGAGCTGCTCGGCGTCGAGGAGCACCCCGGCCTCGTGCACCTGGTCTCCCGCGTCGAGGGTGCCCTGGCCCCGGGCGTCGCGTCCGCCGCGGACCGGTGGGCCCGGGTGCTGCGCGCCACCTTCCCGCCCGGCTCGGTCTCCGGGGCTCCCAAGTCGTCGGCCCTGTCGGTCATCGACGACCTCGAGCCCACGCCGCGCGGACCCTACTGCGGCGCCGTCGGCTGGGTCGACGGGGACCGGGCCGAGCTCGCCGTGGGGATCCGCACCTTCTGGTGGGAGCGCCACGGGGCCGACGACGGCGTGCTGCGGTTCGGCACCGGCGCCGGCATCACGTGGGGTTCGGACCCGCGCGCCGAGTGGCGCGAGACCGAGCTGAAGGCCTCCCGGCTGGTCGGCCTCGCCTCGCACGGGGGAGGGGACGACCCCGCCGCCGACCGATGAGTCCGTGGCGCCGCCGTCGTCGGTACCGGCATGACGACCGTGACCTGCGACCTGTCCGTGTCCCTGGACGGCTTCGCCGCCGGCCCGCACCAGACGCGCGAGCGCCCCTTCGGTGACGTGATCGGCACCGGCGAGGTGCTGCACTCGTGGCTGCTCGATCACGCCGAGGACCACCCGCGGGAGGTCGCCGGCATCCTGGAGGCCGACGCCTACGTCATGGGCCGCGGCATGTTCTCCCCGGACACCGGGCCCTGGGACCTCGCGTGGCGCGGCTGGTGGGGTGACGAGCCGCCGTACCGGGCACCGGTGTTCGTGCTCACCCACCATCCGCGCGAGCGGTTGGAGATGGCCGGCGGCACCACCTTCCACTTCGTGACGACCGGTGCGCAGGACGCGCTGCGCCGGGCCGTCGCGGCGGCCGGCGACGGCGACGTCTCGATCGCCGGGGGAGTCTCGACGGTCAACACCTACCTCGCTGCCGGGGCGATCGACGAGCTGCGCCTGCACGTCGCGCCCGTCGTGCTGGACATCGCCGGTGCGACACGGCTGTTCGACGGTGTCGGCCGGCTGGACCTCGACGCTGTCTCGGTACGGCACGCAGGGGAGGTGACGCATCTGGTGTACCGGCGTCGGGCAGACTGAGCACCATGAGTCTCGTGATCTGGGCCGAAGGTCGGTTGGTCGGAGCTGGGGAGGCCGTGCTGAGCGCGGTCGACCACGGCATCACGGTGGGTGACGGCGTCTTCGAGACGTGCACCGTGTTCGACGGGCAGGTGTTCGCGCTGACGCGGCACCTGGAGCGGCTGCGCCGCTCGGCGACCGGCCTCGGGCTGGAGGCGCCCGACGAGCAGAAGGTGCGCGAGGGCGTGGCTGCGGTGCTCGCCGAGGCGGTGCGCCTCGACGGTCCGTTTGACGGCCGGCTGCGTATCACCGTCACGGCCGGGATCGGCCCGCTCGGCTCCATGCGGGTCCCCGGCGCGCAGAGCGTCGTCGTCGCCGTCCAGGACTCGGTGATGATGCCGGAGTCGCGCTCGGCCCGGTCGCCGTGGCCGCGTAACGAGCGGTCGCCCATCGCCGGGCTGAAGACGACGTCGTACGCCGAGAACGTCGTGGCGCTCGCGGACGCGAAGGCCAAGGGCGGCGACGAGTCGATCCTGCCCAACACGGTGGGCGAGCTCTGCGAGGGCACGGGATCGAACATCTTCGTCGAGCGTGGCGGCGAGCTCCTCACGCCGACCCTGTCCACGGGGTGCCTGGCCGGGATCACCCGGGCGCTCGTGCTCGAGTGGGGCACCGAAGCCGGGCTGCCGGTGCGGGAGGCGGAGGAGGGCGAGCTGCCGTTCGCCGTGCTGGACGAGGTGACGACCGGGCAGGTCGGGCTCGCACTGACCTCCTCGGGGCGCAACGTCCAGCCCATCACCTGGCTCGACGGCGTCGACGTCGCCCCGGGTGAGATCACGCTCGCCGTGCGGGAGGTCTTCGAGAAGAACTGCCGGGAGCGCCTCGACCCGTGACCTGGGGCGTCGTTGCGTGGGTGTGGGCCACGCCGCACCGATCCGGTTTGGAGCAACCCCGGATCTGTGGCTAGTATCGACCACGCACTCGGGCGATTGGCGCAGTGGTAGCGCGCTTCGTTCACACCGAAGAGGTCACTGGTTCGAACCCAGTATCGCCCACCGAGAAAGGCCCTCTGAGCAGCGGAAACGCGGAGTCGGAGGGCCTTTCGCGTTGCTTGGGAAGTCCCGTGGAGCGGCGCTGGGCATCTACGGCCTGCGACGGTGGACTCCGACTGGTGCGTCGTGTCGACACCCGAAGCTGCTGCGCCGACTCGCCTCGGGGGTGGGGTCAGGCGCGGGGCGAGTCCTTCCACTAGTGCCTCAAGGCACCACATGGTGTCACCTCTCCGTGCAGCAGTCCCAATATGGTGCCTGGCCGTGCTTGGAGCCGGGCGTTGCCTGAGGAGATGAGCACTGCACCGCTGCCCGTGTCCAGCAGCGGGTCTCGCCGTAGGACGCCCACCACCCACACCCCATGACCCGCCGCGCGGCCGGCCGGGATCCGCGCATGCTGCGTGGGGGCCGTGTCAGTCGTTCGGCAGCACGAGGTCGATCTTGTTCGGCTCGAACGTGTCGAGCAGATGGAGGAACTCCGCCACCGCAGCCTCGGACCCCGCCACCGTGTGCTCCGGCGCCTTCCCGGTGGCGAACATCTGCAGCATCGCGGCCTTGGTCGCTCTGACGGTGGCGTCCGGTGCGTCCGGGGCGGTGTCGTGGAAGACCGCCACCTGGTTGCGGACGTGGTACGTCGCCTTCTCACCGGTGTCGGTCACGTCGAGGCCGATCACGATCTCCTTGCCGGTGGCGCGCTCGGCATTCAGGCGGACCCGGAAGGTATCGAGGATCTTGGTGGTCGGCAGGGCCGCGACGATGACGGGGTCGGCGAAGTTCCACGGAGCCGACCGGTCCAGGGTCCCGTCGAGCTCGCCGGCAGCCGACAGGGCGAGGGTGCGCCAGTAGATGTTGGTCTGCAGGTAGCCCCACTGGCGCAGAGCCTCGGCCTTGACGTCCCTGGCCTCCTTGTCGTCCGGGTTCTCGCGGGTCACGTGGGTGAGGAGCTCCGCGGACCATCCGAACTCCTCGTCCGCCACGGCTTGACGAGCCAGGGCGAGCACCTGGTCGCGTCCGCCCATCGCGGCGACGTACTTGCGGGAGAGCTCGAAGAAACCCGGTCGGGCCAGCTCGGTGGCGTCGCCCTGGAACCAGCCGATCAGACCGGCGTAGATGTTGCGCACCGAGTGCGCGACCGAACCGTAGAACTCCATGAGCCACGGGTCCTGGGCGAACTGGTGGGGTAGGACGACGGCCTCGGCCAGCTGGTCGAGCTTGTACCCGCGGTTGATGTGGTGGACGGTCTGGTCGTGGACGTACTGGATGGCGTCACGGTAGTTGGTGACCCGTTCCACGATGAAGTCGTTGCCGACCCAGGCGCGCATGTGCGAGCCCGAGTAGCTGTCGGCCTTGCGAGCGTACGGCAGGAGCCGATCGATGCCCTTGTACCACAGCGTGGGGTTGCGGTAGCCGGTTCCTCGCAGCGTGTACAGGTTGGGGAAGGTCTCACCCTGGATCGTCTCGGAGCCGTGCACGTGGCGGTGCTCGGGGAGGTAGAGGCAGATCTCGTCGGTGCCGGCATCGCCGTAGGCGCCGAAGACCACCATCGACTCACCGGCCACGGTGACCTCGAGAGGCTCGAACTCGTCGACGAGCACGTTCGGCATGAACAGCGACAGAGGGCCGGTCCGGAAGTCAGGACCGAGCCCGATGGTGATCCATCCGTCCTCGCCAGGGCCGAGGTAGGGGCCGCTGTAGGCGGTGCGCTGGGTCAGGATGGGGCCGACGACACCGGTGTCCTCGACGAGATTGGGCACGAAGTTCTCCGAGGCGATGATCTTGACCTCGCCCGAGTCGACCTGCTCCTGGGTCACCCCCCAGCCTGCCGCTCCGAAGGCGTGGTCCGGGTGCCGATGGGTGTAGACGACGCCCTTGACCGGCAGGTCCGAGAACTGCGCGAAGACCTCGCGGGTCGCCGCAGCGCGGTCGTCGTTCTCTCCTGGGTCCACGATGGTCAGACCGTCGTCACCGACGACGATCAGTGTTGAGCACAGCTGGAAACCGGACGCGTGGTAGAGCCTGCCCTCGACGAGCTCGAAGATCGTCGGCGGCATCTGGCGAGCCCATGCCGTCTGCGCGGCCGCCACCTTCGGGGACTCGGTCGTGAACGCTAGGTTGCCGTCCACGTCCTGCCACACCACCTTGGCCAGGTGGCTCAGTACGTCGGGGTTGGTGAAGACGGTGGGATCGTCGCTGCGAACCGTGACGGTCGACCCCGACGCCAGCTTGTCGGCCATGGCATGTGACCCTTTCTTCCCGACGGCCGGCCTCCGTTCAGCGGTTCGGGGCCGGGAGCTGTGACCGCCTCACACGGAGGCTACTCCGATGCGCCGACGCACGCCGCGCCGACGGCTCGGTGGCTCAGGTGAGCTCGGAGATCTCGAACAGATGGCCGTCGGGATCGCGGAAGAACGCGCGGGTCTCGCCGTCACGGACGTCGGGTGCGGCTAGGAACTCCGCGCCACGGGCCGACAGGAGCTCGTAGAGCCCCAGGCAGTCGTCGACGCGGAAGACGAGCTGGGCGCACGGGCGGTCGGGATCGGCGGGCGGGGCCAGGGTCACGGTCGGCTTGCCCGCGTCGGGACCCCCGCCGGTCACGAGCAGGATCCAGCTCCCCAGCAGCTCGAGCACGACCGACGTTCCGCCGTACTCGCCGGCCACGTGGGCATCGAGCACGCGGACATACCAGTCGCGACTGCGTTCGACGTCGGCCACGACGAGCATGTGGGTCAGCGCCGACGCCTCGAACCGTTCCACGCCTCCCACGCTAGGCGAACGGGTCCGCCACGCCGCCTCAGGCGGTGGAGGGCACCGGGCTCTCGTCGCGCAGGCCGCCCCCGGGGCGGTCCGCATGTCCAGCCGGATGCGGTCGCCCACTGCGTGAACGCTGTTCGTTCGACGCTCCCCGAGTCAGGTCGGCGGGTTGGTGCGGGGTCGCGGTCGGGTCGCTGAGGTGGCCACGGGCACGGCGGGGATCGGCGGCGTCCCGAAGAGGTCACTCGGCCGTCTTGCCGCTTCGCGTTCCGGCCAGGTCCGTGGCCACGCTGGGGACGGCCATCCACGTCGTCAGCCAACGTCAGGTGTCGCCTGCTCATGCATCAGTCTCAGGCCCCGACCGGCGTCACCGCCGGTCGGGGCCTTCGTCGTTCCCGGTGTGCCGTCACCCGGGACCTCGGACGCTCAGGCGGTCGTGCGCCGCGCCATGTCGCGCGCGGCCCGCAGCCCGAACACCGAGGCCGGGCCGATCGTGGAGCCGGGGCCCGGGTAGGTCCGGCCCATGACGGATGCCGAGGCGTTGCCCGCCGCGTAGAGACCTGCGATGACGGAGCCGTCCGCGCGCAGCGCGCGGCCCTCGGTGTCGGTGACGACGCCGCCCTTGGTCCCGAGGTCGCCGATGACGACCTGGTAGGCGACGAACGGACCCTTCTCCAGCGGGCCGAGGCAGGGGTTGGGCCGGACCGTCGGGTCGCCGTAGTACCGGTCGTAGGCCGAGTCCCCGCGACCGAAGTCCTGGTCCCGGCCGCTGCGGGCGAACCCGTTGAAGCGCTGCACGGTGGCGCGGAACACGTCGTGGTCGAAGCCCAGGGTGTCGGCCAGCTCGGCGAGGGTGTCCGCCTCGACGATGATCCCCTGCTCCTTCATGGCGCGCGTCGCGCGGGGGTCCATGGCGAAGGCCCGCAGGTAGCGGCGCACGAACCGCCGGTCGAGGACGAACCAGTAGGTGCCGTCGGTGTCGTGCTCGAGCATCCTGTGTCCGAGGTCGACGTAGGACTCCGCCTCGTTGGTGAACCGCCGGCCCTCGCTGTCGACGATGATCGAGTACGGCAGCGAGCGTTCGCCGACCAGGAAGGAGGCGGGGTGCCCCTCCGGCGGGCGGACCGACGCTCCCCACCAGGCGTCGTCCATGAGCTCGAACGCGGCGTCGACCTCCTCGGCCATCTCGTGCCCCTGCCCGAGGTTGCCGGGGTTGCCCGACGGGTGGCTCTCGACGCCGTGGTACTTGCGCCGCCACGGGGCGTTGTGGTCGAAGCCGCCGGTGGCGAGCACGACGCCTCGGCGGGCCCCGACCCGTACCGGGGAACCGTCGCGGAGCACTTCCACGCCCACGACGGCGCCGCCGTCGGTGAGCAGTCGCTGGGCGGGGGAGGACATCCACAGCGGGACGCCGTGCTCGACGAAGACCGCGTGCCCGAGCGCGCCGGTGAGCGCACCGCCGATGCCCATCTTCCGCTGCCCGGTCAGCAGGGCGCCGAGGGTGCGGAAGGTGAACCGCGCCCCCCGGAGGAACCCGTCGAACGTGGACCAGGCGCGCTGCAGCTGCCAGACGTCGTCGGTCATGGCCGGCAGGGGGAGCAGCGCGCGCTGGGTCCGGGCGAGGTCGCCGAGCCGGCGGGCGTTGAAGGGCTTGACCTCCACGGCGCGGCCGATCTTCCCGCCGGGGGTCTCGGGGTAGTAGTCCGGGTAGTTGCGTGCGCGGACGAACTCCACGCCGTACTTCTCCGCGGTCTCGATGTAGTCCTCGACGCCGTCGACGAAGGCCTCCTTGCGGGCGCGCGACGTGCTGGTGCCCTCGTCGCCCACGGTCCGCTCGAGGTAGTCCAGCGCCTCCGCCCGGGAGTCGCCGACCTCCTGGCGCCGCATCACCGGGTTGTCGGGCAGCCAGAGCCCGCCGCCGGACATCGCCGTGCTGCCGCCCCATTTCTCGGTGCTCTCCACGACCAGCACGGTGAGCCCCTCGTCCACCGCGCCCAGCGCAGCCGTGAGACCTGCGGCGCCCGACCCGACCACGACGACGTCGTAGGTGTCGTCGAAGCTGTTGACCATCGACCTCTCCTCTCCACTCACCGGACATCCGTGTCCGGTTGTGATGAGGTCGACTCTACGCCCCGCACGCGGTGAACAGAAGAGGCCGGCGACGGCCACGGCGGTGGCGGCGTCGGACGGGGCCGGCGCCGCCACCGCCAGTCGGCTCAGAGCCGGACGACGGCGCGACCTCGCAGGGTCCCGTCCCAGAGCTTGTCGTAGGCGGCCGGTGCGTCGTCGATCGCGAACTCCTCGGTGTGGACGGTCAACCGTCCCTGCCGGGCCAGGCGCAGGACCTCGAACAGCTCGTCCCGGTAGCCCCAGTAGGGCACCACGAACTCCGACTCGAACGGCACCTGGAAGAACCCGACCTTGGCGGCGGGCCCGCCGCCGGCGATGCCGACGAGCGTGAACCGCCCGCCGACGCCGAGCATCTGCTGGCCGAGGTCGATGGTCGCCTGGGCGCCGGCGAAGTCCACGACGAGGTCGGCCCCGCGCCCTCCGGTGAGCTCCGAGACCTTCTGCACCGCATCGTCGTCGGACATGATCGCGTGGTCGGCGCCGACGTCGCGGGCGAGCTGCAGCTTGTCCTCGGTGACGTCGAGAGCGACGACCTGGGCGCCGGAGAGCTCCTTGATCATCTGGATGCCGAGGTGGCCGAGACCGCCGACGCCGAGGACGACGGCGGTGGAACCCGGCACCAGACGCGGCAGCGCGGGCTTGATGGCGTGGTACGGGGTCAGCCCGGCGTCGGTCAGCGCCGCGGCCTGCACCGGGTCGAGGTCGCCGATCGGCACCAGGTGCCGCGGGGAGTCGACGATCATGTACTCGGCCATCGAGCCGGGGGAGCCGAGCCCGGGCGGGGCGATCCCCAGCTCGGTGGCGCGCTCGCAGTAGTTCTCCTCGCCCGCCGCGCAGCGGTAGCAGGTGCCGCAGCCCCACGGGCCGTAGACCGCGACGCTGGTGCCGACCAGGTCGGGGTCGACGCCCTCGCCCACGGCCTCGACCACGCCGGCGCCCTCGTGCCCGAGCGTGAGCGGTAGCCCATAGGTGTAGGCCTCCTCGGGCATCTCCATGACGAACACGTCGGAGTGGCACAGGCCGGATGCGGTCACCTTGAGCAGGACCTCGCCCGGAGCAGGGTCCGGGCGGTCGATCTCGACGACCTCCGGTCGAGATCCGATGGCGCGGTACTGGACAGCCTTCATGACGAGCCTCCGTTCTCGACGGGGAGGACCGTCGTCGTCCTCCCTGTTCTTCGAACGTAGCCCCGTGCTCGAGGGCGCAGCGCGCCGAGGAGTTGTGACAGTGCTCACGGTGCGGGCCACGACGTCGTCGTGGCCCGCACCGGTGGCTCAGGCCTGCGTCAGGCCGCCCCGCACGATGGAGTCGCCCGAGTGCGTCGGGTCGCCGTCGAACGGCTCCTCCGAGACGTCCACCAGGGAGTAGCGCTCCAGGTCGAGGCCCTCGGGGACCGGGAACGTGCCGGAGTCGCCCTCGAGGACGCCGAGGCTGACCATGCCGCTCAGGTCGTCGGCGATGAGCCACACCTCGCGGTAGGCGTCCGCGGTGGACCCGTCGGCCCCCGCGACAGAGACGACGATCTCCCGCTCGCCGCCGGCGGCCTGTGCGACCGTGGCGCTGCCCGTGGAGCCGGGCCAGTCGGGCAGCGCCTCGAGCTCGGCCTCGGCGACCGCGACGGGCGTGGGTGCCGGGGTCTCTTGCGGACCACGTGCGCGTTCCCAGGCGACACCGCCGCCGACGCCGACGACCAGGGCCGCGCTCGCCGCGGCCGCCGCCCAGAGAGCCGCCGGGCGCCGGCGCGAGGCCAGGTCGACGACCTCGGCCTCGGCGGCTTCGACGTCCTGGGTCGTGGGGCCGGCGTCAGCGGTCTCCGGCTCCGCGATCTCGGCGCGGATCCGGTCCCACACGGCCGGCGGCGGCGCCACCAGCTCGTCGGGGCCGAGGTCGCGCGCGGTCGTCGCCACCTGGGCGAGGCCGTCGTGGTCCGCCCGGCAGGTCGGGCACGCCTCGAGGTGGGCGCGCTCGTCGTCGGAGACCGCGTCCTGCTCCCCGAGCGCGAGGAGCGCGAGGAGCTCAGGGTCAACGTGCTGCACCATCCACCTCCAATCGTGTCCGCAGCCGGGTCAGACTTCGTCTGACATGGCTCTTGACGGTGCCGAGGGGCAGGGAGAGCTCCTCGGCGATCTGCGTGTGCGTCATGTCCCGGTAGAACGCGAGCCGCAGGATCGTACCGGCCGGGTCGCCGAGACGGTCCAGCTCGTCGGTGACGATCGCGCGGTCCACCACGGGAGAACCGACGGGGTCGTTCTCACCCACGGGGTTCGGCGTGAACGCCTCGGCGGCTTGGCGCTGCCGCCGGAGCCTCTCGCGCGAGGCGTGCACGTCGGCGATCTTGTGCCGCGCGATGCCGAGCAGCCACGTCGACAGCTTGGCCCGGCCGGGGTCGAACGAACCCCGGGCCTGCCAGGCGGCGACGAACACCTGCTGCGTGACGTCCTCGGCGTCCGACGGCTCGCCCAGTGACCGCAGCGCGACCGTGTGCACCAGGGCCGACCAGCGACGGTAGGCCGCCGCGAGGCCGTCCTCGGTCCCGGCCGCGAACGCGGCCTGGACGTCTGCGTCGGGGTCGGCGGCCGCCGGTGCGGCGCCTTCGGCCCCAGTGGTCACAGAACCTCCGTGTTCCCGCTCGTCCCGCTCCTCGGCGGCTGTGCATCGAACCTAGCGCCTCCGCCGTCGTGCGTCACGTCGCCACGGCCGTGACCACCAGGTTGTCCTCGTAGTGCCCGGCCTCGGCGTCCCAGCGGCCGCCGCAGGTGACCAGCACCAGTCGTCGCTCGCCCGAGCGGTCGAAGAACTGGTCCAGGGGCACCGCCTCCTTCGAGTAGCGCGTGACGTCCGTGACGGTGTACCGGTGCCGGGTCCCGTCGGCGTCGGTCACCGTGATGTCGTCGCCCGCCGAGGCCTCGGTGAGCCGGGCGAACTGCCCGACGCCGTCCTGGGTGTCGACGTGGGACGCGAGGACCGTCGCGCCCTGCGGGTCTCCCGGTGCGGGGCCGAAGCGGTACCAGCCCGCCACGTCGCCCGATTCCGGGAGCTCCATCGTGCCGTCGGGGTCCACGCCCACCGGGCGGACGGGTGTCTCCAGCAGTCCGTGGACCACCAGCCGGTCGGGTGGCGGCGCGGGAGCCGCCTCGGTCAGCGCGGCCGACGCGACGGGGACCTCCGGCAGGTCGAGCCCGCTGCGGTCCTGCGCCCTGTCCGCCCCGTCCTGCTGCGCGGGTTTGGGTGTGGCGGACGGCGTGTCCGGGGCCGACGACGCCGGGGGAGTCGTGACCGTCGTCGCGTCGGCCCGCGGCACGTCGGCCCCGACCGTCGCCGTGTCGTCGCCGGTGACCAGCAGGACCCCGGCGAGCGTCGAGACGACGAGGGCGACCACCGATGCGACCGCGACGCGGCGGACCGGGCGCACGGCCCGGCCCGCCGCGGTGCGGTGCGTGCGTGTCACCGGCGTGCCCGGTGCGCCCGGACGCCCTCCCGGAGAGCGACCACGATGACGAAGCCGGCCAGCAGGCTCATGATCGCGCCGATGGTGAACGGCGTGAAGAACCCGTGGTGGTCGGTCGCGGCCGCGCCGGTGGTGCCGGCGTCCACGCCGTCCGGAGCGGAGTGCATGCCCTCGACCGTCTGCGTCGCGAGGGCCAGCGAGTCGTCCTCGAGCGAACCCCAGGCGTACACGATCGTGTTGACGCCCTCGGCGACGTCGACGTCGGCCGGCCCGAGCACCGGGTCGGTGGTCCCGGCGGCGGCCACCGCGGCGGGCACCGTGCCGGCCGGCAGGTCCAGCACGGCCTCGTCCGGGTTCTCCAGGCCCTCGATGACCGGGTCCTCGCCGGCCAGGACGTCCACGGCCGGGGCCGCAGCCACGTGCCGGACGGTCAGGCGTCCCTCGCCGGCGGCGATCTCCGAGGTGTCGTTCGTGAACAGCGTCGCCGTCGGCGATCCCTCGGCGTCGAGGTGCGCGGCGGCCGTGTAGCTCATGCCGCCCTCGAGCGGGAGGTCGACCGGCCCGATGACCGGGTCGGAGTCGTCCTCGGCGTCCGCGGCGGTGATGGCCACCGTGTAGGTGTCCGGGTCGAGCTCGAGGGGGCCGGCCAGGTCGCCGGGCTCGAAGTCGTCCAGGGTGAGGTCACCGTTGACGTACACGTCCACGGTCGTGTCCGGCACGCCGTGCAGGACGGACAGCATCGCGGCATGTCCGTCGGCGGAGGCGGGCAGGGCGAATGCGGTGCCGGCGACGGCGGCCAGCGCGGTGGCCCCGATCGCGGCCGTGGTTCGGGTCGTACGCATGTGTCCTCCTGGTGTCGGCCCCGCCGCCATCGGCGGGGCGCTCGTCCTGTTGACACCCGGTGTTCGCGTCCCCGGACCGGTTTGGATGCACACCGATGAAAAAAGATCGAACCCCGGCAGATCCCGCTCAGTCGCGGGCGTCGCCGCGGCGGTTCCGGCGCGACCGACGGGGCAGGCGGTCCGCGTCCTCGGAGGTGAACCGCACCTCGGTGGCCCGCGTCCGCGCCAAGGGGTCGCCGAGGGGGTCGCCGCCGAGCGCGCGCGCCACGTGCAGCAGCGGGCGCCCGGTCTCGAACTCGCGGGCGAGGGCGTCGTAGATGGGGGTGTCGTCGCGAGGCACCCCACCATGGTCCGTTGCCCGAGGCGGCGTGTCGGGACGACACGACGGCGTTCACAGCCGTCTCACCAAACGCGCCCGAACCGTCCCCGGGCGGCCGCCCTCACGCGGCCGGTGCTCGTGTTGCGCCGGGCCGACGGGCGCACCATGATCGTCGCGGGTGACCAGCGCGTTCGCCCCCGGCGAGCGACTCTCGCCCGGGACGGCCGGTCGCCGCCCAGGACCGACGGAAAGGCAGGTCATGAAAGTCACCGCACCCGTGGAGCTCCTTCTGGTCGAGTTCCCGCACACCGAGTTCACCGGCGAGATCCTCGCCGAGCTGACCCGCCTGCAGGACGCCGGGACGATCAACGTCCTGGACGCCCTGGCGATCCGTCGGGACCTCGACGGCGACGTGGAGTGGCTCGAGGCCGTCGACGCCGGCTCCGAGCTCGGCGACCTCGTCGGCGAGCCCGCCGGCCTGCTCGCCGAGGACGACGTCGACGCCATCGCCGAGGACCTGGCACCAGGCAGCGCCGTCGGCATGCTGGTGTTCGAGCACACCTGGGCGACCGGGCTGGCCGGCGCCGTCCGCGACGCCGGCGGACGCCTGATCGACATGACGACCGTGCCCGCGGCCGCGATCGAGGAGCTCGCGGCCGCTCTGAGCGAGGAGGACTGAGATGGTCAGGAGAGTCGGCCGTCCGGGGCTGATCGGCACGATGGCGCGCACCGCCGTGATCGCCGGTACCGCGAACGCCGTGAGCCGGGGCATGAACAACCGTGCCGATGCCCGGGCCACCCAGCAGGCCTCGGCGGAGGCGTACAACGCCCAGCAGGCCCAGCTGGCCCAGCAGCAGCAGATGCAGCAGCTGCTCGCCCAGCAGGCCCAGCAGATGCAGCAGGCCCAGCCCGCGGCCCCGTCGCCGTCGGGCACCGGCAGCGACACGATGTCCCAGCTGCAGCAGCTCGGCGACATGCGCTCGGCGGGGTTGCTGACCGACGCCGAGTTCGCCGCCGCCAAGGCCAAGATCCTCGGCTGACGCGACGGTGACGACCGAGGACCAGGGAGCGCCGGCACCGCCGTCCGAGGAGACGCTGTCCGACGAGCAGCAGGCGGCCCGCACGCGCGGGTACGTCGGCGTGCTCCTGCTCGCCGCCGGGGTCGGCATCCCGGTGTCGCTCGTGGCCTTCGGCTTCCTGGCCCTGCTGCACGCCCTGGAGCACACCGTCTGGGTCACCCTGCCCGAGGACCTGGGGTACGCCGACGTGCCGTGGTGGTGGGCCGTGCCGTGGCTCCTCCTCGGTGGCGTGCTGGTCGGCGTGGCGATCAAGTGGCTCCCGGGCCACGGCGGCCACGTCCCCATCGACGGTCTGGGTATCGACCCGGTCGCCGCGCGCGCCGTGCCGGGGATCCTCCTGGCCGCCCTCGGCGGCCTGCCGCTGGGTGTGGTCCTGGGCCCCGAGGCGCCGCTGCTCGCCCTCGGCTCCGCCTTCGCCCTCATCGTCGTGCGACCCCTGGCCGCGCTCGAGGAGCCGGCCGCCCGGGCGCTGATCACCCTCGCCGGTGCCGCGGCCGCGCTGGCCGCGATCTTCGGCAGCCCGCTGGTGGCCGCGATCTTCGTGCTGGAGGCGGCGGGGCTCGGCGGTCCCCGGCTGGCGCGGGTCGTGCTGCCCGCCCTGCTGTCCTCCGGCGTCGGCTTCCTCGTCTTCACCGGGATGGGGTCCTGGACGGGTCTGGAGATCGCCTCGCTGTCGCTCCCGCCGCTCGACGGACCCGCCCGCCCGGACCTGGGTGACGTGCTGTGGACCGTGCCGTTCGCCGTCGCGACGGCCTTCGCCGTCCGGCAGGTGCACCACCTGGGGCGGTGGACCCGCACGCTCGCGTCGTCCCGCCCGATGGCGGCCGCGGTCGGCGCCGCGCTGGTCGTCGGTCTGAGCGCCGCCGCCTACTCCCTGCTCACCGGGCGCTCGCCCGAGGAGGTCACGCTCAGCGGTCAGGGCATGCTCGCCCCGCTGGCCTCCGACCCGGCGGCCTGGTCCGTCCCGGTGCTGATCGCGCTGATCGCGTTCAAGTCGCTCGGCTACGGGGTGTCGCTCGGGGCGCTGCGCGGCGGGGCGATCTTCCCCGCCGTTCTCCTCGGCGCGGCCGCGGGTGTGCTGGTCTCGGGCCTGCCCGGCTACGGGGCGATCCCCGCCATGGCGGCCGGGATGGGCGCCGCGACCGCCGCCGTGCTGCCGTACCCCGTGGCCTCCGCGGTGCTGGTGGTCATCCTGCTGGGTTCGAACGCCGCCGCGATGACGCCGGTGGTCCTGATCGCCGTCGTGGTGGCCTTCGTCTCCGAGCAGATCATCGCCACCCAGCGCGGCCGGCGCCCCGCTTGAGGCGTCTACTCCCCGGTCTGGCCGTCCAGCGCCTCGCGCAGCAGGTCGGCGTGACCGTTGTGCCGGGCGTACTCCTCGACCAGGTGCACCAGGATCCAGCGCAGGCTGAACGAGCCGCCGCCGTGCCGGTCCTCCCGCACGGAGAGCTGCTCGAGCCCGTCGCCGGCCAGGGCGGCGTCGAGCAGCTCGTCGACCGCGGCGACCGTGCGGTCGTACAGCGCGCGCAGCGCGTCGCCGGTGTCGTCGGCCGCGGAGTGCCAGTCCCAGTCGGGGTCGTCCGACCAGTCGACGGTGTCGAACGGGGGCAGGTGGTCACCGCCGTGCAGACGCACCGAGACCCAGACGCTCTCGACGTAGGCCAGGTGCTTGAGCAGTCCGCCGAGGGTCATCGTCGAGGGCGCCAGCGGGGTGCGCAGCTGGACGTCGGTGAGGCGGGACGTCTTCCGGCGCAGCGTGTCCCGGTGGTAGTCGAGGAACGCGCGCAGCGTCGTCGCCTCGTCGGCGCGGAGCGGGGGTTCGGCGCGATCGGGTGCGTGGGTCACGGCCCGACCCTAGCCGTGCGGCGTACGATCGGGGGCAGCGGAAGGAGCGCCGACGTGCGGACCACCATGCCCTTCTCCGGCGAGCGTCCGGGCCGGTGCTGCGCCGGCGCGACACGGGCGGCCGCGACCACGGGGCGCCTGTCGTGAGCACGCCGGCCGGCGGGTCGGGTGCCGCACCGCTCGTGTACCGGGTCTCGGCACGATCCGTCGCCCGGGGCGAGGCGGAGGTCGTCGCGGGAGGGACAGCCGTGCCGCTGGACGCGGCCTGGGCGTCGGCGCCGACCGGGGCGCCGGGTCCGGCGGACCTGCTCGGCGGGGCGTTCGCCGCCTGCCTGCTCAAGAACCTGGCGCGGTCCGGGGCGCTGCTGGACTTCGCCTACGACGCGGCCGCCGTCGACGTCGAGCTCCGGCGTCAGGACTCTCCGCCGCGGTTCGTGGCGATCCGCTACGACCTGCGGGTGGTCACCGAGGAGCCTGCCCGCCGGGTGGAGCTGGTGCACGCCAACCTGCGCAAGTTCGGCACGGTCTACAACACCCTGGCGGCGGTGTGCGAGGTCAGCGGCACCGTCACCGCGGTGGCTGCCGCACCGTCGGCGGGGCAGCCGGTGGAGCCGGGCGACGTTCCCGGCCGGTGAGCGCCGCCGCCCGGTCCAGCACGGCGTCGAGCATGGCGGGGGTCAGCCGACCCGTCGAGGTGTTGTGCGGGGACACGTGGTAGCTGCCGAGCACCGTGAGGCGTCCCGGTCCGCCGTCGACCGGTGCGAGATCGATCGCGGCCCCGTGCCCGAACCGCGGTCGTGGCCGCGGCACCGCCCAGCCCTGGCCGGCCAGGGCGGCGAGCAGCGCGTTCCATCCGAGGGCGCCGAGCGCGACCGCGACCTGCAGCGTCGGCGCCAGCAGCTCCAGCTCGCGCGCCAGGAAGGGCGCGCACCGGCGGCGCTCGTCAGGGGTGGGCCGGTTGTCGGGCGGGACGCACCGCACCGGGGCCACCAGGCGCACGCCGTCGAGGACCATGCCGTCGTCGCGCCCGGTCGAGGTGGACTGGTTCGCGAACCCGCACCGGTGCAGGGCGGCGAACAGGAAGTCCCCGCTGCGGTCGCCGGTGAACATGCGGCCCGTGCGGTTCGCGCCGTGGGCGGCGGGGGCGAGTCCCACGACGACGACGGCGGCGCGGGTGTCGCCGAAGCCCGGGACCGGGCGGGCCCAGTAGGTCTGGTCGCGGAACGCCGCGCGCTTCTCCCGGCCCACCTGCTCGCGCCAGGCGACGAGGCGGGGGCAGGCGCGGCACGAGACGACGAGCTCGTCGAGCTCGTCGAGGGTAGGTGCCGTGCGGGCCGCCGCGGGCGGGCCGCCGGGTCCGTCGGAGGTCTCCACGGGGCCATCCTGCCGGGTCGGTCCGGGCACGGCGAGGGCCCGCCCCCCGTGGGGGAGCGGGCCCTGCGCGAGGCCGGTCAGGCCGTGGTGGTCAGGCGGTGGCGGCGGGCTTCGCGGCCGGCTCGGCGGCCAGCGAGCGCAGCGACCAGCCGAAGACCCCGACCACGACGCCGAGACCGATGACCAGCGCGCTCACGCCGTAGGCGACGACCGAGGTGAACAGCGACGCCCGCAGGAAGGAGGCGTTCATCGCGGTGTCGCGCAGCGGGTCCTCGCGGTCGAGCTCGGCGTAGGTGAGCCCGTCCGTCGCGGCCAGCGCGTGCTCGTCGATGATCTGCGCCTGGGCGTAGGCGGAGAACGGGCCGTCGACGACGTCCCCGCCGAGGAACGCGGCGTCCTCGGAGACGGTGATGTTCTGGGCGCTGAGCTGCGAGCTGACCGTGGCCCAGGTGACGGCGCCGGCGACGATCATCACCAGCCCGGCGACGAGGCCGAGGATGCCGACGATGCGCACCGCGCGGTTGCCGGTGGTGCTGGTGGTCGTGGTGCGGTCGATGGTGGTCATGTTCCCCTCCGAGGTTCCGGGTCGCGTCCCTCGCGGCCGGTTTCTCGACGCCGATCCGGCGCCTGTCACTATGGTAAGACCACAATTGCTGACCTGGGAAGACGGGAGCATGTGAATCCCTTCACATGAATGCTCGGGGCGTCGGACCACCGCGACGTCCCTCCGAGGGAGCCCGTGCGGGGCCGTGCACGTCGCTCCCGCGGGCGCCGGGTCGGTACGATCGAGGGGGCGTCGCCACCGGGCGGCGCCCCTCGGCGGTCCGCAGGGCCGCCGCCCCCGACCACCAGCACAAGGAGCACCACCGTGTCCGACGTCGTCGCGAACCCCACCCGGCCCTCTGATGCGGTGACGGTGGAGACCACGACCACGGGCACCGAGCTCTTCGCCGACCGACGCGAGGTCGTGGTGATGCGCGTCGACGGCGAGCTGCTGGACCTGTCCCGCGAGCTCGCGGCCGGCACCGTCGTCGAGCCCGTGACCGTCGACTCGCCGGACGGCCTGGCGGTGCTGCGCCACAGCGCGGCGCACGTGCTGGCCCAGGCGGTGCAGCAGGTGAACCCCGACGCGCGGCTCGGTATCGGCCCGCCGGTGACCGACGGCTTCTACTACGACTTCGACGTCGTCGAGCCGTTCACCCCCGAGGACCTCAAGAAGCTCGACAAGGCGATGGCCCGCATCGTCAAGGAGGGCCAGACCTTCCGTCGTCGCGTGGTGACCGAGGACGAGGCCCGCGCCGAGCTGGCCGCCGAGCCGTACAAGCTCGAGCTCATCGGGCTCAAGGGAGGCTCCTCCGACGAGGACGGATCGTCGGTCGAGGTCGGCGGCGGCGAGTTGACCATCTACGACAACGTGCGCGGCGCCGGTCGCGACAGCGAGCAGGTCGTCTGGTCCGACCTGTGCCGGGGACCGCACCTGCCCTCGACGAAGCTCATCGGCAACGGCGTGCAGCTCATGCGCTCGGCGGCGGCCTACTGGCGCGGCAGCGAGAAGAACCCGCAGCTGCAGCGGGTCTACGGCACCGCCTGGCCGAGCAAGGACGAGCTCAAGGCCTACCTCGAGCGCCTCGCGGAGGCCGAGCGCCGCGACCACCGCCGCCTGGGCAGCGAGATGGACCTGTTCAGCTTCCCCGACGAGATCGGCTCCGGGCTGGCGGTGTTCCACCCCAAGGGCGGCATCGTGCGCACCGAGATGGAGGACTACTCCCGGCGCAAGCACGTCGAGGGCGGCTACTCGTTCGTGGCGAGCCCGCACATCACCAAGGGACGGCTGTTCGAGACCTCCGGGCACCTGGACTGGTACGCGGACGGGATGTACCCGCCGATGCACCTGGACGCCGAGCTCGACGACGACGGCACCGTGCGCAAGCCCGGCCAGGACTACTACCTCAAGCCGATGAACTGCCCGATGCACAACCTGATCTTCGACTCGCGCGGTCGCTCTTACCGCGAGCTGCCGCTGCGCCTGTTCGAGTTCGGGACCGTCTACCGGTACGAGAAGTCCGGCGTCGTGCACGGGCTGACCCGCGCCCGCGGCTTCACCCAGGACGACGCGCACATCTACTGCACGCGCGACCAGATGCGCGACGAGCTCGCCACCACGCTGACCTTCGTCCTGGACCTGCTCAAGGACTACGGCCTGGACGACTTCTACCTCGAGCTGTCCACCCGCGACCCGGAGAAGTCGGTCGGCCACGACGAGGCCTGGGAGGAGGCGACCCGCACCCTGGAGGAGGTCGCCACCGCCTCCGGCCTGGACCTCGTGCCGGACCCGGGCGGGGCCGCCTTCTACGGCCCGAAGATCTCGGTGCAGGCCAAGGACGCCATCGGCCGCACCTGGCAGATGTCGACGATCCAGCTCGACTTCAACCTGCCGGAGAAGTTCGACCTGGAGTACACCGCCGCGGACGGCACCCGGCAGCGCCCGGTGATGATCCACCGCGCGCTCTTCGGCTCCATCGAACGGTTCTTCGCCGTCCTGCTCGAGCACTACGCCGGGGCCTTCCCGGCCTGGCTCGCCCCCGTGCAGGTACTGGCCGTGCCCGTGGCCGAGGCCTTCGACGACTACCTGGGCGACGTGGTGGCCCGGCTGCGGGCCCAGGGCATCCGGGCCGAGCTCGACGTCTCCGACGACCGGTTCGGCAAGAAGATCCGCAACGCCGCCAAGCAGAAGGTGCCGTTCGTCCTCATCGCCGGCGGCGAGGACGCCGAGGCCGGCGCGGTCTCGTTCCGGTTCCGCGACGGGACCCAGGAGAACGGCGTGCCGGTGGACCAGGCCGTCGAGCGCATCGTCACCGCCGTCCGCGAGCGCGAGCAGGTCTGACGTGACGGACCCGGAGACCGGACCCGAGCTGGTGCCGGCGGACCGGTTCGGCCCGCCGGAGGACGACATGGCGCGGCTGTGGACGCCGCACCGCATGGTCTACATCGGTGGGCAGGACAAGCCGGCCGACTCCTCGGTGGCGCAGTGCCCGTTCTGCCGCATCCCGGCGGGCGACGACGCCGACGGACTCCTCGTCGCCCGGGGGACGACGTGCTACGTGGTGCTCAACCTGTACCCGTACAACAGCGCCCACCTGATGGTGCTGCCCTACCGGCACGTCTCGGACTACCCGGACCTGACGCCGGAGGAGACGCTCGAGCTGGCCGAGCTGACGCAGACGGCGATGCAGGTCGTGCGACAGGTCTACGCCCCGGCCGGGTTCAACCTCGGGATGAACCAGGGCGAGGTCGCCGGGGCCGGCATCGCCGCGCACCTGCACCAGCACGTGGTGCCCCGCTGGCTCGGCGACGCGAACTTCCTGCCCGTGGTCGGGCGGACGAAGTCGCTGCCGGAGCTCCTCGCGGACACCCGCGAGCGCCTCGCCGCGGCGTGGCCCGCCGCCTGAGCCGACCGGACCGCTACCCTGGCGGCGCCGGTCGGCGCCGGCGTGACGAGAGACCGAGGAGCACCCATGTTCGGCCGCCTGCGGGCCACCATGCAGCGACTGTTCACCCCGCTGGCGCACCTGCTGCTCCGCCGGGGAGTGTCCCCGGACGCGGTGACCGTCGCCGGGACCGTCGTCGTGACCGTGCTCGCCCTGACCCTGCTGCCGACCGGTCACCTGCTGCTCGGCGGGATCCTCGTCGGGCTGTTCGCCCTGACCGACTCGCTCGACGGCGTGATGGCGCGCCTCAGCGGGCGGACCGGTCCCTGGGGCGCGTTCCTGGACTCGACCCTGGACCGGATCTCCGACGGCGCCGTCTTCGCGGGCATCACCCTGTGGTTCGTGCTGCACCCCGAGGTGCCGTACGCCACCTGGGGCACGACGGCCGCCCTGGCCTGCCTCGTGCTGGGCTCGGTGGTGCCGTACGCGCGGGCGCGCGCCGAGTCGGTGGGGGCGACGGCGGACGTCGGCATCGCCGCGCGCACCGACCGCCTGGTGATCGCCCTGGCGCCGATCGCGTTCGTGCAGGTCGGGCTGCCCGTCCTGGTGGCCGTGGTGGCGCTGACCCTGCTGGCGGCGGCGAGCCTGGTCACCGTGGTGCAGCGCATCGCGACGGTCCGCCGCCAGATCCACCTGGGCGGTCGCCCGGACCTCGAGGAGGCCTGATGGACGTCGCCGCGCTGTACACGTTCGCCTGGCGGCACGCCCACCGGGTGCCCGAACCGGTGCTGCGGGCGGCCGCCACCCTGGCCGCGGACCTGACCTGGCTGCGCCACGGCGCCGGGGTGCGCCGGCTGGAGGCGAACTACGCCCGTATCCGGCCCGACCTGGACGCCCGGGCCGTACGCCGGCTGTCCCGCGAGGGGATGCGCCGCTACCTGCGCTACTTCCGCGAGGCGTTCACCCTCCAGGGCGCCGACGCCGACCAGCTCGCCGCCCGCGTGCGCGCCGAGGGCGAGGAGAACGTCCGGCCGGTGCTCGACGACGGCGGCTCGGTGGTGCTGGCGCTGACGCACGCGGGCAACTGGGACCTCGCCGGCGCGTGGGCGACCCCGCACCTGGCGCCCGTGCTGACGGTGGCCGAACGGCTCGAGCCCGCCGCGCTGTTCACCGAGTTCGTCGCGTTCCGCCGCTCGATCGGCATCGACGTGCTGGCCCTGGGCGACGACGGGGTCTTCCGCGACCTCGTGCGCGGCGCCGAGGACGGCCCCCGGCTCGTCCCGCTGCTGGCCGACCGGGACCTGACGGCCCGGGGCGTCGAGGTCGACCTGCGCGGTCACCGCGCGCGCGTCGCGGCGGGCCCCGCCGCTCTCGCCCTGGCCGCCGACGCCCCGCTGGTCCCCGTGGGCATCTTCCACGAACGGCTGCACGGCGAGCGCCGCCGGCGGGCCGGGTCGGCCTGGGGGATCGTCATCCGGTTCCTGCCGCCGGTCCCGGTGCCCGACGCGGCCGACCACCGCACCCAGATCGCCCGGCTCACCCAGGGCTGGGTGGACGCCGTGGGGGAGTTCCTCGTCGAGCGCACGGCCGACTGGCACATGCTGCAGAAGGTCTTCGTCGACGACCTCGACCCCGAGCGCTACGCCCGGACCAGGGCGCGGGCGGGGGAGATCTGATGCGGCCCCTGCGCGTGGGCATCGTGTGCCCCTACTCCTTCGACGCCCCCGGCGGCGTGCAGTTCCACGTGCGCGACCTCGCCGAGGCGCTGCGCGACGGCGGCCACGAGGTCTCTGTCCTGGCCCCGGCCGACGAGGACACCGAGGTGCCCGACGTCGTCACCCCGGCCGGCCGCGCGGTCCCGGTGCGCTACAACGGCTCGGTCGCGCGCCTGGCCTTCGGGCCCCGCGCCGCCGCTCGCGTGCGGCGCTGGATCGACGCGGGGCGGTTCGACGTGCTGCACCTGCACGAACCCATGACCCCGTCGCTGTCCATGCTGGCCCTGTGGGTCGCCGACGGCCCCGTGGTGGCGACCTTCCACACCTCCCAGGTGCGGTCGCGCGCCCTGCAGATCGCGCACCCGCTGCTGCGCCAGTCGCTGGAGAAGATCTCGGCGCGCATCGCGGTGTCCGAGGACGCGCGCCGCACGCTGGTCGAGCACCTCGGCGGGGACGCCGTCGTGGTGCCCAACGGGGTGTACGTCGACGACTTCGACGTGCCGGCCGCGCCCCGCTGGCAGGGCACGCCCGAGGCGCCCACCGTGGCGTTCCTCGGCCGGCTCGACGAGCCGCGCAAGGGGCTGCAGGTCCTGGCCGCCGCCGCCCCGCGGATCCTGGCCGAGGTGCCGGGCGCGCGCTTCCTCGTCGCCGGGCGCGGCGACGAGGGTCGTGCCGACGCCGAGGCCGCCCTGGGCGCGCACGCCGGCGCGTTCGAGTGGCTCGGCGGCGTCAGCGACGCCGACAAGGCCACGCTGCTGGCGTCCGCAGACCTCTATGTCGCCCCGCAGACGGGCGGCGAGAGCTTCGGCATCGTCCTGGTCGAGGCGATGAGCGCCGGCGCCGGCGTCGTCGCCAGCGACCTGGGCGCGTTCCGCCGCGTGCTCGACGACGGTGCGGCCGGACGCCTGTTCCGCACCGGCGACCCGCAGGACCTGGCCGCCACGGTCCTGGCGGCGCTCGCGGACCCGGACGGGACCGAGGAGCGTCGACGGCGGGCCCACCGGTTCGTGCGCGGCTTCGACTGGTCGCAGGTCACCGCCCGGGTGCTGGCCGTGTACGAGATGGCCGTCGCCGCCTCCGAGGCGCTCGGCGACGGCGCGGTGCGCCAGGACCTGCTCGCCGGGCGGGCCACGTGGCTCCTGGGCCGCGGTCCGCGCCTGCGCGGAGGGGAGGACCGATGACCTGGAGCTGGTCCGAGACGGCGCTGCTCGTCGTCGTCCTCCTCGGGCTCGTGCTGTGGCTGGTCTGGCTCACGGCCTCGCGCCTGGACCGGCTGCACCGCAAGGTCGTCGCCTCCCGGCACGCGCTGCAGGCACAGCTCGACCGCCGCGGGCGGGTGTGCGTGGACCTGGCCGCCTCGGGGCTGCTGGACCCGGCCAGCGCGGTGCTGCTCGCCGACGCCGCCCTGGCCGCGCTCGACACCCCGGACCGCCCCGCCGAGCCGCGACCGAGCGAGGCGTTCGCCCTGACGGGCCTCCCGGCGGAGCGCGAGCGCGCGGAGTCGGCCCTGTCGATGACGCTGCGCTCCGTGCTCGAGGACCCCGACGACGTCGCCGAGCTGCGGAGCACGGGCACCGGGGACGACCTGGTCGGCGACCTGTACTCGTCCTGGTACCGGGCCCAGCTCGCCCGGAGGTTCCACAACGAGGCGGTCGCCCAGGCGCGGCGTGCCCGCCGTCCGCGCGCCGTGCGCTGGCTGCGCCTCGCGGGCCGGGCGCCGCTGCCGCGCACGGTGGAGCTCGACGACCAGATGCCGGCCGGGCTCGAGGGGGCCTGAACCCCCGTAGGATGGGACCTACGGCGTGGGACCACGCCGGCACGGGCGCGGCCGAGGTCGCCGCGCCGTGCTCGAAGAACTCTGTGAGGTTGCGTTGAGCGAGACCACCGGGACACCTGCCCCCTCCACGGGCGTCGGCGAGGTGGGCACGGCCCGCGTCAAGCGGGGGATGGCCGAGATGCTCACCGGGGGCGTCATCATGGACGTCGTCACCCCCGAGCAGGCGAAGATCGCCGAGGACGCCGGCGCCGTCGCGGTCATGGCGCTCGAGCGGGTCCCCGCGGACATCCGTGCCCAGGGCGGTCTGGCGCGGATGAGCGACCCGGACATGATCGAGGGCATCATCGACGCGGTGTCGGTGCCGGTCATGGCGAAGGCCCGCATCGGCCACTTCGTCGAGGCGCAGGTGCTGCAGTCGCTCGGCGTCGACTACGTCGACGAGTCCGAGGTGCTGTCGCCGGCCGACTACACCAACCACATCGACAAGTGGCAGTTCACCGTGCCGTTCGTGTGCGGGGCGACCAACCTGGGCGAGGCGCTGCGCCGCATCACCGAGGGTGCGGCGATGATCCGCTCCAAGGGCGAGGCCGGTACCGGAGACGTGTCCAACGCCACGACCCACATGCGGCAGATCCGCCAGGAGATCCGGCGGCTGACGTCGCTGCCCACCGACGAGCTGTTCGTCGCCGCCAAGGAGCTGCAGGCGCCCTACGAGCTGGTCGCCGAGGTGGCGCGGACGGGCAAGCTCCCCGTGGTGCTCTTCACCGCCGGCGGGATCGCCACCCCGGCCGACGCCGCGATGATGATGCAGCTCGGTGCCGAGGGTGTCTTCGTCGGGTCCGGGATCTTCAAGTCGGGCGACCCTGCCTCGCGTGCCAAGGCCATCGTGCAGGCCACCACCTTCCACGACGACCCGGACGTCATCGCCAAGGTCTCGCGAGGGCTGGGGGAGGCCATGGTCGGCATCAACGTCGAGGAGGACCCCGAGCCGGTGCGGCTCGCCGAGCGCGGCTGGTGATGCTGTCCTGACCCGGCGCAAGCCGGTCGGCGTCGCGGTGGTCGGCGACCGTCGGGGCGCGCTCCTGCCGGACGTGTCCGTGCCCGGTGCGGACCTGCCCGTCCGGGCGGTGCTTCCTGCCACGACCGAGGCGGTGCGCTCGCACGGCGCCGCCGTGCTGGTCGCACCCCCCGGATCGGGCAAGACCTCGCTGCTGCCGCTCGCGCTGGCCGACGCGCTCGAGGGGACGGTCGTCGTCGCCGAGCCGCGACGGATGGCGACCCGCGCGGCCGCGACGCGGTTGGCGGCACTGACGGGCGAACCTCTCGGGACGCGGGTCGGCTACGCGATGCGCGGTGAGCGCCGCGGCGGGAAGGACCTGCGCGTCGAGGTCGTGACCACCGGGCTCCTCGTGCGCCGTCTGCAGCAGGACCCGGAGCTGCCGGGCGTCGCGGCGATCGTGATCGACGAGTGCCACGAGAGACATCTCGACGCCGACCTGCTCCTCGCGTTCTGCGCCGACGTCCGGGAGAACCTGCGGGACGACCTGGTGATCGTCGCGACGTCGGCCACCGCGGACACGGTCCGGCTGAGCCGGGTCCTGGGCACGGACGCCCCGGCGCCCGTGATCACCGCGACCGCCACGGCGTTCGACGTCGAGGTCGAGTGGGCGCCCCCGCCGGTCGCGGCCCCGCTGCTCCCCGGCGGGCGGGTCGACCCGCGCCTGCTGGACCACGTGGCGGCCGTCGTCGAGCGTGCCCTGACCGAGGACGACGGCGACGTCCTCGTGTTCGTCCCGGGGGAGGCGGAGATCGGTGGTGTGACCCGCCGGTTGGCGGGTCACAACGTCCTGCCCCTGTTCGGGCGCCAGTCACGGTCCGAGCAGGACCGCGCGCTGGCGCCGTCCGACGAGCGACGGGTCGTGGTCACGACGTCGGTCGCGGAGAGCTCGCTCACCGTGCCCGGCGTCAGGGTCGTCGTGGACTCCGGGCTCTCCCGGGAGCCGCGGACCGACCAGTCCCGCGGTCTCGGCGCGCTGGTCACCTGCCGGGTCTCGAGATCCTCGGCCGAGCAACGGGCGGGTCGCGCGGGGCGGGAGGCGCCCGGCCGGGTCTACCGGTGCTGGTCGAGGACCGACCACGCGCGCCTCGAGGACCATGCCGCGCCCGAGATCGCGATCGCGGACCTGGCCGCCTTCGCCCTCGACCTGGCGGCCTGGGGCGCGCCCGGCGGTGACGGTCTGGCCCTGCTCGACGCGCCACCGACGCCGGCGATGTCCGCGGCCACCACGCTGCTGCGCAGCTTCGGTGCGCTGGACGACGGCGGCCGGATCACCGAGCGGGGACGGCGGATGGCCCGGTTCGGGGTGCATCCACGCCTGGCGCGCGCGCTGCTCGACGGTACGCCGCGGGTCGGCGCCGCCCGGGCGCGCGAGGTCGTCGCCCTGCTGTCGGACGACGCCGGCGGCGGGGCCGGGGACGACCTGCCGGCGCGCTGGCGCGCCCTGCGCCGCGGCGAGGACCGCGGGGCCACCGACCGCTGGCGCCGCGAGGTCGAGCGCCTGGGCCGGGGAGCGCCCGACGACGTGGCGCGCGGCGGGCGAGCTCTGCACCGTGGGGACGAGGTGCCGGACGACCTCGCGGCGGGGATCGTCGTGGGACTGGCGTACCCGGACCGGATCGCGCGGGCCCGGGGGACCGGGTCGGTGTCCTACCAGATGTCCGGGGGGACGGGCGCCGCGCTGGACGCGCGGTCGCCGTTGCGGCCGGCGACCTGGCTGGCCGTCGCCGTCGCCGACCGGGCACCTGGTCGCGCGGACGCCAGGATCCGTTCCGCGGCACCGATCGACGAGGCGACCGCGCGCGAGGTCGCCGCCGACCTCGTGGAGACCTCCGACCGGATCCGCTGGGACGACGACCGGATCGTGACCCGGCGGGTCGAGTCGCTCGGTGCGATCGTGCTGAACGACGTCCCGCTGGCACGGCCGGACCCGCTGCTCGTCCAGGCCGCCGCCCGCGACGGTCTGCGGCGCAGCGGCCTGTCCGTGCTGCGCTGGTCGCAGGGCGCGCTCGCTCTGCGGGAGCGCCTCGCGTTCTGCCACGCCCACCTCGGCGCCCCGTGGCCCGCGGTGGACGACGACGCGCTGATGGCCGGGCTCGACGACTGGCTCGGTCCCGAGCTCGCCGCGGTGCGCGACGGGCGGGACCTGGCCCGCATCGACGTGCTGTCGGGGCTGCGGCGACTGCTGCCGTGGCCCGCGGCGACCCGGCTCGACGAGCTCGCGCCCGAGCGGCTCCGCGTCCCGTCGGGCTCTCAGGTGCGGCTGACCTACGACGGCGCCGAGCCGCCGGTCCTGGCGGTGAAGCTCCAGGAGGTGTTCGGCTGGACCGCCACGCCCGCCGTCGCGGACGGGAGGGTCCCCGTCGTGCTGCACCTGTTGTCGCCCGCGCGGCGTCCGGTCGCGATCACGAGCGACCTCACCTCCTTCTGGCAGCAGGGCTACTCCCAGGTCCGGGCCGACCTGCGGGGCCGCTACCCGCGCCATCCGTGGCCGGAGGACCCCCTCGCCGCCGCCCCGACCGCACGTCCGACGCGCCGTCGGTGAGTCCCCGGAGGGATACGCTGACCGGCATGCACGAACGTGTCACGACGAGCGGTTCCGCGGTGCCCTCGGCGTCCGCGTCGCTGGGCCCCGACTGGGTCCCCGGCCCCGACGGCCTGCGACACCGGCGGGCGGCCCGCGTCATCCTCCTGGACGACGGGGGCCGGGTGCTGCTGGTGCGCGGGCACGACGCCGACGACCCGGACCGGTCCTGGTGGTTCACCGTCGGCGGCGGCATCGACGACGGTGAGACCGAGGTCGAGGCCGCGCTGCGCGAGCTGCACGAGGAGGCGGGGCTGACACTGGCGGCCGAGGACCTGGTGGGCCCGGTGATGACCCGTGCCGGGATCTTCCGCTTCCTGGCCGAGACCTGCCGGCAGGACGAGGTGTTCTTCCTGGCGTGCGTGGACGGTGGTCACGAACCCAGCGACCACGGCTGGACCGACGGCGAACGCGACGTCCTCGACGAGATGCGTTGGCTCACCCCCGACGAGCTGCGCGCCGAGACGCGCGAGGTGTTCCCCCGCGTCCTGCCCGACCTCGTCGACCACCTGGTCCGAGGCTGGGACGGCGTGGTCCGGCACCTCGGTGAGGAGAACGACGACGAGCTGCTCGCCTCCGCCGACTGACGGTGGCCCGGCCGGTCCGCCCCGCAGGGCCTGGCGAACGGTTCCGCGCCGGTCGCGCCCCGGTGCGTACACTGCCGCGGTGACCACGACGATCGGAGTACTCGCCCTGCAGGGTGACGTGCGCGAGCACACCCGGGCCCTCGAGGGCGCCGGTGCGCGCGTCGTCCGCGTCCGTCGCCGCTCCGAGCTGGAGGCGGTCGACGGGCTGGTCCTGCCCGGCGGGGAGTCGACCACGATGGACAAGCTGCTGCGGGTGTTCGAGCTGCGGGACCCGTTGCGGACCGCGATCGCCGAGGGGCTGCCCGTGTACGGCTCGTGCGCCGGCATGATCCTGCTCGCCGACCGGATCACCGGCGGCATCGAGGGCCAGCAGACCCTCGGCGGCATGGACGTCACCGTGCAGCGCAACGCGTTCGGTCGTCAGGTCGACTCGTTCGAGGCGGACCTGGCGATGCAGGGGATCGAGGGCGGTCCGGTGCGCGCGGTGTTCATCCGCGCCCCCTGGATCTCCACGGCGGGGCCCGACGTCGAGGTCCTCGCCCGCATCCCCGAGCGGTCGACCGACGGGACCGGCCTCGGCGAGGCCGCCGGTAAGATCGTGGCAGCCCGTTCGGGGCGACTGCTCGCGACCGCGTTCCATCCGGAGGTCACCGGGGACTGGCGGGTGCACGCGCAGTTCGTCCGTGAAGTCAACGCCACGCGAAGGAGTTAGTCAGGTCATGTCCGGTCACTCGAAGTGGGCCACGACCAAGCACAAGAAGGCGGCGATCGATGCCAAGCGCGGCAAGCTCTTCGCGAAGCTGATCAAGAACATCGAGGTCGCGGCACGCACCGGCGGCGGCGACCCGACGGGCAACCCGACGCTGTTCGACGCCATCCAGAAGGCCAAGAAGTCCTCGGTGCCGAACGACAACATCGACCGCGCGGTCAAGCGCGGCTCCGGTGAGGGCGCCGACGCCGTCGACTACCAGGTCATCATGTACGAGGGCTACGGCAACAACGGCATCGCCGTGCTCGTGGAGTGCCTCACCGACAACAAGAACCGTGCCGCGGCCGAGGTGCGCACCGCGTTCACCCGCAACGGCGGGTCGCTGGCCGACCCGGGCTCGGTGTCCTACCTGTTCTCCCGCAAGGGCCAGGTCGTGGTCCCCAAGGCCGAGGGCGTCACCGAGGACGACGTGATGCTGGCGGCACTGGACGCCGGGGCCGAGGAGGTCACCGACCAGGGCGACTACATCGAGGTGCTGTCCGAGGCGACCGACCTGGTCGACGTGCGCAGCGCGATCGTCGACGCCGGCATGGAGTACGACTCGGCGGACTCGATCTGGCACCCGTCGATGCAGGTGGAGGTCGACGTCGAGGGTGCGCGCAAGATCATGCGGCTCATCGACGCGCTCGAGGACAGCGACGACGTGCAGAACGTCTACGCGAACTTCGACGCGACCGACGAGGTCATGGCCGCCCTCGACTCCGACGACTGACGCGGAGGGCCGACGCGGAGCGCACCGCAGGGTGCGGGTCGAGGGACGAGGCACGTGCCCGCAGGGGAGTGCAGCGACGGTCCGACCCGGTGGTGCGTGGGCCGACGCGGAGCGCACCGCAGGGTGCGGGCGTCGTCCCGTCCAGGCGCGCCTCGGCAGGCCTGTCACCGGTGCGTGAGACAGTGACGGCGTGCGAGTGCTGGGAGTGGATCCGGGGCTGACCCGGTGCGGTGTCGGGGTCGTGGACTCCCGGCGCGGGCGCCGGGCGGCCCTCGTGGGTGTGGGTGTGCTGACGTCGGCGCCGGGGACGAGCACGGACCTGCGCCTGCTCGAGATCGCCGACGGCCTCGAGGGCTGGCTGGAGGAGCACACCCCGGACGTGGTGGCGGTCGAGCGGGTCTTCGCCCAGAACAACCGTGGCACCGTCATGGGCACGGCCCAGGTCGCCGGGCTGGCGATGGTCGCCGCCGCGCGCCGCGGCGTGCCCGTGGCCATGCACACCCCGAGCGAGGTCAAGGCGGCCGTGACGGGGTCGGGCCGGGCGGAGAAGGCCCAGGTCCAGCGCATGGTGGCCTCCATCCTGCGGCTGGACACCGCGCCCAGCCCCGCCGACGCCGCCGACGCCCTCGCCCTGGCCATCACGCACCTGTGGCGCCCGGCGGGCGCCCTGCAGGGCGGCGACCGCCACGAGCTCACCCCGGCGCAGCGCGCCTGGGCCGCCGCCGAGCACCGTGCGCGGGGCGCCCAGCGCGGTCCGCGCACCCCACGGAAGGAGACCGTCCGATGATCGCCTCGCTGTCCGGCACCGTGGCCCAGGTCGCCCTGGACCGCGCCGTCGTCGACGTCGGTGGGGTGGGCTACCTGGTCCACGCGACCCCGGCGACCCTGGCCGGGCTGCGCGTCGGCGAGCAAGCGCTCCTGCACACCACCCTCGTGGTGCGGGAGGACTCGATGACGGTCTACGGCTTCGCGGACACCGAGGAGCGCGAGGTGTTCGAGACCGCGCAGTCCGTGTCCGGCGTCGGGCCCCGGATCGCGCTGGCGATGCTGGCCGTGCTCACCCCGTCCGCCCTGCGCCGCGCCGTCGACCAGGAGGACACCGCGGCGCTCCGTCGCGTCCCGGGCATCGGTGCCAAGAGCGCGCAGCGCATCGTGCTGGAGCTGTCGGGCCGTCTGGGAGCGCCCGGGCCCGACGACGGCGCCGCGTCCGGCGCGGCGACCTCCGCGGCCGGCGACGAGCGCGACCAGGTCGTCGAGGCGCTCGTCGGTCTGGGCTGGGCCGCCAAGGTGGCCGAGGGCGCGGTGGACAAGGCGCTGGCGGAGGCGGGCACCGACCGTGTGGGCCCCACCGAGGTGCCGTCGACCCTGCGTGCCGCGCTGCGACAGCTGGGGCCGCGTCATGGCTGACGGCGCGATCGACCCCCAGGACCTCGGCGAGCGCCTCGTCGGCGCCGGCGCCGACGAGGTCGAGCGGGCCGCGGAGGCGGCGCTGCGGCCCAAGAAGCTCGACGACTTCGTCGGGCAGCGGGTCGTGCGCGACCAGCTCTCGCTGGTGCTGCAGGCCTCCATCGGCCGGGACACCGCCCCGGACCACGTGCTGCTGTCCGGTCCTCCGGGGCTGGGCAAGACGACGCTGGCGATGATCATCGCCGCCGAGCTCGGCACCTCCCTGCGGGTCACCAGCGGCCCCGCGATCCAGCACGCCGGCGACCTCGCCGCCGTGCTGTCCTCCCTGGAGGAGGGCGAGGTGCTGTTCATCGACGAGATCCACCGCCTCGCCCGCCCCGCCGAGGAGCTGCTCTACGTCGCCATGGAGGACTTCCGCGTCGACGTCGTCGTCGGCAAGGGGGCGGGCGCCAGCGCCATCCCCCTGACCCTGCCGCCGTTCACCGTGGTGGGCGCCACCACCCGCTCGGGGCTGCTGCCGGCACCGCTGCGCGACCGCTTCGGGTTCACCGGGCACCTCGACTTCTACGAGGCGGACGAGCTCGAACGCGTGATCCTGCGCTCGGCGGGGCTCCTCGGTGTCGACATCCGCCACGAGGCCGCGCACGAGATCGCCGGGCGTTCGCGCGGCACGCCCCGGATCGCCAACCGGCTGCTGCGCCGCGTGCGGGACTGGGCGCAGGTGCGCGGCGACGGGGTGCTCGACCTGCGCGCGGCCCGTGCCGCCCTGGAGGTCTACGAGGTCGACCCCATCGGCCTGGACCGGCTGGACCGCGCCGTGCTGACGGCGCTGTGCCGCCGGTTCGGCGGGGGGCCGGTCGGCCTGACGACCCTGGCCATGACGGTCGGGGAGGAGTCGGACACGGTCGAGACGGTGGCCGAGCCCTACCTGGTGCGCGAGGGGCTCGTGGCGCGCACGCCCCGGGGCCGGGTCGCGACCGCGGCCGCGTGGGAGCACCTCGGCATCGAGCCGCCGGCCGGGACGTGGGCCGCGCCGGCCCCGACGACCGGTGGGGGAACCGGGGCGACGTCGCGGACGTTGTTCGACGAGGCCTAGGGTGCCCGCGCGGCGCCCTAGACTGAGACGAACACTCGATCTTCCGATTGAAGGACTGAATCCCCGTGGATTTCTCGATCATCATCCTCTTCGCCGTGCTCGCGGCCCTCATGCTCTTCATGAGCTCGCGCACGCGCAAGCAGCAGAAGAAGCAGTCCGAGTTCCGGTCCTCGCTCGCCCCCGGCCAGGAGGTCATGACCGGCTCCGGCCTCGTCGGGACCGTCATCGAGGTCGACGAGGAGTCGGACATCGTCACCCTCGAGTCCACCCCGGGCTCGCGCACCCGCTGGCTCCGCGCCGCCGTCGTGAAGCGGATGGACGAGCCGGTCGAGGAGGCCGAGGAGACCGAGGTGACCGAGGACACGTCGGAAACCGGTAGCATCGCCCCGGCAGACGGTCCCGTCGAGGTCCCGGACGACCTGTCGGAGCTGGACACCGCGGAGCGGAAGGTCCAGGAGGACAAGCGCCGGGAGCACGGCGAGACCGACGACAAGTGACCTCTGCGCCGGTCGGGTCTGAACCCGGCCGGCGCCATCACGCTCCGCTCCGGCGGCGCGCACACGGGAAGAGAACCAAGTGGCCAACTCCAGCACGCGGCGTTCGCGTCCGGTACGCACGCTCGTGGTCTTCGCGCTCCTGTCGATGGTGGTGCCGTTCGTGGCACTCCTCGTCGGGACGTACCTGGACCCCAAGAGCGACGAGAACCCCGGCGGCGCCAGCCTGGCACCCGGACTCGCTCTCGACCTGCAGGGCGGGACCCAGATCATCCTGACGCCGACGTCCACGGATGGTTCGGAGCTGACCCCGGAGGCGATCGACGAGTCGATCAACGTCATCCGGCAGCGCATCGACTCCTCCGGCGTCGTCGAGGCCGAGATCGTCAACCAGGGCGGGGAGAACATCGTCGTCTCCATCCCCGGTGAGGTGGACCAGGCGACGATCGACCTCGTCTCCCAGCCCGCGCAGATGCGCTTCCGGCCTGTCCTGACCTACGAGCTCGGCCTCCCGGCCCAGGAGCCGACGGCCGAGGCCTCGGCCGACGCCGAAGGATCCGCCGACGGCGACGCCGAGGGCGAGGCGACCGAGGACGAGGCTCCGCAGGGCGCCACGCAGGAGGAGCTCGCCGCGTTCGACGAGCAGATCGCCGCCGAGGCCCAGGACGTCGACCCCACCGACGCCTCCGACCTCGCGCAGATCACGCCCGCCGTGGAGGAGAAGTTCGCCGCGCTCGACTGCACCGACCCGGCAAACCTGGTCGGCGGTGGCGGCGCGAACCCGGACCAGGTGCTCGTGACCTGCTCCAACGACGGCAGCCTGCTCAAGTACGTCCTCGGCCCGGTCGAGGTCGACGGCACGAGCCTGTCGAACGCCAGCTCCGGCCTGGTGCCGGGCCCGAACGGCTCGGTCACCAACGAGTGGGGCGTCTTCATCGAGTTCGACGACCAGGGCACCACGGAGTTCCGCACGGTCACCGAGCGCCTGCAGGGCCTGGAGCCGCCGCGCAACCAGTTCGCGATGGTGCTCGACGGTCTCGTGATCTCGGCACCCTCGCTGGACCCCGGCGTCATCATCACCGACGGCCAGGCCACGATCTCGGGCAACTTCACGCGCGACTCCGCGGCCACGCTGGCCAACCAGCTCAGCTTCGGCTCGCTGCCGATCGCCTACGAGGTGCAGAGCCAGGAGACGATCTCGGCGACGCTCGGCTCGGAGCAGCTGCGCAACGGTCTGATCGCCGGTCTGATCGGTATGGCCCTGGTCGTGGTGTACTCGCTGTTCCAGTACCGCACGCTGGGCCTGGTGACCGTGGGCTCGCTGCTCATCGCCGCGGCGATCACCTACGTGTCCATCGCGCTGCTGTCCTGGACGATCGACTACCGCCTGTCCCTGGCGGGTGTCGCCGGTCTGATCGTGGCCATCGGGTTCACGGCGGACTCGTTCATCGTGTACTTCGAACGCATCCGCGACGAGATGCGCGACGGGCGCTCGATGGCGATGGCGGTCGAGCGCGGCTGGCGCCGGGCCAAGCGCACGGTGCTGGCGGCGAAGTCCGTCACCCTCATCTCCGCGATCGTGCTGTACTTCCTCGCCGTCGGCGGGGTGCAGGGCTTCGCGTTCACCCTGGGTCTGACGACGATCATCGACATCGCCGTGGTGTTCTGGTTCACCCACCCGACGCTGCAGCTGCTGACCAAGGTGCCGTTCTTCCGCGACGGCCACTCGCTGTCGGGGCTGTCGCCCGAGCGGCTGCGCAGCACCGGCGGTCCGCGGTACGTGGGCGCCGGCCGGGTGGCCCGCCCGACGCCCGAGCCCGAGACCACCGCCGAGGAGCCGGTCCCGGCCATGGCGGGCGCGGCGTCGTCCCCGGCACCGACGACGGACGACTCCGGTCGCCGGCTGACGATCGCCGAGCGTCGTGCGGCGCAGCGGCGTGCGGCCGCGGCCGACGGACCGCCGGACGACCCCGGGACCGACGACCGCAGCCACGACGCCGTCCCCGGCGAGAACGAGGAGAACCGCTGATGGCCGGCAGCATGACCTTCGCCCAGTGGGGCAACGACCTCTACACGGGCCGTCGCTCCTACCCGATCGTCGCCAAGCGGCGCGTCTGGTTCTCGATCGTCGGCGTCCTCGGGATCGCCTCGATCATCATCCTGCTCACCAAGGGCCTGACCCTGGGCATCGACTTCCGCGGTGGCTCGGAGTTCACGGTCACCAGCACGACCACCACGGAGCAGTCCGTGGCCGTCGACGCCGTGCAGGAGGTCCTGCCCGAGGACGAGCCGCGCGTGGCGGTCGTGGGCGGCGAGGCCGTCCGCGTGCAGACCACGCAGGTCTCCGGCGCGGAGCAGACCGCCGTCATCGAGGCCCTCGCCGAGGGCTACGGGGTCGACCCGGCGGACGTCGACGCCTCGTTCGTGGGGCCGACGTGGGGCTCGGCGGTGTCCGAGCGCGCCCTGTGGGGCGTGGTCGTCTTCGTCCTGCTCGCCGCCGCCTTCATGGCCGTCTACTTCCGGGCCTGGCGCATGTCGGTCGCCGGCATCCTCGCGATGCTCAGCGACCTGCTGATCTCCGCCGGTGTGTACGCGCTCATCGGCTGGGAGGTCACGCCCTCGACGATCATCGGCTTCCTGACGATCCTCGGCTTCTCGCTGTACGACAAGATGGTCGTGTTCGACAAGGTGCGGGAGAACACCACCGGCGTGCTGGACCAGTCGCGCAACACCTACGGCGAGCGGGCCAACCTGGCCGTCAACCAGACCCTGGTGCGGTCCATCAACACCTCCGTGGTGGCGCTGCTGCCGGTGGCGGGCATCCTCTTCCTCGGCGCGTTCGTGCTCGGTGCGGGCACGCTGCGGGACCTGTCCCTGTCGCTGTTCGTGGGGATCGCCGTCGGCGCGGCCTCGTCGATCTTCCTGGCCACCCCGCTGGACGTGTCCCTGCGCGAGCGGGAGCCGAAGATCCGTCAGCACACCGCCGAGGTCCTGGCCGAGCGCGAGCGCCTGGCCACGGAGGGCGGTCACGACGCCGAGCTCGCCGCGGTCGCGGCCGGCCGGTCCCAGCTCATCCCCGGTCACCACCAGGGTCACGGGTCCCAGCCCCGGCGCAAGCGCGGCCGGTGACGCGGCGCGTGACCGACGACATCTCGCTGGTCGCCCTGGCCGGGCTCGGCCCGGCCAGGGCGACCGAGATCCGGGACCTGATCCACGACGTCCCGGACTACCCGCACCCCCCGATCGTCTTCCGCGACATCACGCCGCTGCTGGCGGACGGTGCGGCGCTGGCCGACGTGACCGACGCCTTCGCGGCGCTGGTCGAGGCCGACGGCGGGGTCGACGTGGTCGCCGGGATGGAGGCGCGCGGGTTCCTGCTCGGTGCACCGCTGGCCACCCGGCTCGGCGTGGGCTTCGTGCCGCTGCGCAAGGCTGGCAAGCTGCCCCCGCCGGTCGAGCGCGAGGACTACGAGCTCGAGTACGGCCACGCGTCCATCGAGCTGCGCCGGGGAACATTGGCACCCGGTGCGCGTGTTCTGGTGGTCGACGACGTGCTGGCCACGGGCGGGACCGCACAGGCCGCGGCGCGGCTCGTCGAACGCAGCGGCGCCACCGTGGTGGCGCTGGCGTTCCTGCTCGAGCTGGCCGGTCTGGGTGGTCGTGAACGGCTCGCCGACCACACGGTCGAGACCCTGCTGCGGGTGGAGACGTAGACTTGCCGTCCCGGAGGTCAGCCCGGCGACGATGGGCGAAGGAGGTGCTCGTGAGCGACGACACGCAGGTCCGGTCCGCGGACGAGGCGCCCCGGCCCGCGTCCAACGGCGCCGGCAGGGGCGTGCGCAACCGGCTCGTCCGCCTCGGCGTGCGCGGCGCGACGCCGTCGACGCCCGCCCTCGAACCGCTGCTGCAGGCGGTGCGCACCAACCACCCCAAGAGCGACCTGAGCGTCCTGGAGCGTGCCTACGGCATCGCGGAGAAGGCGCACCGCGGTCAGCAGCGCAAGTCGGGCGACCCGTACATCACCCACCCCGTCGCGGTCGCCACGATCCTGGCCGAGCTCGGGTTCGACGGCGCGACGCTGGCTGCCGCGCTGCTGCACGACACGGTCGAGGACACCGAGTACTCGCTCGACGACCTGACGCGCGACTTCGGCGGCGAGATCGCGATGCTCGTCGACGGCGTGACGAAGCTGGACAAGGTCACCTACGGCGACGCGGCCCAGGCCGAGACCGTGCGCAAGATGGTCGTGGCCATGGCCAAGGACATCCGCGTGCTGGTCATCAAGCTCGCCGACCGGCTGCACAATGCGCGCACCTGGAAGTACGTCTCGGGGTCGTCGGCGTCCCGCAAGGCGCGCGAGACGCTGGAGATCTATGCCCCGCTGGCGCACCGCCTGGGCATGAACACGATCAAGTGGGAGCTGGAGGACCTGTCCTTCCAGACCCTGTACCCCAAGGTGTACGACGAGATCGTGCACCTGGTCGCCGAGCGCGCGCCGGCCCGCGAGGAGTATCTCGGCGTGGTGCGCGAGCAGATCGCTGCGGACCTGCGCGGGGCGAAGATCCGGGCCACGGTGACCGGACGTCCGAAGCACTACTACTCGATCTACCAGAAGATGATCGTGCGCGGCCACGACTTCACGGAGATCTACGACCTGGTCGGTACCCGCGTCCTGGTGGACTCGGTACGCGACTGCTACGCGGCGCTCGGTGCGCTGCACGCGCGGTGGAACCCGGTGCCCGGCCGGTTCAAGGACTACATCGCGATGCCGAAGTTCAACATGTACCAGTCGTTGCACACGACGGTCGTGGGCCCCGGCGGCAAGCCGGTCGAGATCCAGATCCGCACGCACGACATGCACCGCCGTGCCGAGTACGGCGTCGCCGCGCACTGGAAGTACAAGGAGACGGCGCGCGCCGGCAAGGCCGGGTCGGACGACCCGCGGGCCAACGACATGACCTGGCTGCGCCAGCTCGTGGACTGGCAGCGCGAGACCGCCGACCCGGGAGAGTTCCTCGACTCGCTGCGCTACGAGATCGGCGCGGCCGAGGTCTACGTGTTCACGCCCAAGGGCGAGGTCATGGCGCTGCCGGCCGGGGCCACCCCGGTCGACTTCGCCTACTCGGTGCACACCGAGGTCGGACACCGCACCATGGGCGCGCGCGTCAACGGCCGGCTCGTGCCGCTCGACTCGCCGCTGCAGAACGGTGACGTCGTCGAGGTGCTCACCTCCAAGGCCGAGACCGCCGGCCCGTCGCACGACTGGCTGAACTTCGTGAAGTCCGGCCGGGCGCGCAACAAGATCCGGCAGTGGTTCACCAAGGAGCGCCGCGACGAGGCGATCGAGCGCGGCAAGGACGCGATCACGCGGGCGATGCGCAAGCAGAACCTGCCGATCCAGCGGCTGCTGAGCCACGAGGCGCTCGTGGGGCTGGCCAACGAGCTGCGCTACGACGACGTCTCCGCGCTGTACGCCGCGGTGGGGGAGAACAACGTCTCCGCCCAGCACGTCGTCGAGACGCTCGTGAAGTCCCTCGGCGGCGAGGACGGCACTGCCGAGGACACCGCCGAGGTCGCCCGGCCCGGCCAGGCCGTGCGGCGGTCGCGCTCCACCGGGGACCCCGGGGTGGCCGTCAAGGGCATGGACGACATCTGGGTCAAGCTCGCCAAGTGCTGCACGCCCGTGCCCGGCGACGACATCGTCGGGTTCGTCACCCGCGGGGCCGGTGTGAGCGTGCACCGGTCCGACTGCGCGAACCTCGCCCAGCTGCGCGAGCAGCCCGAGCGCATCGTGGACGTCTCCTGGACCACCGGGGCGAACACGATGTTCCTGGTCCAGATCCAGGTCGAGGCGCTGGACCGGTCGCGGCTGCTGTCGGACGTCACGCGGGTGCTGTCCGACCACCACGTCAACATCCTGTCGGCGACCGTGTCGACCTCGACCGACCGCATCGCCATCTCGCGGTTCGTCTTCGAGATGGCCGAGCCCGCGCACCTGCAGCAGGTGCTGGCCGCCGCCCGCAAGATCGACGGCGTCTTCGACGTGTACCGCATCACGGGCACGAAGGCCGACGAGGTCGGGTCCACCGCACCGGAGGCCCCGGTCGACGCCTGACCGGTCGTCGTCCGACCGGTCGACGCGCGACCCGGCAGGACTGACCGGGCACGAGGGCCCGAGGCGGCGTAGGTTCGCCAGCATGGATCTGCCGCTCAGCCCGCCGGTCCGGCCCATGCTGGCCCGGTCGGTCGCCTCGGTGCCCGACCAGCCCGACGACGGTACCGGCTGGGTCTACGAACCCAAGTGGGACGGCTTCCGTGCGATCGTCTACCGCGACGGCACCGAGGTCCGGATCGACTCGCGCAACGCCCGCCCGATGCAGCGCTACTTCCCCGAGCTCGTCGAGGCGGTGCTGGACGTCCTGCCGACCCGGTGCGTGGTCGACGCGGAGATCGTCGTGGCCCGTCCCCCGGGCGGCGACCGCGACGCCGCGCACCTCGACTTCGACACGCTGAGCCAGCGCATCCACCCGGCGGCCTCGCGGGTCGAGATGCTCGCCGGCGAGGTGCCGGCCAGCCTCGTCGTCTTCGACCTGCTGGCGCTCGACGACGAGGACCTGACCTCCCGACCGCTGACCGAGCGGCTGGGCCGGCTGGACGGGCTCAGCCTGTCCGGGCCCCAGGTGCACGCCACGCCGCGCACGGCCGACGCGGCGACCGCGCGCGAGTGGTTCGCCGCCTTCGAGGGCGCCGGACTGGACGGTGTGGTGGCCAAGTCCGCCGACGGGGTCTACGAGCCGAACAAGCGCGGCTGGCTCAAGATCAAGCACGCCCGCACGGCCGACGTCGTCCTCGCCGGGCTGCGCGAGCACAAGACCTCGACCCCGGACCGCCCCCTGGTGGGGTCGCTGCTGCTCGGGCTGTACCGCGCGGCCGACGATGACGACGTCGGCCCGTCACTGCAGTTCGTCGGGGTCGCCGCCTCCTTCCCGGCGGCCCGGCGCGCCACGCTGTACGACGAGCTCGCCCCGCTGCAGGTCGCCCCCGGCAGCCCGGAGGCCGCGGCCCACCCCTGGGCCGACTGGCAGGACCCCGCGGTGGCGGACGGCAGCGCGGGGGAGCGCCGGCCCGGTGCGCAGTCGCGGTGGAGCGCGGGCAAGGACCTGTCCTTCACCCCGCTGCGCGTCGAGCGGGTCCTCGAGGTCGGCTACGACCACATGGAGGGCGCGCGGTTCCGTCACACGGCCCAGTTCAAGCGGTGGCGCCCCGACCGCGAGCCGGCGTCGTGCACGTACGACCAGCTCGTCGAACCGGTCGGCTACGACCTGGCGGAGATCCTGCCGGGAGCTCCCGGCGTCGTGGACCGATGAGTCCTGGCTCCCGGGAGGGTCGGTCCGGTCATGGGAACTCTTCTGTACTCGACGACCTGTTCGATCGACGGGTTCGTGGCCGACGCCGACGGCAGCATCGACTGGACGGCCCCGAGCGACGAGCTGCACGCCTTCTTCAACGACCGGCTGCGTGACGTGGGCACCTACGTCATGGGCCGCCGCATGTTCGGCACGATGCGGGTGTGGGACACCTGGCCCGCCGGGCAGAGCGCGGTCGAGGACGACTACGCCGCGATCTGGGCCGCGGCGGACAAGATCGTCTGCTCCGACCGGCTGGCGGCCACGGGCGTCGACGCCCCTCGGACCACGGTGGAGCCCCGCCTGACGACCCGGCGGCTGGCGCAGATCGTCGCCGACGCCGACGGGACGGTGGAGGTGTCCGGGCCGACGACGGCCGCCGACGCGTTGCGCTCCGGCATGGTCGACGTGCTGCAGCTGTTCGTGGCGCCGCGCGCCCTGGGCGGCGGTCTGCGCGCCCTGCCCGCGGGCATGGACCTGGCCCTGGAGCTCGCCGAGACGCGCCGTTTCGACAACGGGACCGTGCTGCTGCGGTACGAGCGGGCCTGAGCGGCACCGGGCGCCCGGCGCGAGGGCTCAGCCGTCCGCCGCCCGGGGACGGTCGGTGTCCCGCGAGGGTTGGACCCGCTTGGGCTCACCGGGCTGCTTCGGGTACTCCGGCGGGTACGGCAGGTCGCCCAGCCCGTGCTCCTCCTCGTCGCGCCGGGCCAGGTCCAGCGCGGCCTGGAGCGAGCAGTCGAGCGCCGGGTCGCGGTCGGCGCGCAGCGCCGCGTGGAGGTCGCCGCGCTCGGCGAACCGGTCCGGCACCGTGCGCAGCGTGAAGTCGTCCGGGTGCACCTCGGTCACCTCGTCCCAGTCCAGCGGCGTCGAGACCGTCGCACGCGGGTTGGGCCGCAGGGAGTAGGCCGAGGCCATCGTGCGGTCGCGTGCCATCTGGTTGTAGTCGACGAAGATCCGCTCGCCGCGCTCCTCCTTCCACCAGCGGGTGGTGACCGTCCCGGGCAGCCGACGCTCCAGCTCGCGGCCGATCGCGATGGTCGCCCGCCGCGCCTGGACGAAGCTCCACCGTGGTGCGACCGGGACGAACACGTGCAGGCCCCGTCCGCCGGAGGTCTTCGGGTACCCGACCAGGTCGAGCTCGCCGAGGACCTCGCGCAGCGTCAGCGACACCCGGGCCGCGTCGGCGTAGTCGGTGCCCGGCTGCGGGTCGAGGTCGATGCGCAGCTGGTCCACCTGCTCGACGTCGTCGCGGCGCACGGGCCAGGGATGGAAGGTCAGCGTGCCCAGCTGGGCGGCCCAGGCGACCACGGCGAGCTCGCTCGGGGCGACCTCGTCCGCGGTGCGCCCCGACGGGAACGCGATCCGCGCCGTGCGCACGTAGTCGGGTGCTCCCTTCGGGACCCGCTTCTGGTAGAAGGCGTCGCCGTGGGAGTCCGTGCGGGTGGCCATCACGGCGTCGGGGGAGTAGCCCTTGGGCCAGCGTTCGAGCGTCGTGGGGCGGTCCAACAGGGCGCCGAGGATGCCGTCGCCGACGGCGAGGAAGTACTCGACCACCTCCAGCTTCGTGACCCCCAGGTCGGCGAACACGACCCGGTCCGGGCTGGACACCCGCACGGAGCGTCCGGCGGCGTCGACCTCGACTGCTCGCGCGGAAGGCATGGGGTCAACCTACGCCGGGCAGTCCGCCGGTGCGCGGGCGCCGTCGGGGTCCAGGACCGCGGCGGCCGCGTCGAGCAGGTCGTGGGCGCGAGCGCGGGCGGCCACGCGGGTCCGGGCCGAGATGCTGCCGTGCGCCTCCTCGACCCGCGCGCCGGCCCGCAGCAGGGCGACGGCCAGGTCCACCGTCTCGGCGGGATCGGTGCCGTGCAGCACCAGCTCGACCAGCGTGCGCTGCGTCGTGGTCACGGCCACGCCGCCGACGTCGCGCACGTCCGGGCCCAGCAGGCGGGCCTGCCACAACCGGGCGCCGGTTGGCCGGTCGGGCCGGTGGCGGCCCGCCGGGTAGGTCAGGTCGAGAGGGTCCGGGCGGCCGCAGCCGGTGCGGACCCAGGTGGCCGTGCGGGCCGTGACCACGGCGCCGTGCGGGACGTCGGCGGCGAGCACCGTGCCGCGCAGCCCGGCGTCGACGACCCGGTCCGCGGGGCAGGCGGCCTCGCCGCGCAGCACCCGCAGGACGCCCTCGCGCACCAGGGTCTGCCAGGCGGCGGCGCCGCCCACGTCCGCCGGACGCACGACCGTGACGTCTCCGCCGGGACCGTGCAGCAGCTCGCGCAGCGGTCGCGCAGCCGTCGTGGCGGCAGCGGGCACCCGATCACCTCCGGCGTCGCGGGGACGTCCCCCGCCGGCGACCCTAGGAGCCGGCTGCCGCGCACGACGGTCCGGCCGGCATGGCCTGTGGACACCCGCGGGCGTCCACAGGCCATGCTGTCAGCCGCGGGAGTCCTCCGCCGCCTTGACGACCTGCTCCAGCCACGCCCGGCGCGCCGCGATGGCGCCCCGCAGCTCCTCGGCGGACCGCGTGTCGCCGGAGGACTCGGCGTCGGCGAGCTCGGACTCCATGGCCGTGATCGCCTCCTCGAGCTGAGCGGCCGCGCCCTCGGCACGCGCCTGCGTCTCGGGGTTCGTGCGGCGCCACTTGTCGTCCTCGGCGTCGCGGACCGCGCTCTCGACCGCACGCAGGCGCCCCTCGACGCGCGACAGGTCGCCCCGCGGCACCTTGCCGGCCTCCTCCCAACGGTCCTGGATCCCGCGCAGCGCCTCCTTGGCGGCGTCGACGTCCCGCACGGGCAGCAGCGCCTCCGCCTCGGCGAGGAGCGCCTCCTTGACCTGGAGGTTCTCGCCGTACTCCGCGTCGATCGCCGCGTTCGCCTCGTCCCGCGCGCCGAAGAACACGTCCTGCGCCGCCCGGAACCGTGCCCACAGGGCGTCGTCGTCCTTGCGGTGCGCCCGGCCCGCCGCCTTCCAGCGGTTCATCAGCTCGCGGTACTCCCGCGTCGTGGGCCCCCACTCCGTGGAGTGCTGCAGGGCCTCGGCCTCGGCGACGATCTTCTCCTTGGTGACCTTGGCCGCGGCGTTGCGCTGCTCCAGCTCGGCGAAGAAGTGCCGGCGCTCGCGGTCGAAGGCGGTGCGCGCCTGGCTGAACCGCTTCCAGAGGGCCTCCTCGGTCGGGCGGTCGACGCGCGGCCCGTTGCGCTGGGACTCCTTCCAGCGCTCGAGCAGGTGGCGCAGCTCCTCCCCGGCGGGACGCCACTGCATCTTGTCCGGGTCGGTGCCGGCGATCTTCTCCGCGGCCTCGACGATCTCGGTGCGGGCCTCGACCGCGCGCTCCTTGGCGGCGACGCGCTCGGCCTCGAGCGCGGCACGGCGCTCGGCCGCCCGGGTGCGCGCGTGCTCCACGCGGCGGCGCAGGGCGTCGAGGTCGCCGACGGCGGCCGGCTCGGTGGTCTCGTCGGCCAGCTTGCCCAGCGTCTGGTCGATCTCGCGGATCGACAGGTCCGCGCTGTCCAGGCGCGTCTCGAACAGGGCCACCTTCGCCACGAGGTCCAGGTAGCGCCGCACGTACAGGGTCAGCGCCTCCTCGGTGGACACGCCCGGGTACTGGCCCACGACGCGCTCGGTGTCGCCGTCGCGCACGTGCACGGTGCCGTCGTCGTCCACGCGGCCGAACTCGGCGGCCGCCGCGGACTCCGCCGCGTCGTGGACGGGCGGGACGGGCGCGGCCGGAGCCGTGGGCGTCGGCGCCGTGGCCGGCGTCGGCCGCTTGAGCGCCGAGGGCTTGGGCGCGCCCGGGCGGGGCGGGGCCGGCTTGGGGGCCGACGGCTTCGGCGCGGGCGCCGCCGGGGCGGGTGCGGGCGGCGGGGTCGCGGACTCCTCGGTCCCGGCGCCAGGAGTTTCGGCCTGTGCCTGCTCGGTGGCCTCGACGTCCTCGGGGCCGGTCGAGCCGGGGGTGCTCTCGCTCACTGGGTCTCCACTCCTTCGATGATGACGGGGCTCGCCGGGGAGCCGTCGCCGGCTCCGTCGGCCGTGCCCGCGTCAGCGACTGCCTGGATCGTGTCCAGGCCGGACGTCACGGTGCCGAACACCGTGTACCCGCCTGCTGCGTCGGACGGGATGGTCGAGTCCTCGTAGACGAGGAAGAACTGCGAGCCCATCGACGCGGCGTCGCCGCCCCGACGGGCCATGGCCAGCGTGCCGGCCGGGTAGACGTCGTCGGCGGGGGCGTTCTCCACCGGCCCGAACGAGTAGCCGGGGCCGCCGGTGCCGGTGGCGGTCGGGTCGCCGCACTGCAGGACGTGGATGCCCTGCGTGGTCAGCCGGTGGCACTGCGTGCCGTCGAAGTAGCCCTGCTGGGCCAGGGACACGAAGCTCGCCACCGCCTGCGGCGCCTCGGCGCCGACCAGCTCGAGCCCGACGGTCTCGGTGGCCCCGTCGACGCAGAGGTCGACCGACGCGGTCCAGGCGCGGTCCTCGGCCACCGCGGGGTCGGGCACCTCGCCGCCGTCGCGCGCCTCGGTCGCGCCGGGCGGGCACGCACCGGCGGCCGCCTGCTCGTCCTGCGCGCCGGACGCCGGCGCGGGGTCGTCGGAGGAGGTCAGGCCCGCGACGAGGGCGCCACCGGCGACGAGGCCGAAGATCGCCACGATCGCCACGATCACGCCGATCCGGCGGCGGCGCTCCTGCTTGGCGCGTCGCCGCTCGTCCCACTTGGCCTCGCGCTTGCGGGCGTACTCGCGCTCGCGCTTGCTGGGCGCCACCGTCGGTCGTCCTCCTCGGATCCTGGGCGCACGACACTCGTGCGCCTGCGACAGTCTAGGGCGCGAGACCGGTGTCATCCGCACGAACCCCGGCATCCGGGCACGTCGGGCCCGCCGCGGCCGGATCCGGACCACTACGGTGGGCGCCATGGACGTGCATGTGGTCGTCGCCCCGGTGTTCGGCACCAACTGCTGCGTGGTCGTGTCCGACGCCGCGCACCCCGACGGCCGGCGCGACTGCGTCGTGGTCGACGCCGGGGCCGGGACCGCGGGCCCCGTCACGGAGCTGGTGGCCGAACGGTCACTGCTGCCACGGGCCGTGCTGGCCACCCACGGCCACGTCGACCACACGTGGGACGCCGCCGCGCTGTGCCGTCGCTTCGACGTCCCGCTGCGCCTGCACGCCGCCGACGTCTACCGGATCGCCGACCCCTTCGGCACGATCGGCCGCGCCGGCGGCTCGGCCGCCGAGACCAGCGTCAGCGACGCGCTGGTGCAGGCGCTCGACGGTTTCGGCTGCACGCCGCGCGACTACGCCGCCCCCGAGCGGATCGAGCCGTTCGACGGCCCGGAGGCCGAGATCGTCGCCGGTGACGTCACCCTGCACGCCCGGCACGCCCCGGGCCACACCGAGGGCTCGACCCTCTACCTCGTCGACGGGTCCGACGGCGGCACCGGCGTCGTGCTCAGCGGGGACGTGCTCTTCGCCGGCGGGGTGGGGCGCACCGACCTGCCGGGCGCCGACGTCGAGGCGATGCTGACCACGTTGCGCCAGGTCGTGCGACCGCTCGACCCGGCCCTCGGCGTCGTGCCGGGCCACGGCCCGACGACCACGGTCGGGCGCGAGCTCGCCACCAACCCGTTCCTGCCGGCCTGACCGCGGCCCGGACGGGTCCACGCCCGGGTCCGGGGTCGTGGGAAGATCGTCCCCATGGCTCGCGTCACCCCTCTCTCCGGTTTCCCCGAATGGCTCCCCGACGGTCGCGTGGTGGAGCAGCACGTCCTGGACGTGCTGCGTCGCACCTTCGAGCTGCACGGGTTCGCCGGCATCGAGACGCGCGCGGTCGAGCCGCTGGACCAGCTGCTGCGCAAGGGCGAGACGTCCAAGGAGGTCTACGTCCTGCGGCGGCTGCAGGAGGAGGGTGACGACGTCGCGGTGGGCGACGGCGGCGCGCGCTCCGAGAAGCAGCTCGGGCTGCACTTCGACCTCACGGTGCCGTTCGCGCGGTACGTGCTGGAGAACGCCGGCCGTCTCGCGTTCCCGTTCAAGCGGTACCAGATCCAGAAGGTCTGGCGCGGCGAGCGGCCCCAGGAGGGCCGGTTCCGGGAGTTCGTCCAGGCCGACATCGACGTCGTCGGGGCGGGCGACCTGCCGTACCACTACGAGGTCGAGCTGCCGCTGGTCATGGCCGAGGCCCTGGGCGCGCTGCGCGAGGTCGGGCTGCCGCCGGTCCGCGTGCTGGTCAACAACCGCAAGGTGGCCGAGGGCTTCTACCGCGGGCTGGGACTGGGCGACGTCGAGGGCGTGCTGCGCCAGATCGACAAGCTCGACAAGATCGGCGTGGAGAAGGTCGCCGAGCTGCTCGTCGCCGAGCAGGGCGCCACGCCCGAGCAGGCCGCGGCCTGCCTCGACCTGGCCGCGATCCACGGCAGCGACACCACCGTGGTCGACGACGTGCGCAAGCTCGCCGCGCGCTACGACGCCGGCACGGACCTGCTCGAGACCGGCCTGGCGGAGCTCGGCGCGCTGATCGAGGCGGCGGGTGCCCGCGCACCCGGCGTCGTGGTCGCCGACCTCAAGATCGCCCGCGGGCTCGACTACTACACCGGCTCCGTCTACGAGACGGTGCTGGTCGGGCACGAGCAGCTCGGCTCGATCTGCTCCGGTGGCCGGTACGACACCCTCGCCTCGGACGGCAAGAACACCTATCCCGGCGTCGGGCTGTCCGTCGGCGTCTCGCGCCTGGTCTCGCGGGTGCTCTCCGCCGGCCTGATGACCGCGACCCGGGGCGTGCCGACCGCGGTGCTCGTGGCCGTCACCGACGAGGACTCGCGGGCCGCCTCGGACGCCGTCGCCGCCGCGCTGCGGTCCCGGGGCGTGCCGACGGACGTGGCACCCACCGCGGCGAAGTTCGGCAAGCAGATCAAGGTCGCCGACCGCCGCGGCATCCCGTTCGTGTGGTTCCCGGGCGAGGAGCACCAGGTCAAGGACATCCGCTCCGGCGAGCAGGTGGCCGTGGACCCCGCGACCTGGACGCCGCCGGCCGAGGACCTGCACCCCCGCGTCGTGGCGGGGGAGTAGCGCTCAGGCGGCGATCAGCCCGACGACGTTGCGCGCGGGGTCGCGGAACCACGCGACCGTGGGGCCCTGCTCCGGGTCCGGGCTGCGCACCACGCCCGCCGCGTCGTGGTCGAACGGCGGGTAGCGCACGAGCTCGACGCCCTCGTGGCCGAGCTCGGCCACGGCGGCGTCGATGTCGGGCACCACGAGGTTGAGCACGGTGTGGCTCGCAGGCTCGTGGGCCGTGCCCTTGGCGTAGACGACCACCGGGGAGCCGCCGGTCACGTCGAGCTCGAGGCCCATCGCCGTGCGCGACACGGCCAGGCCGAGGACGTCGCGGTAGAACGACTCGGCGACGTCGAGATCGTCGACGGAGAAGCTGCTGAACGCCTGCTGGACGGTGACCATGGTTCCTCCTCGGGTCGAGGGCTGCCGACCGTCGGCAGCCGTCAGGGCCGACCGGCCGTGGGCGCGCGACTCATCGGTGCGGCACCTTGACCTCGGAGTAGAACACGTGTTCGACTTGCCGGGTGCGATGGGACTCACAGGCCACGACGGCCGACGACGGCGCGCTGCCCGGGCTGGAGCGCCCGGGCCTGGCCCGCCTCGGCCTGGTCCGCAGCGTGCGCACGCCGGAGTTCGCCGGGGTCACGTTCCACGAGGTCCTGGCCAAGAGCGCGTTGTCCAAGGTGCCGGCCGCGTCGCGCATGCCGTTCCGGTGGACGATCAACCCCTACCGTGGCTGCTCGCACGCCTGCCTGTACTGCTTTGCGAGGCCGACGCACGAGTACCTCGACCTGGACGCCGGGGCCGACTTCGACTCCCAGGTCGTGGTCAAGACGAACGTCGACCAGGTGCTGCGCGCCGAGCTCGCCAGGCCCTCTTGGCGGCGCGAGCCCGTCGCGCTGGGCACCAACACCGACCCCTACCAGCGCGCCGAGGGTCGCTACCGGCTCATGCCGGGGATCATCACGGCGCTCGCGGACGCCCGCACGCCGTTCTCGATCCTCACCAAGGGCACGCTGCTGCGCCGCGACCTGCCGCTGATCGCCGACGCCGCCGACCGGGTCGAGGTCGGCCTCGGCGTGTCGCTGTCGTTCGCCGACGTCGAGCTCCAGCAGTCGGTCGAGCCGGGCACGCCGACACCCAAGGCGCGCCTGGACCTGGTGCGCGCGATCCGGGCCGCGGGACTGCCGTGCGGGGTGATGGTCGCCCCGGTGCTGCCGTGGTTGACGGACTCCACGGACCACCTGACGCGGCTGCTGGACGCGATCGCCCACGCCGGGGCGACCGGGGTGACCGTCGTCCCGCTGCGGCTCAAGCCCGGGACCCGCGACTGGTACCTGCGCTGGCTCGCCCGGGAGCACCCCGAGCGGGTGGCGGGCTACCACCGGGTCTTCGCCCGCGGCGCCGACGCGCACGACGGGTACCGGGACTGGCTGTGGCAGCGGGTGCGTCCCCTGCTGGAGGAACGGGGCTTCGCCGGCTCCGGGCACCGGGCCGCCTCGGGGGCGACCGGCCGGTACGACGACGACCTGCGCCCGCACGGCGACGCCGACTACCCCGCCGGGTCGATGGTCGTCGCCGCGCCGGCGGGGGAGCCCGGGAGCGCCGCGACGCTCTTCTGACCGTCGCGGCGTGCCGGTCAGCCCTCCTCGACCAGCCGGGCCGGGAACCCGCCCGTCGCGATCGGGCCCCAGCGCTCGACGGTGATCCGGATCACGGACTTGTCCTGCTTCGCCATCGCCTCGCGGTACTCGTCCCAGTCCGGGTGCTCCTTGCCGGCGGCCGCCCGGAAGTACTCCACCAGCGGCTCCAGCGACTCGGGCATGTCCAGCACCTCCGCGGTGCCGTCGACCTGCACCCAGGCGTCGCCGAAGTCGTCGCCCTGGGCCATGAACGACACCTGCGGACGCTTGCGCAGGTTCACAGCCTTGGCCCGCTCGGGGTAGGTCGAGACGACGACCCGGCCGTCCGGGTCGACGCCATAGGTCACGGGGCTGAGCTGGGGGCGCCCGTCGTCGCGGGTGGTCACCAGGACCCCGTTGTGGCGGCTGCGCAAGAACTCCGTGAGCTCGTCGCGCTCCACCGTGGTGTTCGTCGCAATCTGGCGGGCCATCAGTCTCTCCTCGCGGTGCGGTGGCGGTGCCCCAGTAGGATGTCACGGGCGTCGCGTGCGCCCGCGCCGGCGGCGGACCCGACGGCGTGATCCCCGACATCGTGCGAAAGGAACCTTCCGTGCTCCGCACCCACACGGCCGGCTCATTGCGGGCCGAGCACATCGGCCAGACCGTCACCCTCACGGGCTGGGTCGATCGTCGCCGGGACCACGGGGGAGTGGCCTTCATCGACCTGCGTGACGCCTCCGGCATCGCGCAGGTCGTCATCCGCGACGAGGAGGTCGCCCACCCGCTGCGCGCCGAGTTCGTGCTGCGCGTCACCGGTGAGGTCTCCCGCCGCCCCGAGGGCAACGCCAACGCGAACCTCGCCACCGGCGACATCGAGGTCATCGCCAGCGACGTCGAGGTGCTCAACACCTCCGAGGCGCTGCCCTTCCAGGTCTCCACCGCGCTCGCGGACACCGAGACCATCGGCGAGGAGGCGCGTCTCAAGCACCGCTACCTGGACCTGCGGCGTCCCGCGCCCGCGCACGCCATGCGGCTGCGCGCAAAGGTGAACGCCGCGGCCCGCCGGGTGCTGGACTCCCACGAGTTCGTCGAGGTCGAGACCCCGACGCTGACCCGCTCCACCCCCGAGGGTGCGCGCGACTTCCTGGTGCCCGCGCGGCTGTCGCCCGGTTCCTGGTACGCCCTGCCGCAGTCGCCGCAGCTGTTCAAGCAGCTGCTCATGGTCGGCGGCCTGGAGCGCTACTACCAGATCGCGCGCTGCTACCGCGACGAGGACTTCCGCGCCGACCGGCAGCCGGAGTTCACCCAGCTGGACGTCGAGATGAGCTTCGTCGACCAGGACGACGTGCTCGCCCTGACCGAGGACCTGCTCGCCGAGATCTGGCAGCTCGTCGACGTCGAGCTCCCGCGGCCCTTCGAGCGCATCACCTTCGCGGACGCGATGCGCCTGTACGGCACGGACAAGCCGGACCTGCGCTACGGCAACCCGCTGGTCGAGCTCACCGAGTACTTCGCCGACACCACGTTCCGGGTCTTCCAGAACGAGTACGTCGGTGCGGTCGTCATGCCGGGCGGGGCCGCGCAGCCGCGGCGCCAGTTCGACGCCTGGCAGGACTGGGCCAAGCAGCGCGGCGCCAAGGGTCTGGCCTACGTCACGTTCGCCGAGGACGGCACGCTCGGCGGCCCGGTCGCCAAGAACCTGTCCGAGACCGAGCGCGAGGGCCTCGCGGAGGTCACCGGTGCCCAGCCCGGTGACGCGGTGTTCTTCGCCGCCGGGAAGACGACGGACTCGCGCGCCCTGCTCGGCGCGGCCCGCGTGGAGATCGCCCACCGCACCGGCCAGATCGACGAGGACGCCTGGTCCTTCGTCTGGGTCGTGGACGCCCCGCTGTTCAAGCCGGCCGGCGAGGACGACGACGTGGACCTGGGGACCTCGGCGTGGACGGCGCTGCACCACGCCTTCACGTCCCCGAAGCCGGAGTGGCTCGACTCCTTCGAGTCCGACCCGGGCAACGCGCTCGCCTACGCCTACGACATCGTCTGCAACGGCAACGAGATCGGCGGCGGCTCGATCCGTATCCACCGCCGCGACGTCCAGGAGCGCATCTTCGCGGTCATGGGCATCGGTCACGAGGAGGCGCAGGAGAAGTTCGGCTTCCTGCTCGACGCCTTCAAGTTCGGCGCCCCGCCGCACGGCGGCATCGCCTTCGGCTGGGACCGCATCGTCGCGCTGCTGACCAAGGCGCCGTCGATCCGCGACGTCATCGCCTTCCCGAAGTCCGGCGGCGGCTACGACCCGCTGACGGACGCGCCGGCGCCGATCACGGCCGAGCAGCGCCAGGAGGCCGGCGTCGACGCCGAGCCCGAGGACGCCGAGGGCTGAGGCCCCGGTCCACGGACCACCGTCAGGCTGGTGCCGGCCACAGGGTCGGCACCAGCACGACGGTGGCCACGACCGTCACCAGCGTCAGGATCCACCCGAGGCGGGCGTAGTCGGTGAACCGGTAGCCGCCCGGGCCGTAGACCATCATGTTGGTCTGGTAGCCGATGGGGGACAGGAACGACGCCGACGCGGCGACGGCCACGGCGATCGCCGCGCCCCGAGGGTCCAGCCCGGCCGCCCCCGCGGTGCTCACCGCCACCGGCAGCATCAGCAGCGCCGCGGCGTTGTTGGTCACCAGCTCGGTGAGGAGCACGGTGGCCAGCACCAGGCCCAGCAGCACCCCGTAGGGCGCGTACCCCCCGAACAGCCCCACCATGCCGTCGGCCACGACCTGCGCCAGCCCGGACGCCTCCATCGCCGCGGCCAGACCGAACGCCGAGGCGATGACGACGATCACCTCGACGTCGATCGCGCGGCGGGCCTCCAGGGGAGACAGCACCTTCGTGGCCACCAGCGCGATCGCCGCCACCAGGGAGCCGTGCAGGATGGGCACCAGCCCCGTCGCGGCCAGGACGACCACGGCCGCCAGCAGCCCCACGGGGACCCAGCCACGCGACGTCGCCGACGGCGGGCTGCCGTCGAGCTCGGCCACCAGCAGGAAGTCGGCCCGGTCGCGCCACCGCTCGCGGAAGTCGGGGTCGCTGACCAGGATGAGCGTGTCGCCCAGCCGGATGCGCTCGGTGCCCAGCCGGCTCTCGACGAGCTGGCCCGACCGGTGGATCGCGAGCACCGCCGCCTGGTAGGTGGCGCGGAAGCCCACGTCCTTCAGCGTGCGTCCCACCAGCGGGGAGCGGCTCCCGACGACCGCCTCGTAGTAGCGCACCGACGGCTCGGCGAGGTCGAGCACGTGCTCCATCTCCGCCGAGCGCAGCCCCCGCATCTCCTGCAGCTTGACCACCCGGTCCAGCGGGCCGACGAAGTGCAGGCGGTTGCCGCCGCGCAGCACGGTGTCGGGTCGCACGGGCGCGATGGTCGTGTCGCCGCGGTCCACGGAGGCCAGGAACAGCCCGGACAGGTCGCGCAGACGCGCCTGCTCGACGGTGCGCCCGTCGACCGGACCGCCGGCCTCGACGATCATCTCGAAGGAGAACCGACGGCCCTCCTGCTCCATCTCCGTCCGGGCCGAGCGCCGGTCCGGCAGCAGCACGGGCGACAGGGCGATGAGCGCGACGAAGCCCACCAGCGCGATCGGCAGGCCCACCTTGCCGATCTCGAAGAACCCGATCGGCTCCAGGCCCAGCGTCGACATCTGTCCGGAGACCACCAGGTTCGTCGACGTGCCGATGACCGTCAGCAGCCCGCCGAGCACCGCCGCGAACGACACCGGCATGAGGATCTTGGACACGGCCAGCCGGCGACGGTTCGCCCAGGCAGTCACCTGCGGCACCAGCATCGCCACGATCGGCGTGTTGTTGAGGAACGCCGAGGCCGCCATCGTCGGCGCGAGCGTGCGGATCAGGGGCCGTCGGTAGGAGCCGTTCTCGCCCAGCGTGCTCTGCATCACCGGCGTCAGGGCACCGGTCTTCTCGATCCCGGCCGCCAGCACGTACAGGGCCGCCACCGTGATCGGCGCCGGGTTCGAGAATCCGGAGAAGGCGTCCTGCGCCGGCACCACGCCGAGGATCATGACCGCCACCGCGCCGGCGAACACGGTCACGGCGGGAGAGACCCGCCCGCGCACCAGGGTGGCCAGCACCCCGAGCACCACGGCCAGCGTCAGCCAAGCGTCCAGCGTCACGGTCACGCCCCTGTCTGTCGTCCCGGAGTGTCTGTCGTCCCGGAGTGGGGAGGAAGGACCGGCACCCCCGAGCGGTCAACGCCGGCCGGGCACCGCCGCGACAGGCTAGCAGCGGCACCCGCCTGCGCGGCGTCGTGACCACGGGGACGCGCCGACGGCCGTGGCGCACGGGCCCGACCGGCGTCGAACAGGTGTGCGACGCCCCGCCGCGCGAACTAGGCTCGCCCGCATGGACCTGTTCAACGCCGCGACCACCGGCGAGCACGGCACGCCGGTGACCGCGCGCCGCGGGGCCGGCGCCCCGCTCGCCGTGCGCATGCGCCCGGCCTCGCTCGACGAGGTGACCGGCCAGGGGCACCTGCTCGTGCCCGGCTCCCCGCTGCGCCGGCTCGTCGAGCCCGCCGACGACGCCGCCCGCCGAGCCGCCCCCGGATCCGTGATCCTGTGGGGCCCGCCCGGCGTCGGCAAGACGACCCTGGCCTACCTCGTGGCCACCACCTCCGGGCGGCGGTTCGTCGAGCTGTCCGCCGTCACCGCCGGCGTCAAGGAGGTCCGCCAGGTCATCGAGGACGCCCGCCGTCGCCTGGCCACCGGCGGCGAGGAGACCGTGCTGTTCATCGACGAGGTGCACCGGTTCTCCAAGACCCAGCAGGACGCCCTGCTGCCCAGCGTGGAGAACCGGTGGGTCACCCTCGTGGCGGCCACCACCGAGAATCCGTCGTTCTCCGTCAACTCCCCGCTGCTGTCCCGTTCGCTGCTGCTGACCCTGCGACCGCTCACGGGCGAGGACGTGCGCGGTCTCGTGCGCCGCGCCCTCGCCGACGAGCGCGGGCTCGACGGCGCCGTCACGCTCGCCGACGACGCCGAGGACCAGCTCGTGCGCATGGCCGGCGGCGACGCGCGCAAGGCCCTGACCGTGCTCGAGGCCGCCGCCGGGGCAGCCCTCAGCGACGCCCGCGACGAGGTCGCGCCCGAGGGGCCCGTCACCGTCGACCTCGACACCGTCGAACGGGCCGTCGACGTCGCCGCCGTGCGCTACGACCGCGACGGCGACCAGCACTACGACGTCGTCTCCGCGTTCATCAAGTCGATCCGCGGCTCCGACGTCGACGCCGCCCTGCACTACCTGGCCCGCATGGTGGCCGCGGGGGAGGACCCGCGGTTCATCGCGCGCCGCCTCGTGATCTCCGCCGCGGAGGACGTCGGCATGGCCGACCCGTCGGCGCTGCAGACCGCCGTGGCGGCCGCACAGGCCGTCCAGCTCATCGGGATGCCCGAGGGACGCATCGTGCTCGCCGAGGCCGTCGTCCACCTCGCCACGGCCCCGAAGTCCAACCGTGCCTACGCCGGGATCGGGGCGGCGCTCGCGGACGTCTCGGCCGGCCGGGTCGGGGTGGTGCCCGCCCACCTGCGCGACGCCCACTACGCCGGCGCGGAGAAGCTCGGTCACGGCACCGGGTACCGGTACGCCCACGACGAGCCGCACGGCGTCGCCGCGCAGCGGTACCTGCCCGAGGAGCTCGCGGGTCGGCGCTACTACGAGCCGAGCGACCGCGGGTTCGAGCGCCAGGTGTCCGAGCGGCTGGACCGCATCCGGCAGATCCTCGACTCCGCCGACTGACGGACTCCCGGGTACCTGGTGCTCCCGGGCACCTGGCACCCCCGAGGTACCGCCCTGTCGTCGAGGTACCGCCCCATCGCCGACGTACCGCCCGGTCGCCGACGTACCGGCCGGTCGACGTGCCGGACGACGATGAGCCGGTATCTCGACGACGGACCGGTACCTCGGCGGCGCGCGACAGGCTCTCGGACCTCGACGTCGCCCTGTGGACGCTCACGCGCCGTCCACAGGAGCGTGACGCAGGCCCGGGCGCCCCTCGCCGACCGGACCAGGCTCGGTGGGCATGACGACTCCTGCACCGCCGGGGCGTCCCGGGAGCGATCGCCCGCGACGTCGAGACCTGCCGACCGTGTACCGCGCGACCCGCGAGCGCGAGACCGAGACACGTCGTCGACGACGCCGGGGTGACCTGGTGCGGGTCAGGCCCGGGATCTACGCGCTGCCGGACCTGTCGGCGACGGACTCGCCGGCCGTGCGGCGTGAGCACGCTCACCTGGTCCGGCTCGCGGCGGCGCTCGCGGGTCTGCGCACGCCGGTCTGGGCGAGCCACACCAGTGCGGCGCTGCTCTGGGGCTGCTGGACCTACCGCCTGGGCACGACGGCACACGTGACCCAGCTGGGCCCTCCCGACGTGCGCCGGGGCAGTGTCGGGCTGCGCCGGCACTGGACCGCCCTGTCTCCGCGGGACCGGACGACCCTCGACGGCGTTCCCGTGACGACGCTGGAGCGGACCGCGGTCGACTGCGCCCGCGCGCTGCCCGGCGAGCAGGCGGTCGTCGTCGTCGACTCCGCGATGCGCCTGGGTGCTGACCCGGACGTCGTGGGGACGCTCATGGCGGAGTCGGCCGGCACGCGGGGCATCCGCTCCGCGCGACGCGTCCTGGCGGTGGCCGACGGGCGCGTGGAGTCGCCGGGTGAGTCACGGTTGCGCTGGATCCTGGCCGACGAGGGGCTCGCGGCTCCCGAGGCGGCCGTTCCCGTGGCGACGTGGATGGGGACCCGGTGGGTCGATCTCGGGTGGCCGGAGCTGAAGGTGGGGTTCGAGTTCGACGGCAGGGGCAAGTACGCCGCGTCGGGCACGGTGCGTGCCGATCAGGCCGTCTACGACGAGAAGCGTCGGCACGACGCCCTGCGTGAGGCCGGGTGGGTCGTGCTGAGGGTCTCGTGGGCCGACCTGGAGGACCGCGAGGTCTTGCTCGAGCGTGTGCGACGGGTGCTGGCCCGGTCCGGCCACCCTGCGCCGAGATACCGACCCGTCGCCGACGTACCGGTGGATCGACGTGCCGGACGGCGATGAGTCGGTATCTCGACGACGGGTCGGTATCTCGGCGGGGAAGGGTGGGGGATGACAGGAGAGGAGGGGATCGGGGGAGAGGAGGGGATCGGGGGAGCGGAGCGGCGTTCGGGATGCGGTAGCATGGTGGGGTTGCCCTCGCGGCGACCACCTGGGACCTCGGCCCTGCGAGACCCTCCCCACGGCATCGGTCCGATGCCCGGAGGGCTCCGTCGGCTGGTCCCGCACCCGACGAACCGGTCCCCGGACCCGTGCGCCTCGGGTGTGACCTCAGCATCCACGACAGGACAGGAAGAACCACTGTGACTGCAGTTCGCAAGTCGCGCCGCCAGGTGCGCCTGAGCCGCAAGCTCGGTCTGGCCCTCACCCCGAAGGCCGTCCGCCACTTCGAGAAGCGTCCGTACCCCCCGGGTGAGCACGGCCGCGCCCGCCGCCGCACCGAGTCCGACTACGCGGTGCGTCTGCGCGAGAAGCAGCGTCTGCGCGCCCAGTACGCGCTGCGCGAGAAGCAGCTCCTCAAGGTCTACGAGAACGCCCGCAAGCACCCGGGCCTGACCGGTGAGGTCATGGTCGAGGACCTGGAGACGCGCCTCGACGCGCTGGTCCTGCGCGCCGGCTTCGCCCGCACGATCCTGCAGGCCCGCCAGGCCGTCACGCACCGCCACGTCATGGTGGACGGCAAGATCGTCGACCGCCCGTCGTTCCGCGTCCAGCCCGGCCAGACCCTGCAGGTCAAGCCGAAGTCGCAGACCACGACGCCGTTCCAGGTCGCCGCCGCCGGTGCGCACCGCGACGTGCTGCCCGAGGTCCCGGGCTACCTGGACGTCAACCTCGAGAAGCTGTCGGTCGCGCTGACCCGTGCGCCGAAGCGCGCCGAGGTCCCCGTGACCTGCGACGTCCAGCTGGTCGTCGAGTACTACGCCCGCTGATCTGCGCCACCGCGCTCAGCAGGCACGACGCCCCGTCCCCGATCGGGGACGGGGCGTCGTCGTTTGGATAGGGTGGCGTCGCACCCGACCGAGGAGATGAGAGATGTCCGTGGGGGACGTGGCGGGACTGATCGCCGCCGTCGCATTCGTGCTGCTGGTCGGCCTGCTGGCCGTGCCGCTGGTCAAGCTCGGGCGCACGCTCGACGAGACCTCGCGCAGCATCCGTGAGCTCACGGAGCACTCGGTGCCGATCCTCGACGAGGCCGCGACCACGGTGTCCTCGACGAACGACCAGCTGATCAAGGTCGACACCATCACCACCGCCGCGGCCCAGGTCAGCGAGAACGTCTCCGCCCTGTCGGGGCTGTACGCCTCGACCCTGGGGCGCCCCCTGGTGAAGGTCGCCGCGTTCTCCTACGGGGTCCGCCAGGGCCTGAGCAAGGCCTGGCGCCGCTCCTCCTCGTCCGAGGGCGGTGCGTCCCGGTGACCCGCCGGCTGTTCTGGGTCGGTGTCGGGGTGACGATCACCGTCGTGGTCATCCAGCGGGGGCGCCGGCTGGTCGCGCGGTACACCCCGGAGGCCGTCGCCGAGCGCGCGGGGGACCTGGGCCGTGACGTCTCCCGGCGCGCCGAGACCTTCCTCACCACGTTCCGGAGCGAGTTCGCCGCCGCCCGCGCCTCGCGCGAGGACGAGCTGGTCGCCGCGCTGCTCGCCGAGGGCCAGCCGCACCCGGACGACGTCGAGCGGACCCGCCGCGGCCGGCACGCCGCCGTCGACCCGGAGGCCGCCACCCGCGCCGACGAGGACGAGCTGGGCTACTCGTTCTGAGCCCGCCGCCGGCACCGTTCCGGCGCGGGACAATGGCCCCAGGGCCACCAGGCAACGACACTGACGAAGGACACCATGCGCACCGCCGACATCCGCCAGCGTTGGCTGGACTACTTCCGCTCGAAGGACCACGAGATCGTCCCGAGCGTCCCGCTGGTCTCGCCGGACCCGTCGATCCTGTTCACGATCGCCGGCATGGTGCCGTTCATCCCGTACATCCTCGGCACCGAGAAGGCGCCGTGGCCGCGGGCCGCCAGCGTGCAGAAGTGCATCCGCACCAACGACATCGAGAACGTCGGCCGCACGACCCGGCACGGCACGTTCTTCCAGATGAACGGCAACTTCTCCTTCGGGGACTACTTCAAGCGCGAGGCCATCGACTTCGCCTGGGAGCTGCTGACCACCGAGCAGGGCGCCGGGGGCTACGGTCTCGACGGCGACCGGCTCTGGGTGACCATCTGGGAGCAGGACGCCGAGGCCTACGACGCTCTGACGAAGGGCATCGGCCTGGACCCGAAGCACGTCGTGCGGCTGCCGCGCGAGGAGAACTTCTGGGACACGGGTCAGCCCGGCCCCGCGGGCCCCTGCGCGGAGTGGCACTACGACCGCGGCCCGGCCTACGGGCCCGAGGCCGAGGGCGGCACCGTGGACCCCGGCGGCGACCGCTACCTGGAGATCTGGAACCTCGTCTTCGACGAGTTCGTCCGCGGCGAGGGCCAGGGCAAGGACTACCCGCTGCTCGGCGAGCTGGACCACAAGAGCATCGACACTGGGGCCGGCCTCGAGCGGATCGCCTACCTGCTCCAGGGCAAGGAGAACCTCTACGAGATCGACGAGGTGTACCCCGTCATCGCCACCGTGGAGGAGATGACCGGCAAGCGCTACGGCGCGAACCTCGAGGACGACGTGCGCATGCGCGTCGTCGCCGACCACGTGCGTTCGGCCCTGATGGTCATCGGTGACGGCGTCCGCCCGGCCAATGAGGGGCGCGGCTACGTCCTGCGCCGCCTGATCCGCCGCGCCGTGCGCGCCGTGCGGCTCCTCGGCGTGGACGAGGTCGCCCTGCCGGCGCTGCTGCCGGTGTCCAAGGAGGCCATGAAGGCGTCGTACCCGGAGCTGGAGACGGACTTCGGACGCATCGCCGACGTCGCCTACGGCGAGGAGGACGCCTTCCGCCGCACCCTCGCCTCCGGGACCACGATCCTGGACACGGCGGTGCAGCGGGCGAAGAAGAGCGCCGACGGCGGGCCGGTCGTCCTCGGCGGCGACGAGGCCTTCCAGCTGCACGACACCTACGGCTTCCCGATCGACCTCACCCTCGAGATGGCCGCCGAGCAGGGCGTCCAGGTCGACGAGAAGGCCTTCCGCGACCTCATGGCGGAGCAGAAGCAGCGTGCCCGGGCCGACGCGCTGGCGAAGAAGACCGGGCACGGGGACCTGCGCGCCTACGAGACGCTGGCCCAGCAGCTCACGGCTCCGGTGGAGTTCCTCGGGTACGGCGACCACCAGGCCTCGGTGCACGTCGAGGGCCTGCTCGTCGACGGCGCGCCGGCCCCGGCGGCCACCGCCCCGGCCGACGTCGAGGTGGTCCTGGACCGCACGCCGTTCTACGCCGAGGCCGGCGGCCAGCTCGCCGACCAGGGCACCATCACCCTCGACTCCGGCGCCACGATCGAGGTCGACGACGTCCAGCGCCCGGTGGCGGGGCTGTCCGTGCACCGCGGTCGTCTCACCGAGGGCACGGTGGCGCTCGGGGACCCGGGCACGGCCGCGATCGACTCCGGCCGGCGGGTGGCGATCAGCCGCGCGCACTCGGCGACGCACATGATCCACAAGGCGCTGCACGAGATGGTCGGCGAGGACCGCACCCAGGCCGGGTCGGAGAACGCGCCGAGCCGGGTGCGGTTCGACTTCCGCTCGCCCACGGCCGTCTCGGCCGCCCAGCTCAGCGAGATCGAGGAGCGGGTCAACGAGCGGCTCACCGAGAACCTCGAGGTCACCGACGCGGTCATGTCGCTGTCGAAGGCCAAGGAGCTGGGCGCGATGGCGCTCTTCGGCGAGAAGTACGGCGAGAACGTTCGGGTCGTCTCCATCGGCGGGGAGTGGTCGCGCGAGCTGTGCGGCGGCACGCACGTCGGCGCGACCGGGGAGGTCGGCCGGGTGGCGCTGCTCGGCGAGTCCTCCATCGGTTCCGGGGTGCGCCGCGTGGACGCGCTGGTCGGCGCCGGCGCCTACGGCTTCCACGCCAAGGAGCACGCGCTGGTCGGTCAGCTCACCGGCATGCTCAACGCGCGTCCCGAGGAGCTCACGGACCGCGTCGGCTCGCTCATGAGCCGCCTGCGGGAGACCGAGAAGGAGCTCGCGACCCTGCGGCAGGGCCAGCTGCTGGCCCAGGCCGCCACGCTCGCCGCCGAGGCGCCCCGCGAGGGCGACGTGCGGGTCGTGGCGCACGACGCCGGCGAGGTCGGCTCGGCCGACGACCTGCGCACCCTCGCGCTCGACGTGCGGGGCCGGATGGGCGAGGGCGACGCCGCGGTCGTGGCCGTCGCCGGTGCGGCGAACGGCCGTCCGCTCGTCGTCGTCGCCACGAACTCCGCCGCCCGGGACGCCGGTCTGCGGGCCGGCGACTTCGTCAAGGCGGCGGCCCGGACCCTCGGTGGCGGGGGCGGCGGCAAGCCGGACCTCGCCCAGGGTGGCGGGTCGGACGTCGCGGCCGTGGCGGCCGCGCTCGAGGGCGTGCGCACCCAGGTGCGTGAGGCCGCCGGTGCCTGAGGCCCTGCCTCGGGGCGCCCGCCTCGGCGTGGACGTCGGCAAGGCCCGCATCGGGCTGGCCGGGTCCGACCCGGACGGCCTGGTCGCCACGCCCGTCGAGACGGTGCCGCGGGTGCTCGCCGTCCCCACGGACGACGACGGGGCACCTGCGGTGACGGCCGACGTCGCGCGGATCGCCGCCGAGGTCGACGACCGGCTCGCGGCGGTCGTCTACGTCGGCCTGCCGCGCCACCTGTCGGGGCACGAGGGCGCCGCGACCGCGGACGCCCGGGCGTTCGCGGACCGCCTGGCCGCCCGGGTCGCCCCGGTGCCGGTCCGGCTCGTCGACGAACGGATGACGACGGTGACGGCCCACGCCCAGCTCCGCTCGGCGGGCCGGAAGACGGCGAAGCACCGGCCTGTCATCGACCAGGCTGCAGCCGTTATCATTCTGCAACACGCTCTCGAGGCGGAACGGGCCGCGGGGGACCGGGTCGGCGAACTCGTCGAGCGAGCGTGGCATCATGACCAGTGACCGCTTCTGGAGAAGGATGATTCCGGCGTGACGGAACTCTTCGAGCCCACCACCGCCCAGCGGCAGGCACCGCCGCCGTCGACGTCGCGGGCGCGCTCGGCGGCGAGCAAGCGGGCCGCGCGCAAGCGCCGACGGCAGCGCCAGCGCCGCACCGCGATCATCCTCGTCGTGCTGCTCGGCGTGCTCGGCGTCGGCGGCTACCTGCTGATCGACCGGGTCGGCGGCATGCTGTCCGGCTTCGAGCTCTTCGACTCCGCGCCCGAGGACTACGCGGGGCCGGGGGTGGAGCCCGTGCAGATCGAGATCCCCGAGGGCGCGACCGGGTCGATGATGGGGTCGGTCCTCGAGGAGGCCGACGTCGTGGCGAGCGTGGGCGCCTTCAACCAGGCCTTCGAGTCCACGCCGGGCGCCTCGGGCATCCAGCCGGGCACCTACGAGCTGTACACCCAGATGAGCGCCGCGGACGCGGTGCAGTCGCTGGTCGCGAACGAGAAGGTCGAGACCAATGTGACGATCCCGGAGGGGTACACGGTCGAGCAGATCATCGACAAGGTCGCCTCGGTCACGCCGATCACGCGGGACGAGATGGAGGCCGCGCTGGGCACCCCGAAGAAGATCGGGCTGCCGGGCCAGGCCGACGGCGACGCCGAGGGCTGGCTGTTCCCGAAGACCTACGCGGTCCAGCCCGGCGACACGGCCGAGGACCTGCTGTCGACGATGATCGACCAGACCAAGGCCGAGCTCGACTCGCTCGGCGTGGACAACGGCGACCGTCAGGACGTCCTGATCAAGGCGTCCCTGGTCGAGCGCGAGGCGCGGGCGGCCGAGGACCGGCCGAGGATGGCCCGGGCCATCGAGAACCGGCTCGACGTCGACCAGCGCCTGCAGATCGACGCCGCCGTGGCCTACGGGCTGGGGATCCCCGGCACGGAGCTGACGCGGGACGACACCAACGACCCGAGCAACCCCTACAACACCTACCAGCACGCCGGCCTGCCGCCGGGGCCCATCGCCAACCCGGGAGCGGCCTCGGTCGAGGCGGTCGTCGACCCCGCCGACGGCGACTGGATCTTCTGGACGACGGTGAACCTCGACACCGGCGAGACCAAGTTCGCCGAGACGTTCGACGAGCACCAGCAGAACGTCGCCGAGCTGCGTGCCTGGCAGGAGGAGAACGGCTACTGATGCCCGCGACCCGTCGCGCGGCCGTCCTGGGGCACCCGGTCGCGCACTCGCTCTCGCCCACCCTGCACGGCGCCGCCTACGAGGCGCTCGGCCTGGACGGGTGGCGGTACACGGCGATCGACACCACCGTCGAGCAGCTGCCCGACCTCGTGCGCGGCCTGGACCTCTCCTGGGCGGGCCTGAGCGTGACGATGCCGCTCAAGCACGCGGTCATGGAGCTGGTCGACCACGTCGACCCGCTGGCCCGCGCCGTCGGTGCCGTGAACACGGTGCTCGTGTCGCCCGCGCAGCGCGGGGTGAGCCTGACGGGCACCAACACCGACGTGCACGGACTGGTCCAGGCGATCCGCGAGGGCCTCGCCGAGCGCCACGGCACACCGGAGGTCCCGGTGCAGCGCGCCGTCGTGCTCGGCGGGGGAGCGACCGCCGCCTCGACGCTGGCCGCCCTCGGCGAGCTCGGTTGCACCGCGCCGCGCGTGCTCGCGCGCAACCTGGCCCGCACGGCCACGCTGCAGGAGGCGGCGGCGCGCATGGGCGTCACGCCCCGCTACGAGGTGCTCGACGCCGGCACGGCCCCCGAGGTGCTCGCCGGCGCGGACGTGGTGGTCTCGACCATGCCGGCCTACGCCGCCGACCCCGTGGCCGCGTCGCTGCGCTCCCAGGGCGTGCGCGCCGGCGGGGTGCTGCTCGACGCCGTCTACGACCCGCGGCCCACCGCGCTGTCCCAGGCCTGGGCCGCGGCCGGCGGCACCGTCGTCGGCGGCGAGCGGATGCTGCTGCACCAGGCCGTGGAGCAGGTGCGCCTGATGACCGGCCGACCCGGACCGGTGGACGCCATGGACGCGGCGCTGCAGCAGGCCCTCGGCGCCGAGGCGGCCTGAGCACCCGTCGGCGCGGGCTGCGGCGCGTGACGTCCGCCATCCGACCGTCGGCGCCGGAGGCCGGGCAGGCGTGACAGAATCGCGACCATGCTGCGCTGGTTGACCTCGGGAGAGTCGCACGGTCAGGCCCTGGTGGGCCTCATGGAGGGCCTGCCCGCCGGGGTGGAGATCGTCACCTCGGACATCCAGGACGCCCTGGCCCGGCGTCGTCTCGGCTACGGCCGCGGCGCCCGGATGAAGTTCGAGAAGGACGCGGTCCGCGTCCTGGGCGGGCTGCGCCACGGTGTGACCCAGGGCGGTCCGCTGTCGATCGAGATCGCGAACACCGAGTGGCCCAAGTGGGTGGACGTGATGTCCGCCGACCCGGTGCCCCGGGAGGCGCTGCTGCGCGACGCCGGCACCGGCGACGAGCGCGAGATCGCCCGCAACCGCCCGTTGACGCGGCCCCGTCCCGGGCACGCGGACCTGGTGGGCATGCGCAAGTACGGCTTCGACGACGCCCGGCCGGTCCTGGAGCGGGCCAGCGCCCGCGAGACCGCCACGCGCGTGGCGCTCGGCACCGCCGCGGCGAAGTTCCTCGAGCAGGCGCTCGGCATCCGGCTGGTCAGCCACGTCACCGCGATCGGCCCGGTCGAGGTCCCCGAGGACGCCGACCTGCCCACGCCCGACGACGTCGCCGCGCTGGACGCGGACCCGGTGCGGTGCTTCCACGGGCCCACCAGCGAGGCGATGGTGGCCGAGATCGACGCCTGCCGCAAGGACGGCGACACCCTCGGCGGGGTCGTGGAGGTGCTGGCCTACGACGTGCCGACGGGCCTGGGCACGTACACCCACTCCGACCGCCGGCTGGACGCCCGCCTCGCCGGTGCCCTCATGGGTATCCAGGCGATCAAGGGCGTCGGGGTCGGCGACGGCTTCCGCACCGCGCAGCGCCGGGGCTCGGCCGCGCACGACGAGATCGCGCGGGACGCCGAGGGCCGCATCGTGCGCCGCTCCAACCGGGCCGGCGGGATCGAGGGCGGCATGACCAACGGCGAGGTGCTGCGGGTCTCGGCCGCCATGAAGCCGATCTCCACCGTGCCGCGCGCCCTGGCGACCGTGGACGTCGCCACCGGTGAGGAGGTCACCGCCCACCACCAGCGCTCGGACGTGTGCGCGGTGCCGCCGGCCGCCGTCGTCGCCGAGGCGATGGTCGCCCTGGAGCTGGCGCAGGTCGTCCTGGAGAAGTTCGGCGGCGACTCGGTGGCCGAGGTGCGACGCAACGCCGAGTCCTACCTCGCGTCGATCCCCGAGCTGCTGCGATGACGGCGACACGACCGCGGGTGGTGCTCACGGGCCCGCCCGGCAGCGGCAAGACCACCGTCGGCACCCTGCTGGCGCAGCGCCTCGGCGTGGCGTTCCGGGACACCGACGCCGACGTCGAGGCGACCGCGGGCAAGCCGGTCGCCGACATCTTCGTCGACGACGGCGAGCCGCACTTCCGCGACCTGGAGCGCGAGGCCGTCACCACGGCGCTGGCCACCCACGACGGCGTGCTCGCCCTCGGCGGCGGCGCCGTCATGGACACCCACACCCAGAGCGCGCTGGCCGGGTACGCCGCCGACGGCGGCACGGTCGTCTTCCTCGACGTGTCCCTGGCCCAGGCCGCGCCCCGCGTCGGGTTCAACCGCTCCCGGCCGCTGCTGGTCGGCAACCCGCGCGCCCGGTGGGCCGAGCTGATGCAGGCCCGCCGCCCCACGTACGAACGGCTGGCCACCGTGGCGGTGCTGTCCGACGACCGCACCGCCGCCGAGGTCGCCGACGAGATCCTTCAGGAGGTCCGCTCATGACGGTCCGCGTGACCGTGTCCGGCGCCCAGCCCTACGACGTCGTCGTGGGTCGCCACCTGCTCGGGGAGATCCCCACGCTGCTCGGCGAGGGGGTGCGCCGCGTGCTGGTGATGCACCCGGCGTCGCTGCAGGCCACCGGCGAGACCGTGCGCGAGGACCTGGCCGCCCAGGGCTACGAGGCCTTCGCCGCCGAGCTGCCGGACGCCGAGGAGCAGAAGACCGCCCAGGTCGCGGCGTTCTGCTGGCAGGTCATGGGCCAGGCGGACTTCACGCGCTCCGACGCGATCGTGGCCGTCGGCGGCGGCGCGACCACGGACCTGGCCGGGTTCGTCGCGGCCACCTGGCTGCGCGGCATCAAGGTCGTGCACGTGCCCACCACGCTGCTGGCCATGGTCGACGCGGCCGTCGGCGGCAAGACCGGCATCAACACCGCCGAGGGCAAGAACCTCGTCGGCGCGTTCCACCCGCCGGCCGGGGTGCTGTGCGACCTCGCGGCGCTGGAGTCGCTGGGGCGATGGGACCTCGTGGCCGGCATGGCCGAGGTGATCAAGACGGGCTTCATCGCCGACGAGCGCATCCTCGAGCTGGTCGAGGAGCACGCCGAGGCCCTCCGCGAGTGGGCCGGCCCGGACGCCACCGAGGAGACCTGGGCGGTGCTGACCGAGCTCATCGAGCGGTCGGTGCGCGTCAAGGCGCGCGTCGTGGGCGAGGACCTCACCGAGCAGGGCCTGCGCGAGATCCTCAACTACGGTCACACCCTCGGGCACGCCGTCGAGCTCGTCGAGCGCTACCAGCTGCGGCACGGCGCGGCGGTGGCCGTGGGCATGGTCTTCGCCGCCGAGCTGGGGCGCCTCGGCGGCAAGCTCGACGACGCCGTCGTGGACCGCCACCGGGAGATCCTCACCGCCGTCGGGCTGCCGACCACGTACCGCGGGGACCGGTGGGACCAGCTGCTGGCCGCGATGCGCCGCGACAAGAAGGCACGCGGCGACCTGCTGCGCTTCGTCGTCCTGGACGACGTCGCCAAGCCGGTGCGGCTCGAGGGCCCGGACCCCACCGTGCTGGCCGCCGCCTACGCGGAGATCTCCAAGGAGCCGCCGTCGGGCAGCCCCGGGGTCACCGTCCAGCTCGGCGCCTGACCCGCCCGCCGGCTCGTTGTGGGCATGAAATATGCAACCCGAACCCGTTCGGGGTTGCATATTTCATGCCCACAACGGGCGGTATCGGTCGTCAGGGCCACAGGCCGCGCTCGCGCAGCACGTCGCGCAGCAGGTCGGCACGGTCGGTGACGATCCCGTCGACGTTGAGGTCGAGCAGCCGGCGCATCTCGTCCGGCTCGTCGATCGTCCACACGTGCACGTGCCGGCCCGCCCGGTGCGCCGCGGCGACGGTGGCGGCGTCCACGACCGTCACGCCGCCCTGGGCGGGCGGCACCTGGAGGGCGGCGACGTCGCGCAGCGCCCGCTGCACCAGGCCGGGGACGCGCAGCCGGGCTCCCGCGAGGAACCCGAGCACCTCGGTCGTGCCCGCGCTGGTGGCCACCGGCCGCGACATCCTGGCCAGGGTCCGCCGGCGCCGGCCCGGGGAGAACGAGGTGACGCACACCCGCTCGTGGCTCGCGGTGCGTTCGACCGCCTCGGCCACGGGCTCGATGCTCGAGTCGCCCTTGACGTCGATGTTGACGCGCAGGTCCGGCCAGGTGCCCAGCAGGTCGTCCAGCCGGGGGACCGGCTCCTCGCCACCGATGCGGGCCCGGGAGACCTGCTGCCAGGTCAGGTCGGCGACCTCGCCGGAGCTGTCCGTCGTGCGGTCCAGGGACGAGTCGTGCAGGGCCACCGCCACGCCGTCGCGGGTGCCGTGGGCGTCGGTCTCGACGTAGCCGTAGCCGAGGTCGACGGCCGCGGCGAACGCCGCCATCGAGTTCTCGAGGTTCTGCTGCTCGTGGGAGAAGCCCCGGTGCGCCAGCGCGACGACCCCCCGGCCGGGGGATCCGGGGTGCGGATCGAAGTACGGGTGCGTGCTGTGGCTGCGGGTCATGCCCCCGACCCTGCCACGACGTCGTCGATCCAGCCCATCAGACCGGTGAGGTAGCGCAGCCGGGGCTCCTCGCGGGACAGCAGCAGGTCGTGCACGCCGCCCGGCACCGTCAGCATGTCGACACGGTCGCCCAGCCGCGGCGCCAGCCGGGCGATCTGGGCGACGTCCAGCACCGTGTCCTGGACGTCGAGGTCCGGGTTGGCCACGGAGTCCGGTCCCGACCGGTCCGAGCGGGCCACGAGCACCGGCACGTCGATCGCCAGCCCGCGTGCCACGCGGGCCTGACCGCGGCGTACCGCCCGCAGCCAGCCCGCCCGCACCGGCTCGCCGCCCGGCTTCTTCAGCCGGACGTCGAACTCCCACCGGCCGCCGTGCGCCGCGAGCTGGTGGGTGGCGTACACCGATGGCGTCGCCGACAGCACCGCCGTCGGCGACCACGGCCCGACGGCGTCGAGCACCCACGTGCCCAGGGTGCGCTGCAGCCACGAGGCGTGCAGGTCCAGGAACGGGCTGTCCAGCGCCAGCGCGTCGATCTCGCCGCGGCCGCGGTGCGCGTGCGCCCACAGCGCGGCCAGCAGCCCGCCGGTGGAGTGGGCGTGCAGCACCACCGGGGCGCCGCCGGCCAGCTCGCGCGCGGCGCCGACCGCCGCCGTCAGCGCGGGCCCCTGGTCGCGCAGGTCCGTCACGAAGTGCGGGACCCGGCCCTCGACGAGCGAGCGTCCCGCCCCCGGCAGGTCCACGGCCACCAGGGCGTGCCCGCGCTCCTCGAGGGCGCGGGCGAGGTGGTCCTGGAAGAAGTAGTCGTTGTAGCCGTGCACGTGCAGCACCACCGCCCGCGGACGCGCCGGGGCGGACGCCGAGCGCACCAGCGTCGCGGCGCCGAGCGCCGTGCTCTCGAACGGCGCGCCCAGCAGGTCGTCGCGCCGCCAGGTCGTCGCCACGGTGTCCTCGCGCACACGGGCAACCTACCCGAGCATCGCCCGCGGGCACGCAGAATGGTGCCGTGCGATCTCCCCTGCGCAGCCTCCAGCGCCGAGCCGGCCGCCTGCTGTTCGAACAGGTCTCCGGCGGCAGCGCCGGCCGTGACGCGCGCGAACGCATCCACACCAGCCCCGGGCCACGCTGGTTCGCCGACGACTCCGCCGTCGCCCGCGTGCACGGCGACGCCTCGATGTTCGTCGGCGGGGTCCGCGCCCTGCTGCTGCAGTCCCTCCACCCCCTGGCCATGGCCGCCGTCGCCGACCACTCCGGCTACCGCGGCGACCCGTGGGGACGCCTCGGGCGCACCAGCACCTTCCTCGCCGAGACCACCTTCGCCACCGCCGACGACGCCCAGCAGGCCGTCGACGTCGTCCGCGCCGTGCACGCCCGCGTCCGCGGCGTCACCCCCGACGGCCGCCCCTACGCCGCCGACGACCCGTGGCTGCTGCGCTGGGTGCACGTCGCCGAGGTCGACAGCTTCCTCGCCGCCCACCAGCGCTACGGACGCCGCCCCCTCGACCGCGCCGGCTGCGACGCCTACCTCGCCCAGACCGCGACCGTCGCCGACCGGCTCGGCGCCGAGCGTCCGCCGCGCACCCTCGCCGCGCTGCGTGCCGCCCTCGGCGAGTACCGCGACGAGCTCGAGGCCACCGACGCCTCCCGCGACGTCGCGCGCTTCCTGCTGTCCGAGCCGCCCCTGCCGCGCCTCGCCCGGGCCCCCTACGCCCTCCTCGGCGCCGCCTCGTACGCCTCGATGCCGCGCTGGGCCCAGGAGCTGACGCCCGCCCCCTGGCCGCTGCACGGCGAACCCGCCCTCGTGCGTGCCGGCGGGCACGTGGCCACCCGGGCGATCCGCTGGGCGCTCGCGGGCGACCCGCCGCCGCGCCGGTCGGCCTGACGCGCGGCGGCCGCGCCGTCCGGGCCTGCGTGGCGCGCTACCCGGTGTTCACCGCGATGCGGAAGACTCACCGACCATGAGCGACCCCACACCGGCGGCACCCTCGGGCCACGACGCCTCGGCCGCGTTCGCCGCGCTGCCCCCGACCGAGCGCCGCCGCCGGGTGGTGGCCTGGGCGCTGTGGGACTGGGCGACCCAGCCGTTCAACACGGTGATCGTCACCTTCGTGTTCACGGCCCTGTACCTGACCAGCGACGCCTTCCTGGAGCCCGACGCCGCGGCGCTGGCCGCCGACGACCCGGCCCGCGACAGCGCCCTGGCCACGCTGTCCAGCGGGCTGGGCGCCTGGATCACCGTCGGGGGAGTGCTGGTCGCGCTGCTCGCCCCGGTCCTCGGCCGTCGCGCGGACGTCACCGGGCGCCGCAAGGCCTGGCTCGCCGGCGGCACCGTGGTGCTCGTCGCGGCCATGTTCGGTCTCGGCTTCGTGCGGGCCGACCCGGCGTACTTCGCGCTCGGGGCCGCGCTGGTGTCGCTGGGCAGCGTGGCGGGGGAGATCGCCGGGGTGAACTACAACGCCATGCTCACCCAGGTCTCCACCCGCGACACGGTCGGTCGGGTCTCCGGGCTCGGCTGGGGACTGGGGTACGTGGGCGGCATCGTCGCGCTGGTGCTGGTCGTCGTGGCCGACGGCGCCGACTTCTTCGGCATGGACACCTCCGACGGCTGGGGCTACCGCGCCATCGCCCTCGGGTGCGGCCTGTGGGCCGTGGCCTTCGCCTGGCCGTTGTTCCGTCGCGTGCCGGAGGCGCCCGCCGCCGCCGACCGGCCGCGGGTGGGGTTCTTCGCCGGGTACGTCGAGCTGTGGCGCGACGTCGTCGACCTGTGGCGGAACGCCCGCACCACCTTCTGGTTCCTGCTGGCCAGCGCCGTCTACCGCGACGGACTCGCCGGGGTGTTCACGTTCGGCGCGATCGTCGCCGCCGTCTCCTACGGGTTCGACGACACCGAGGTCATCGTCTTCGGCATCGCCGCGAACCTCATCGCCGGGGTGAGCACCATCGTGGCCGGGCTGTTCGACGACCGGCTCGGGCCGCGGACCGTCATCCTGTGGTCGCTGGCGGCCCTGGTGCTGTGCGGCACCGTCATCGTGGCGCTCTACCCCCTGGGCACCGGCGTGTTCTGGGTCGCCGGCCTGGCCCTGACCGCGTTCGTCGGACCGGCTCAGTCCGCCTCCCGGTCCTTCCTGGCACGCGTCACCCCGGCGGGCCGCGAGTCCGAGGTGTTCGGCCTGTACGCGACCACCGGGCGCGCCGTCTCCTTCCTCACCCCGGCGCTGTGGACCGCCGTGATCGCCCTGACCGGCGCCACCCTCTGGGGCACGCTGGCGATCGTCGCCGTGCTCCTGGCCGGGCTCGTGCTCATGCTCGTGGTCACCGACCCCGCCGAGCGCTGAGCCGCGACCACGGACCGTCCGCGCTGGCGAGCACGAGCGCCGCGGCGCAGCATGGACGCGGTGGGAGTGGTCAGCGCGTACGTGGAGTCGTTGGACGGCCCGGACCGGGAGGCGGTCGCCCACGTCCTGGACCGTGCCCGCCGGACGGTCCCGGAGGCCACCGAGGGCAGGAGCTACGGCATGCCCGCCCTGCGGTACCGCGACAGCCCGCTGCTCAGCGTCGTCGCCACGGCCCGGCACGTCGGGGTGTACCCGTTCAGCCCGGCGGTGGTCGCGGCGCTCGCGGACCGGCTGGAAGGCTTCCGGGTCACCAAGGGATCCGTCGGGTTCCGCCCCGGGCATCCGCTGCCCGACGACGTCGTGGAGCGCCTCGTGGTGCTGCGTCGCGAGGAGATCGACGCGATGCACGCCGGGAGACCGGGCTAGCCGTGCCGGCCCTCGACGCCGAGACCTGCCGTCGCCGGTTCGCGGCGGAGCGTCGCGCCGTCCTGGCCACGACGGCCGGGGACGTCCCGCACCTGGTGCCGGTGACCTTCGCGCTCGCGCCCGGACTCGACGGCGATCCCGAGCGGGTCGACGTCGTCACGGCCGTGGACCACAAGCCGAAGCGGTCGGCCGACCTGCGCCGGCTGCGCAACCTGCGGGCCAACCCGCGCGCGGCGATGCTCGTCGACCGCTACGACGACGACTGGGACCGGCTGTGGTGGGTCCGGGTCGACGGCGCCGTGCGCCTGGACGGCACCGGTCGCGAGGAGGCGCTCGACGCGCTGGCGCAGCGGTACGCCCCCTACCGCCGGTGGCGACCCGAGGGCCCGGTGGTCCGGCTCGTGCCGACGCGGTGGAGCGGCTGGTCGGCACGGTGACACCGACGGCGCCGCCCTGCTGGCTAGGCTCGGGGCATGACTGACACGCCGCACGTGATGATCCTCAACGGCCCCAACCTCGGTCGGCTCGGCGTCCGCGAGCCGGAGATCTACGGCCACGCGTCGATGGCGGACCTGCGCGTCGAGTCCGACGGGTGGGGGACCCGGTTGGGCCTGGACGTCGAGGTGCGGCAGACCGACGACGAGGCGGAGCTCGTGCGGTGGCTGCACGAGGCGGTGGACACGCGGTCGCACGTGGTGCTGAACCCGGCGGCCTTCACGCACTACAGCTACGCGCTGCGCGACGCGGCCGCCCAGGTGACGACGTCGTCGCTGCTGCTGGTGGAGGTGCACCTGTCGAACCCGGCCGCCCGGGAGTCGTTCCGGCACTACTCCGTCGTCGCCGGGATCGCGACGGGCACGGTGGCGGGGTTCGGCTTCGACTCCTACCGTCTGGCCCTCGAGGCCGTGGCGCACAAGCTCTCACGCTAGACAAGCATCTATCAAGCACCGAGTCTTGATCGGTAACCATCAAGCCTCTATGCTTGAGGCGTGATCGTCCTGACCGTCGACCAGCGCGGCAGCACCTCGCGCGGCGACCTGGTGCCGCAGGTGCTCGAGCTGCTCGGCGACCGCACGACCGACGACGGCCGCCCGCGGGCCGGGGTCCGGGTCGCGTTCGACCGCACGGTCGGCGACGAGGTCCAGGGGGTGCTCGACGGCGACGACGGGGCGGCCCTGGCGGTGGCCGTCGTGGCCGACCTCCTGCGCGAGGGAGGCTGGTCGGTCGGCGTCGGGGTCGGCGTCGTGCACGAACCGCTGCCCGCCGCGTCGCGGGCGGCCTCCGGACCTGCCTTCGTCCGGGCGCGCGAGGCCGTCGAGGACGCCAAGCGTCGCGGGCACGTCGTCCCGGTCGCCGTCGTGGGGACGGCGGAGGAGCCGGGGGCCACCATCGCCGCGGACGCCCAGGCGCTGCTGCGGCTGCTGGGTGCGGTCGCGGCGCGTCGGTCCGCGGCCGGCTGGGAGGCCGTCGATACGCTCGGGCGGCACGAGGCGTCGGCGGCGCCGCAGCGGGAGACGGCGGAGGCGTTGGGCGTGAGCGAGCAAGCGGTCAGCCAGCGGTTGCGCACCGCTCTGTGGGCCGAGGAGCAGGCGGTCCGCCCGCTGGCGGCCCGGCTGCTCCGGGCGGCCGACGCGGCGGCGGGCGCCGCCGACGGCGCGGGGGAGGACTGAGGCGATGGACGTGTGGTGGACGGTCGGCATCTGGGTGGCCACGCTCGCCCTCAGCGTCGGGCTGGGTGCCTGGCTCGTCCCGCTCGTGCTGCGGCACGCCGAGTCGCGCACCGCGGCGCAGGCACAGGCCGAGGCACTGGCGGTGCTGGGCAACGGGACCTGGATCGGGCTGCTGGAGCGGTTCGCGATCAGCGGCACGCTGCTGGCCGGCTACCCGGAGGGCGTCGCCGTCGTGGTGGCGGTCAAGGCGCTGGGCCGGCTGCCCGAGCTGCGCGAGCACCCCGTGGCCGGCGAGCGCTTCGTCGTGGGCAGCCTGGCGTCGCTGGTGTGGGCAGGGTCGCTCGGGATGGCGGGGCAGGCGCTGCTGGTGTCCCTGTAGACTGTTCCGGGCCGTTCTGCGGCCCGGGGTGCTGGCACCCCGCCGGGCCCTCCGGCTGACCATCCTTTCCCGAGACCTGTCGAGGACGAACAACACCGTGGCTACCTCCAACGACATCAAGAACGGCACCGTGCTGCGCATCGACGGCCAGCTCTGGTCCGTTCTCGAGTTCCAGCACGTCAAGCCGGGCAAGGGTGGCGCGTTCGTCCGCACCAAGCTCAAGAACGTGCTCTCGGGCAAGGTGGTCGACAAGACGTTCAACGCCGGCGCCAAGGTCGAGACGGCCAACGTCGACCGTCGCGACTACCAGTACCTGTACATGGACGGCGAGGACTTCGTCTTCATGGACACCGACACCTACGACCAGATCCCGGTCTCGACCACCGTCGTGGGCGGCGCCCAGGACTACATGCTCGAGGGCATGAGCGTCATGGTGGCCATGAACGAGGGCGTGCCGCTCTACGTCGAGCTGCCCCCGTCGGTCGTCCTGGAGATCACCTACACCGAGCCGGGCCTGCAGGGCGACCGCTCGACCGGTGGCACCAAGCCCGCCACGCTGGAGACCGGTGCCGAGGTCCAGGTCCCGCTGTTCCTCGACCAGGGCACCAAGGTCAAGGTCGACACCCGCGACGGGTCGTACCTGGGCCGCGTGAACGACTGACGTGGGAGCACGGACCAAGGCGCGCAAGCGCGCCGCCGACATCCTCTTCGAGTCCGAGCAGCGCCAGATCGACCCGCTGGTGCTCCTCGCGGACCGCGTGATCGAGCCGCACGCCGAGGCGAGCGTGCCGCAGTACACGGTCGAGCTCGTCGAGGGCGTCGTCGCTCACCGCGAGCGCATCGACGAGCTGCTCGAGACCTACTCGCGGGACTGGACGCTGGCGCGCATGCCGGCCGTGGACCGGTCGCTGCTGCGCGTGGGTGCCTACGAGCTGCTCTACAACGACGACGTGCCGGACGCCGTCGCCGTCGACGAGGCGGTGGACCTGGCCGGCCAGCTGTCCACGGACGACTCGCCGAGCTTCGTCAACGGCGTCCTGGGCCGGCTGATGGAGATCAAGCCGACGTTGCTGGACTGACCGTCTCGCCGGTGTGACGCACCGGACGTCCGTCCTGCGGGCGTCCGGTGCCGGACGCCGACGATCCGGGTTACGCTGACCCGGACAGACCCCCTTTAATGCCGTCCCGTGAGGCGGAGAAGGAGTCCCGTTGCGCCCTGGACCTGCCCTGCCCGCAGACCCGCACCCGGACGGCACCACCGTCCTCGGCGCGAGCGACGTCGCTCGCGCCCTGACCCGCATCGCCCACGAGATCGTCGAACGCGCCAAGGGCGCCGACGACGTGGTGCTCCTCGGCATCCCGACCCGCGGTGTGACGCTCGCCCACCGGCTCGCCGAGCGGCTGTCGGCCATCGAGCCCGCCTTCGACGCCGCCGCCAGCACCGGCGAGCTCGACGTGACGATGTACCGCGACGACCTGCGCCGCCAGCCCACGCGCGCCGTCGGCGTGACCCGCCTGCCGCGGGCCGGGATCGAGGGACGCACCGTCGTCCTCGTCGACGACGTGCTGTACTCCGGGCGGACCATCCGCGCCGCGCTGGACGCGATCGGCGACCTCGGCCGGCCGCGGGCCGTGCGCCTGGCCTGCCTGGTCGACCGCGGGCACCGCGAGCTGCCCATCCGCCCGGACTTCGTGGGCAAGAACCTGCCGACCTCCACCTCGGAGCGCGTGCGCGTCCTGCTGAGCGAGGTCGACGGCGTCGAGGACGCCGTGGTCATCTCCGGCCGCGAGGACACCGAGGGGGACGCGCGATGAAGCACCTGCTCTCGACCGCCGACCTGAGCAAGGACGAGGCGGTCCTGCTGCTGGACACCGCGGCGCAGATGGCCGCGACCCAGTCGCGCGAGATCAAGAAGCTGCCGACGCTGCGCGGCCGCACCGTGGTCAACCTGTTCTTCGAGGACTCCACCCGCACCCGCATCTCCTTCGAGACCGCGGCCAAGCGGCTGTCCGCCGACGTCATCAACTTCTCGGCCAAGGGCTCGAGCGTGTCCAAGGGCGAGTCGCTCAAGGACACGGCCCTGACGCTTCACGCGATGGGCGCCGACGCCGTGGTCGTGCGGCACTGGGCCTCCGGTGCCCCGTACCAGCTCGCGCACGCCGGCTGGCTCGACGCGGGCGTGCTGAACGCCGGCGACGGCACACACCAGCACCCGACCCAGGCGCTGCTGGACGCCTACACGATCCGCCGTCACCTCGTGGGTCTCCGCGGCGGTGCCGGGGAGGGTGTCGGCGCGGACCTGGCCGGGCTGCGGGTCGCGATCGTCGGCGACGTGCTGCACTCCCGGGTCGCACGGGCGAACGTGGCGCTGCTGCACACCCTCGGCGCCGAGGTCACGCTCGTCGCCCCGCCCACGCTGGTGCCCGTCGGCGTGGAGACGTGGCCGTGCGCCGTGTCGTACCACCTCGACGAGACGCTGGCCGAGTTCCGGCCCGACGCCGTGATGATGCTGCGCGTCCAGCGCGAGCGGATGTCGGGCGGCGCCGGCGGGTTCTTCCCGAGCCCGCTGGAGTACACCCGCTACTACGGACTGGACGCCCGGCGCCTGGCGCGCCTGGCCGACCACGCGATCGTGCTGCACCCCGGCCCCATGAACCGCGGCCTGGAGATCTCCGCCGAGGCGGCGGACTCCGACCGCGCCGTCATCGTCGAACAGGTCGCCAACGGCGTCGCGGTGCGCATGGCGGCCCTCTACCTGCTGATGGCCGGGGAGGACTCGGCGGAAGGGAACGACCTGTGAGCCTGGAGTCCACCACCTACGTCCTGCGGGGGGCACGCCTCCTGGGCGGCGACGCCGCCGACGTCGTGCTGCGCGACGGCGTGATCGCCGAGATCACGGCCGCGGGCACGGCCGACACCACCGGTGCCGAGGTCGTCGACGCCGCGGGGCAGGTCCTGCTGCCCGGTCTGGTCGACCTGCACACCCACCTGCGCGAACCCGGCCGCGAGGACGCCGAGACCGTGGCGTCGGGGACGCGCGCCGCCGCGGCCGGCGGGTTCACCGCCGTGCACGCGATGGCCAACACCTCCCCGGTGGCCGACACGGCCGGCGTCGTCGAGCAGGTCTACCGGCTGGGGCAGGAGGCCGGCTGGGCCGACGTCCACCCCGTCGGCGCCGTGACGGTCGGGCTCGACGGCGAACGGCTCGCCGAGCTGGGGGCCATGGCCGACTCGGCGGCGCACGTGCGCGTCTTCTCCGACGACGGCAAGTGCGTCGCCGACCCCGTGCTGATGCGCCGCGCCCTGGAGTACGTCAAGGCCTTCGACGGCGTCGTGGCCCAGCACGCGCAGGAGCCCCGGCTGACCGAGGGCGCCCAGATGAACGAGGGGATCGTCTCCGCCGAGATCGGCCTGACCGGCTGGCCCGCCGTCGCCGAGGAGGCGATCATCGCCCGCGACGTGCTGCTCGCCGAGCACGTCGGCTCGCGGCTGCACGTGTGCCACCTGTCCACCGCCGGCTCGGTGGAGATCGTGCGGTGGGCCAAGTCCCGCGGCATCGACGTCACCGCCGAGGTCACCCCGCACCACCTGATCCTCACCGACGACCTCGCCCGCAGCTACGACCCGACGTTCAAGGTCAACCCGCCGCTGCGCACCGCCGCCGACGTCGAGGCCGTGCGCGAGGGCCTGGCCGACGGCACCATCGACATCGTGGCCACCGACCACGCCCCGCACAGCCGCGAGGACAAGGACTGCGAGTGGGGCGCGGCCGCCTTCGGGATGACCGGGCTGGAGACGGCGCTGAGCGTCGTGCAGGAGACCATGGTCGACACCGGCCGCCTGACCTGGTCCGACGTCGCCCGCGTGCTGTCCGCCGCACCCGCCCGGATCGGCCGCGTCGACACGGGCCCCGCCGCGCAGGGACGGCCCGTCGCGGTCGGCGAGCCCGCCAACCTGACCCTGGTCGACCCGGCCGCCCGCCGGACCGTCGACGGCGGCACGCAGGTCACCGCCAGCGGGAACACCCCCTTCCGGGGCCGCGAGCTGCCCGGTCAGGTCCGCGCGACGTTCCTGCGCGGCCGCGCGACCGTGCTGGACGGCACCCCGGTCGCCGCGGGGGAGGCGGTCCGATGAACCTGCCCCTGCCCGTCGCCGTCGCGATCTGGGTCGTCGTCGGCCTCGCGCTGCTCCTGCTCGTCCTGACCGGCCGCCGCCGGCTGGCCACCCGCACCCGCCATCTCGTGCCCGCCCCGCCGCAGCCGCCGCTGACCGAGGGCGAGCTCGGCGAGCTGGTCGTCGGCCCGGTCGAGGCCGTCTACGTCTCCAGCACGCTGCACGGCGACTGGCTGGCCCGCATCGGCGCCCACGGCCTCGGCGACCGGTCGCACGCCGAGGTCGGAGTGTACGCCGGCGGCGTCGTCGTCGACCGGGACGGCGCCGAGCCGCTGCTGCTGCCCGCCGCGACGCTGCGTGCCGCCGGCACGGCCCCCGGCATGGCCGGCAAGTACGTCGGCCGCGACGGCCTGGTCGTGCTGACCTGGCAGGTGCCGAGCGACGGCGCCGTCGAGGCCACGACCGTCGACACCGGCCTGCGCACGCGTCACCGCGCCGACAGCGACCGCCTCCTGGAGGCGGTGCGGCCCCTCATCACCCCGTCCGAGCCGAGCGCGAAGGATCACCCGTGAGCACCACCACCCGCAGCACCGAACCGGCGATCCTCGTCCTGGAGGACGGCACCGTCGCCCGTGGCACCGCCTACGGCGCCCGCGGCGCCACCGTCGGCGAGATCGTCTTCTCCACCGGCATGACCGGCTACCAGGAGACCCTCACCGACCCGTCCTACCACCGCCAGATCGTCGTGATGACCGCCCCGCACGTGGGCAACACCGGCATCAACACCGACGACCCCGAGTCCCACCGCATCTGGGTCGCCGGCTACGTCCTGCGCGACCCGGCGCGGCGCCCCTCGAACTGGCGCGCCACCGGCAGCCTCGACGACGACCTGGCCGCCCAGGACGTGGTGAGCATCGCCGGCGTCGACACCCGGTTCCTGACCCGGCACCTGCGCGAGCTCGGGGTCATGCGCGCCGGGATCTTCTCCGGCGAGGCGCTGGTGGAGGACGGCGTCGAGCGCGACGTCGCCGACCTCGTCGCCGAGGTCAAGGCCGCCCCGCCCATGGCCGGCGCCGACCTGGCCCGCGAGGTCTCCACGGCCGAGACCTACACCGTCGAGCCCGCCGGCGACTTCGCCGGCGCCGAGCCGGTGGCCACCGTCGTGGCCGTCGACCTCGGCATCAAGGCCATGACGCCCGCCCGGCTCGCCGAGCGCGGCGTGCGCGTGCACGTCGTGCCGCAGTCGGCCTCCTTCGACGACGTCGCCGCGCTCCTGCCCGAGGACGCGCCCGGCGGCGTGTTCTTCTCCAACGGTCCCGGCGACCCGTCCGCCGCCACCGCGGAGATCGACCTGCTGCGCGAGGTGCTGGACCGCCGCATCCCGTTCTTCGGCATCTGCTTCGGCAACCAGCTCCTCGGCCGTGCCCTCGGCTACGGCACCTACAAGCTCGGCTACGGTCACCGCGGCATCAACCAGCCCGTCCTGGACCGCACGACCACCAAGGTCGAGGTCACCGCGCACAACCACGGCTTCGCCGTCGACGCCCCCGTCGAGACCGTCAGCACCGCGCCGCACGACGCCGAGCGGGACGACGACGTGCGCTACGGGCGCGTGATCGTCTCCCACGTCGGCCTCAACGACCGGGTCGTCGAGGGCCTGACCGCCCTGGACCTGCCCGCCTTCTCGGTGCAGTACCACCCCGAGGCGGCCGCCGGGCCGCACGACAGCGCCTACCTGTTCGACCGCTTCGTCGAGCTCATGACCACCCGCCAGCCCGTGGCCGTCCCCGACAGCGCGCTCGCCGCACTGGGCGGCGCCACCTCCGGCGAGAAGGAGAACTGATGCCCCGCCGTTCCGACCTCTCCTCCGTCCTGGTCATCGGGTCCGGCCCGATCGTCATCGGCCAGGCCTGCGAGTTCGACTACTCCGGCACCCAGGCCTGCCGCGTGCTGAAGGAGGAGGGCCTGCGCGTCGTCCTGGTCAACTCCAACCCGGCCACGATCATGACCGACCCGGAGTTCGCCGACGCCACCTACGTCGAGCCGATCACCCGCGAGGTGCTGACCTCGATCATCGCCAAGGAGCGTCCCGACGCCCTGCTGCCCACCCTCGGCGGGCAGACGGCTCTCAACGCCGCCATCGAGCTGCACGAGGCCGGCGTGCTGGACGAGTACGGCGTCGAGCTCATCGGCGCCAACATCCCCGCCATCCGCAAGGGCGAGGACCGCGAGGAGTTCAAGGAGGTCGTGGAGGTCTGCGGCGGCGAGTCCGCCCGCTCGCGCATCATCCACTCCATCGACGGCGCGCTCGAGGCCGCCGAGGACCTCGGCTACCCGATGGTCGTGCGCCCCTCGTTCACCATGGGCGGGCTCGGCTCGGGCCTGGCCTACGACGAGGCGGACCTGCGCCGCATCGTCGGCCAGGGCCTGCACTACTCGCCGGTCACCGAGGTGCTCCTCGAGGAGTCGATCCTCGGCTGGAAGGAGTACGAGCTGGAGCTGATGCGCGACAAGAACGACAACGTCGTGGTCGTGTGCTCCATCGAGAACGTCGACCCGGTGGGCGTGCACACCGGCGACTCGGTCACCGTCGCCCCGGCGATGACCCTCACCGACCGCGAGTACCAGACGCTGCGGGACATCGGCATCGCGGTCATCCGCGAGGTCGGCGTCGACACCGGCGGCTGCAATATCCAGTTCGCCGTCGAGCCGGACACCGGGCGCGTGGTGGTCATCGAGATGAACCCCCGCGTGTCGCGCTCCTCGGCGCTGGCCTCCAAGGCCACGGGCTTCCCGATCGCGAAGATCGCGGCCAAGCTCGCCGTCGGGTACACGCTGGACGAGATCCCCAACGACATCACCCAGGTCACCCCGGCCAGCTTCGAGCCGACGCTCGACTACGTCGTGGTCAAGGTGCCGCGGTTCGCCTTCGAGAAGTTCCCCGCGGCGGACGACACGCTGACCACCACGATGAAGTCGGTCGGCGAGGCGATGGCGCTGGGCCGCAACTTCACCGAGGCGCTCGGCAAGGCGCTGCGCAGCATCGACAAGGGCGGCGTCGACTTCCACTGGTCCGGCGAGGCGCCGTCCGGCGAGGAGCTGACGGCGCTGCTGGAGTCCCTGCGGCGACCCACCGAGCAGCGGCTCGTCGGGGTCCAGCAGGCGCTGCGCGCCGTCGAGGCGGGGCACGCGACCCTGGAGCAGGTCTTCGACGCGACGAAGATCGACCCGTGGTTCCTCGACCAGATCCTGCTGATCAACGAGGTCGCCGCCGAGGTGGCCGCCTCCGAGACGCTGACGGCCGACGTGCTGCGGACCGCCAAGCGCCACGGGATCTCCGACGTCCAGATCGCCGCGCTGCGCTCGATGGGGCCCGGGGGAGAGGCCGGCGTGCGCGAGACGCGCCACGCCCTGGGCGTGCGGCCGGTCTACAAGACGGTCGACACCTGCGCCGCGGAGTTCGCCGCGCGCACCCCGTACCACTACTCGTCCTACGACACCGAGACCGAGGTCTCCCCGCGTGAGCGCGAGGCCGTCATCATCCTGGGCTCGGGACCGAACCGCATCGGCCAGGGCATCGAGTTCGACTACTCGTGCGTGCACGCCGCCCTGACGCTCAAGGACGACTACGAGACCGTCATGGTCAACTGCAACCCGGAGACGGTCTCGACCGACTACGACACCTCCGACCGGCTGTACTTCGAGCCGCTGACGTTCGAGGACGTCCTGGAGGTCTACGAGGCCGAGCTCGCCGCGGGCCCGGTCAAGGGCATCATCGTCCAGCTCGGCGGCCAGACGCCGCTGTCGCTGGCGCAGCGGCTGTCCGACGCCGGGCTGCCGATCCTGGGCACCCCTCCCGAGGCGATCGACGCCGCCGAGGACCGCGGGCTGTTCGGCCAGGTGCTCGCCGAGGCGGGCCTGCCCGCCCCGGCGTTCGGCACCGCCCGCTCCCTGGGCGAGGCGCGCGACGTCGCCGACCGGATCGGCTACCCGGTGCTGGTGCGGCCGTCCTACGTGCTCGGCGGGCGGGGCATGGAGATCGTGTACTCGGCCGAGCAGCTCACCGGCTACGTCGAGCGGGCCCTGGAGGCGGCGGCCGCCCACGCGGTCTCCTCCCGCGCTCCCGGGGTGCTGCCGGCGCCGCTGCTCATCGACCGCTTCCTCGACGACGCGATGGAGATCGACGTCGATGCCCTGTTCGACGGCGACGAGCTGTTCCTCGGCGGCGTCATGGAGCACATCGAGGAGGCCGGCATCCACTCGGGCGACTCGGCCTGCGTGCTGCCGCCGGTGTCCCTGAGCCAGGCCGAGGTCGAGCGCATCCGCCGCTCGACCGAGGCCATCGCCCGGGGCGTGGGCGTGCGCGGACTGCTCAACGTCCAGTACGCCCTCGTCTCGGACGTGCTGTACGTCCTGGAGGCCAACCCGCGCGCCTCGCGCACCGTGCCGTTCGTGTCCAAGGCCACGGGGGCGTCGCTGGCCAAGGCCGCCGCACGCGTCATGGTCGGCGAGTCGATCGCGGACCTGCGCGCCGAGGGCGTCCTGCCGCCCACGGGCGACGGCGGCACCCTCGACCTGGGGGCGCCGCTGGCCGTCAAGGAGGCGGTGCTGCCGTTCAAGCGGTTCCGCACCGCCGAGGGGCACGTGGTGGACACGGTGCTCGGTCCGGAGATGCGCTCGACCGGCGAGGTCATGGGCTTCGACAAGGACTTCCCGCACGCGTTCGCCAAGTCCCAGGCCGCGGCCTACGGCGGGCTGCCGACGGCGGGCACCGTGTTCGTCTCCGTGGCCGACCGGGACAAGCGCTCGATCGTCTTCCCGGTCCAGCGCCTGGCGGACATCGGCTTCGAGGTGCTGGCCACGGCCGGCACCGCCCAGGTGCTGGCCCGCAACGGCATCGCGGCCACCACGGTGCGTAAGTACTCCGAGGGTCCGGGGGCGGACGGCGAGCCGACCGTCGTCGACCTGATCGGCGAGGGGAAGGTCGACCTGGTCGTCAACTCCCCGTCCGGCCAGGGTGCCCGCGCCGACGGCTACGAGATCCGCGCGGCCACCACCGCCGCGGACCGGCCGATGGTCACCACCGTCGACCAGCTCGCCGCGGCGGTGCAGGGCATCGAGGCGGTGCGCGGTGGGCCGTTCGACGTCGCGAGCCTGCAGGAGCACACCGCGGCCACGGTGGCCCGCCGCGAGACGGGCGGGGCCGTCGGGGTGGGCGCATGAGCGCACCGGCGCCGTTCGGCGCCCGCCTCGCGGCGGCCATGGACGACCACGGGCCGCTGTGCGTGGGCATCGACCCGCACGCGGCGCTGCTGGAGGCGTGGTCCCTGCCGGACGACGCCTCCGGCGTGCGCGAGTTCGGGCTGCGCGTCGTCGACGCCCTCGGGGGTCGGGTGGCGGCGCTCAAGCCGCAGGCGGCCTTCTTCGAGCGGCACGGCTCGCGCGGCCTGGCGGCCCTGGAGGACGTCCTGGCCGCCGCGCGGGCGGCGGGGACCCTGACGGTCGTGGACGCCAAGCGCGGCGACATCGGCTCGACGATGGCCGGCTATGCCGAGGCGTTCCTGGCCGACGCCTCGCCGCTGGCCGGCGACGCCGTCACGCTGACGCCGTACCTGGGCGTCGGGTCGCTGCGCCCGGCGCTCGACCTGGCCGCGGCCACGGGCCGCGGGGTCTTCGTGCTGTGCCTGACGTCCAACCCCGAGGGGGCGGCGGTCCAGCACGCCGTCGGCCCCGACGGGCGCAGCGTCGCCGCGTTCGTCGCGGCCCACGCCGCGACGCTCAACGCCGGTGCGCAGCCGCTGGGCTCGGTCGGCCTCGTGGTCGGCGCGACCGTGGGCGACGCGGCGCGCACCACGGGCACGGACCTGCCGGCGGTCAACGGCCCGCTGCTGGCGCCCGGCGTGGGCGCCCAGGGCGCGGGGGAGCGCGAGCTGGCGGCCGTGTTCGGCGCCGCGCGGGGCCAGGTGCTGGCCTCGTCCTCGCGGGGCGTGCTGGCCGCCGGGCCGGACGCCGCGGCGCTGCGCCGGGCGGCGGCGTCGGCGGCCGCCGAGGTGACCGCGGCGCTGCGTCCGGCGCGCTGACCGGCCCGGACGCCGTCGCAGCGCCCGGTTGCATCCGGTTCGGCCCGAATGTCGCTGCCGCGCGGTGGTGGGTTTTCCCACAGGCCCCGCCAGCGATTGCCGCTTCCGCAGGTCGTGGCTACTTTCGAGGGAGCAGTAACTCCCTGTCGGTCCGACTGAGTAGGTGACTTGCGTGGCCCTCCCTCCCCTCACCCCGGAACAGCGTGCGGCGGCTCTCGAGAAGGCGGCCGAGGCGCGTCGGGTGCGCGCCGAGATCAAGAACCGTCTGAAGTACTCCCAGGGGTCCCTCAAGGAGGTGATCGAGCAGGGCCAGACGGACGACGTCGTGGGCAAGCTCAAGGTCGTCTCCCTGCTCGAGTCCCTGCCCGGAGTCGGTAAGGTGAAGGCCCGGGCGATCATGGAAGAGATCGGGATCGCCGAGACCCGCCGGGTCCGTGGTCTCGGACCGCACCAGGCCCAGGCGCTGATCGAGAGGTTTGGCTGAGATTTCCGCACCATCCGCCGCCGTGCCGGCACCCCGTGACGCCGCCGAGACCGACGACCCGCGAGGCCCGGCACGGCTGACCGTGCTCGCCGGGCCCACGGCCGTGGGCAAGGGAACGGTCTCGGCCGACATCCGCACCCGCTACCCCGAGGTCTGGTTGTCGGTCTCCGCGACCACCCGGCCCCCGCGCCCGGGCGAGGAGCACGGCGTGCACTACCTGTTCGTCTCGCCGGCGGAGTTCGACCGGATGGTCGCCGACGGCGAGATGCTCGAGTGGGCGGTCGTGCACGGCCGGCACCGGTACGGCACGCCGCGGGGGCCGGTCCAGGAGCACCTGGCCGCCGGGTGCCCGACGTTGCTCGAGATCGACCTGCAGGGGGCGCGACAGGTCCGTGACGCGGTGCGCGGCAGCGACCTGGACGCGCAGTTCGTGTTCCTGTCGCCCCCCAGCACCGAGGAGCTGGTGCGCCGCCTGGTGGGGCGTGGCACCGAGGACGCCGAGGAGCGCGCCCGCCGGCTGGCCACGGCCGAGGTCGAGATGGCCGCCGAGCCGGAGTTCGACGTGACCATCGTCAACGACGACGTCACGCGCGCCACCGACGAGCTGGCCGGCCTGCTCGGCGTGCCCGGGGCGCGGGGCGAGCGACGTCGCCCCGAGGCCTCGCACGGCGGGCGGTAGACTGACCTGCTGAACCCCAGACCTTTCCCCGGTGGCGCTCGCCACCGGCCCCGACCTCTGCTTGGAGTGAGACACATGGCAGGAACGACGCCGCAGCCGATCGGCATCACCGACCCGCCCATCGACGACCTGCTGCAGCACAGCGAGTCCAAGTACGGCCTCGTGCTGTACGCGGCCAAGCGTGCCCGCCAGATCAACGCCTACTACGCCCAGCTCAACGAGGGCCTGCTGGAGAACGTCGGCCCGCTGGTCGAGGCGCGTCACCAGGAGAAGCCGCTGTCGATCGCGATGCGCGAGATCAACGAGGGCCTGCTGACGGCCGAGCCGGCCCCGGAGCCGAGCGAGCTCACCGCCGCCACGCCGGCCGACCCGACGGCGGAGTCCGAGCACGCCGCCGGCGACGAGATCGTCTGAGACACCCCTCGAGGCGTCGTCGATGAGGATTCTGCTCGGGGTCTCCGGCGGCATCGCCGCCTACAAGGCGGTGCTGCTGCTGCGCCTGCTGCGCGAGCAGGGCCACGCCGTGCGCGTGGTGCCGACGACGGCCGCGCTGCGGTTCGTCGGCGCCCCGACCTTCGAGGCGCTCTCCGGGGAGCCGGTGAGCACCGAGGTGTTCGACGACGTCGAGAACGTCCAGCACGTGGCGCTCGGCCAGGGCGCCGACCTGGTGATCGTCGCCCCCGCGACGGCGGACCTGCTCGCCCGGGCCGCTGCGGGACGGGCGGACGACCTGCTCACCTCCAGCCTGCTCGTGGCGCGCTGCCCGGTGGTGATGGCCCCGGCGATGCACACCGAGATGTGGGAGCACCCGGCCACCCGCGCCAACGTCGCAACCCTGCGCGCCCGCGGGGTGCACGTGGTCGAGCCGGCCTCGGGCCGGCTGACCGGCACCGACACCGGCCCGGGCCGGCTGCCGGAGCCGGAGGAGATCGCCCGGGTCGCCCTGGCCGTGGCCGCCGGCCCGGCCGAGCAGGTGCGGGTCCGGGACCTGGCGGGGCGTCGTGTGGTCGTCTCCGCGGGCGGCACCCGTGAGCCGATCGACCCCGTGCGGTTCATCGGCAACCGCTCCAGCGGCCGCCAGGGCGCGGCGCTGGCGGCCGCCGCCCGCGCGCGCGGCGCCGAGGTGACCCTGGTCGCGGCGCACGTGGACGCCCCGCTGACCGACCCCCTGGTGGCCGACGGCGTGGACGTGGTGGCCGTGTCCACCACGTCCGAGCTGCGCGACGCCGTGCGACGGGCGGCGGCCTCGGCCGACGCGGTCGTCATGGCGGCCGCGGTGGCGGACTTCCGGCCGCTGGCCGCACCGGAGGCGAAGATCAAGAAGGTCACCGGGCAGTCGCCGCCGGCGATCGAGCTGGCCGAGAACCCGGACGTGCTGGCCGAGCTGGCCGCCGACCGGGTCCGTGCCGGGCAGGTCGTGGTCGGCTTCGCGGCCGAGACGGGCGACGAGACCGGCAGCGTGCTGGAGCACGGCCGGGCCAAGGCACGCCGCAAGGGTGCCGACCTGCTGGCGGTCAACGCCGTCGGCCCGGACCGCGGGTTCGGCACGGAGGTCAACGAGGTCACGCTGCTGGACGAGCGCGGCGACACGGTGGCCAAGTCCGCCGGGTCCAAGCGGGAGGTCGCCGACGCCATCTGGGACGCCGTGGCGACCCGAATGACCGCATCGTGAGATAATCTCAGGATGTGAGCGACTTGACGGTGCTGATGACGTGCCCGACGCCGTGTGAACCGTAGGCTGGGTCCCATGACCGATGCGCTGCGCCTCTTCACGTCCGAGTCCGTGACCGAAGGCCACCCGGACAAGGTGTGCGACCAGATCTCGGACGCGATCCTGGACGCGCTGCTCGCCCAGGACCCGCGTTCGCGCGTCGCCGTGGAGACGATGGTCACCACCGGACTCGTGCACGTGGCCGGGGAGGTCACCACCGAGGCCTACGTCGAGATCCCGCAGATCGTGCGCGAGGTGGTGCGCGGCATCGGGTACACCTCGTCCTCCATCGGGTTCGACGGCGACTCGTGCGGGGTGTCGGTCTCCATCGGTCAGCAGTCGCCCGACATCGCCCAGGGCGTGGACACGGCGCTGGAGCGGCGAACCAACGCTGCCGACGTCGACCCGTACGACGCCCAGGGCGCCGGCGACCAGGGCCTGATGTTCGGCTACGCCACCGACGAGACGCCGTCGCTGATGCCGCTGCCGATCTTCCTGGCCCACCGGCTCGCCGAGCGGCTGGCCGAGGTGCGCCGCACCGGCGAGGTCTCCGGCCTGCGCCCGGACGGCAAGACGCAGGTCACCGTCGGCTACGACGGCGACCGGCCGGTCAGCCTGGACACCGTGGTGCTGTCCACCCAGCACGACGCCGACCTGGAGCAGGACAAGCTCGCCCAGGAGATGCGCGCCCACGTCATCGACCCGGTGGTGGCCCAGGTGGCCTCGGCCTCCGGCATCACCACCGACGACGTGCGCGTCATCGTCAACCCCACCGGGCAGTTCGTCATCGGCGGCCCGCAGGGCGACGCCGGGCTGACGGGCCGCAAGATCATCGTGGACACCTACGGCGGCATGGCCCGCCACGGCGGCGGGGCGTTCTCCGGCAAGGACCCCTCGAAGGTGGACCGCTCGGCCGCGTACGCGATGCGGTGGGTGGCCAAGAACGTCGTCGCCGCGGGCCTGGCGCGCCGCTGCGAGGTGCAGGTCGCCTACGCGATCGGCAAGGCCCAGCCGGTGGGGCTCTACGTGGAGACCTTCGGCACCGAGACCGTCGACCCGGCACGGATCGAGGCCGCCATCCGCGAGGTCTTCGACCTGCGTCCGGCGGCGATCATCGACGACCTGGACCTGCTGCGCCCCGTCTACGCCGCCACGGCCGCCTACGGCCACTTCGGCCGCGAGCTGGAGGCGTTCACCTGGGAGCGCACCGACCGCGTCGAGGCGCTGCGCGCCGCGGTCTGAGGGCGGCGCGGTGTCGGTGTCGTGTGATGGCATAGCGCCGTGACCTCCCCGGACGAGCCCGAGCAGGGCGCCCTGCTCGGGCTCGACGACGTCCCGGCCGCCCCGCGCCGCGGCCGCGCCCCCGGGCGCAAGCCCGGCCGCGAGCCCGCCGCCGTCGACCCGGTGGCTCGCGTGGTGCTCGACCTGGCCCCGGCCCACCTGGACCGCGAGTTCGACTACCTGGTGCCGGCCGCGCTGGCCGACGACGCGGTGCCCGGGGTGCGGGTGCGCACCCGGTTCGGCCCGCAGGACGTGGCCGGGTTCGTCGTCGCCCGGGCCGCGACCTCCGAGCACGAGGGCCGGCTGCAGCCGCTGCGCCGGGTCGTCTCGCCCGACCCCGTGCTGACCCCCGCCGTGCTGGACCTGGCCCGCCGGGTCGCCGCCCGGTACGCCGGCACCGTCGCCGACGTGCTGCGCCTGGCGGTGCCGCCGCGGCACGCCCGCGTCGAGGCCGAGGTGCTCGCCGACCTGGCCGAGCGGGCCGCGGCCCCCGACGAGGCGGCTGCCGTGGCGGACGAGGCGGCCGCCGATGACGTCGTCGCCGACGACGCCGACGACGCTGCCCAGGACGGGCCTGCCGCGTCGGCGACGGTCGGCGCACCCGTGGTGCCGCCGCCGTCGCCCCCCGGCGGCGAGGGCTGGCCGGACGTGTGGGCGCCCTACCGCACCGGGGAGGCCTTCTGCCGCCACCTGCTGGGCGGCCAGGCGCCCCGTGCGGTGTGGAGCCCGCTGCCGGGGCTGCAGGCGCCCGCCGGGCAGGAGGGCACCGCGCGCGTCCCGCACTGGGCCGCCGCGATCGCCGAGGCGGTGCGCGCGACCCTGGCCGGCGGGCGGCGCGCACTGGTCGTGGCGCCGGACGCCCGCGACGTCGAGCGCGTGTGCGCGGCGCTGGCGGCCGCCGGGGTCGCCGACGTGCGCCGGCTGCAGGCCGACGACGGCCCGGCTCCGCGCTACCGCGCCTTCCTGCACGCCCGGCACGGCCTGGCGTCGGTGGTCGTGGGCACCCGGGCGGCGATGTTCGCCCCTGTGCCGGACCTGGGGCTGGTCGTGCTGTGGGGCGACGGCGAGGAGACCCTCGACGAGCCGCACGCCCCGTACCCGGCGGCCCGCGAGGTGCTCGCGATGCGCTCCGAGGCGGAGGGTGCCGGGTTCCTGCTGGGCTCGCCCGGCCGGACCGTGCAGGCCCAGGCGATGCTGGCGCGCGGCTGGGCGGCCGAGATCGCCGCGACGCGCGACGTGGTGCGCTCGCGGGCCCCGCGCGTGCGGGCCCTGACGTCGGTCGAGCTCGCCGCCGAGGGGCCCGGCGCCGCCGCCCGGCTGCCCACGGCTGCCTGGCGCACCGCCCGGGCGGCCCTGGAGCGCGGTCCGGTGCTGGTCCAGGTGCCGCGTACCGGCTACCTGCCGGTGGTGGCGTGCGCCGCCTGCCGCACCGCGGCCCGCTGCACGCACTGCCACGGGCCTCTCGGCCTGCGCGGGGCGCGCGGCACCCCGCAGTGCACCTGGTGCGGACGCCTGGCCGGCGCCTGGCGCTGCGAGGAGTGCGGTCACGACCGGGTGCGGGCCGTGCGCGTGGGCTCCGAACGCACCGCCGAGGAGCTGGGCCGCGCGTTCGCCGGTGTGCCCGTGCGGGTCTCGGCGTCCTCGGCGCCCGGGGGGATCCTCGCCAGCGTGCCCGCCGACCCGGCGCTCGTGGTGGCCACCCCGGGCGCCGAACCCGTGGCCGAGGACGGGTACGCCGCCGCGCTGCTGCTGGACGCCGCGACCGCCACGGCCGGCATCGACCTGGCGATGGCCACCCGCGCCCTGCACCGCTGGATCGCCGCGGCCGGGCTCGTGCGCCCGGGACCGGACGGTCAGGTGCTGCTGGTCGGGGACGCCGCCCCGGCACCCACCGGCGCGCTGGTGCGGTTCGACCCGGCCGGCCTGGCCGAGCGCGAGCTCGACGAGCGCCGCGAGCTCGACCTGCCACCCGCCGTGCGCATCGCCGCCGTGACCGGCGACGCCGACGCCGTGCGCGCTGTCGTCGACCGCGTCGAGCTCGCCACGCCCGAGACGGTGCTCGGACCCGTGGAGCTGCCCGTCGACGACCGTCTCGAGGCCCGCGTGCGCGTCGTGGTGCGCGTGCCCCCGGCCGCCGGTGCCGAGCTCGCCGCCCAGCTGCGCGCCTCGCTGGCCGTGCGCTCCGCCCGCCGCGAGGGCGGCACCGTCCGTGTCCAGGTCGACCCCCAGGAGATGCTCTGATGCCCGCTGCCGCCCGCCCCGCCGTGGACGCCGTGGTCTACGACCTCGGCAACGTGCTGGTCGGCTGGGACCCGTACGGTGCCTTCGCCGGTCTCGACCGGGTCGAGGTGGACCGGTGGATGGACGCCGTCGACTTCGGCGCCTTCAACCACGCCCAGGACGCCGGGCGCACCTGGGCCGAGGCCGTCGCCCACCTGGAGGCCACCCGGCCCGAGCTGGCCCCGCTGGCGGCCCGGTACGCCCGCGACTACGCCGGCACCCTGTCGGCAGGGCCCGTGCCCGGGTCGGCCGAGCTCGTCGCCGAGCTGCACGCCGCCGGGGTGCCGCTGTACGGGCTGACCAACTGGGCGGCCGACACCTTCGACGCCGCCGAGCCCGCCGCTCCCGCCATCGGGCTGCTGCGCGACGTGCTCGTCTCCGGGCGGGTCGGGCTGGCCAAACCCGACCCGGCGATCTTCCGGCTCGCCGCCGAGCGCTTCGACCTGGCCCCCGCCCGCACCGTGTTCGTCGACGACACGCTGCGCAACGTCCGCGCCGCCCGGGAGGTCGGCTTCCACGCCGTGCACTTCACCGGCACGCCGGCGCTGCGTCGGGCGCTCGCGGACCTCGGGCTGCCCGTGGCGTCCTGAGAGCCGCCCGCCGGCTCAGGAGTCACCGACGGCGACCGTCCGCGGTGCGGCCGCCGCGGCGCGGCGCAACGCGTCGAGATCGGCGACGTCGTCGCGCAGGTCGAGGTCCCCACCGGCGGCCTCGAGCACGGGCCAGGTGAGGTCGCCGTCGTCCAGGTCGCCGAGCAGGATCCCGCCCAGGCCGACCCACCACTCGTCCCGGTGCTCCCCGGGTCCGTGGGCGACCAGGCCGACGACGTCGCCGAGCCCGGCCAGCGCGTCGCCCGCGGCGTCGGCGTCGGCCTCCCCGCCCAGGGTGGCCACGACCTCGATCGTGTCCCCGGGCGCGACGTCGACGCTGTCCACTGCCGCCACGACCTCGTCGACCTCGAGTGCCAGCACGACCTCGCGGCTGTCGGCGTCGCCGGACCAGGCGACCTCGCGCCCGGCGTCCGTGGACCAGTCGGTGGCCCGGCCGCGCTGCCAGCCGGTGATCTCGCCGGCCACGACGAGGTCCGAGAACGCCGTCGCGGACGAGCCGTCGACGTGGGTCACGCGGGGGAGCGTGGCGGTGACCGAGGCCGGGGAGAACGCGACGTCGCCGAACAGGGCGTGCTCCGCCATCGGCTCGGCGAACGCTCCCTCGGGCCCGGCGCACGCACCCGCCACGAGCACGACCCCCACGAGCCCGGCCACCGCCGGGGCGATCCTCGTCCCGTTTGCCGCGCCCTCGCGGCGGTGCTCGTCACGTCGCATGCCCTCTCCCTGTCTCGCCCCGCCCTAGACTTGCACGGTGCGTCTGCTGTTTGCCGGAACTCCCGAACCCGCCGTGCCCGCCCTGAAGGCACTGATCGACTCCGACCACGAGGTCGTCGCCGTGCTGACCCGCGCCGACGCCCGGGCGGGACGCGGCCGTCGGCTCGTGCCGAGCCCCGTGCGCGTCGCCGCCGAGGAGGCCGGCATCGACGTCATCACCGACGTCCCGCGCGGCGAGGAGTTCGTGGCCCGGCTGCGCGACCTCGACGTCGACGCCGCCCCCGTGGTCGCCTACGGCCACCTGCTGCGCCCCGACGTGCTCGCCGTGCCCCGGCTGGGCTGGGTCAACCTGCACTTCTCCGTGCTGCCCGCCTGGCGCGGCGCCGCCCCCGTCCAGCACGCGGTCCTCGCGGGCGACGAGGTCACCGGCGCCACCACGTTCCTGCTCGACGACGGCATGGACACCGGCCCCGTGCTCGGCACCGCCACCGAGACCGTCCGGCCCCGGGACACCTCCGGCGACCTGCTCGGCCGGCTCGCCGGCTCCGGCGCCGGATTGCTCGTGGCCACGCTGGACGCCCTGGAGGCCGGCACCCTGTCCCCGCAGCCCCAGAGCCCGGACGGCGCCTCCTACGCCCCGAAGATCACCGCTGAGGACGCCCTGGTGCGCTGGGACGCCCCGGCGCTCGCGGTCGACCGGCGCATCCGGGCCGTCACCCCGGCCCCCGGGGCGTGGACGACCCTGCCCGACGCCGACGACGGCACCCCGGGTGCACGGCTCGGCCTCGGCCCGGTGCGTCCGCGCCCCGACGTGGCCGACCTGTCCCCGGGACAGGTGCGCGCCTCGAAGTCCGAGGTGCTGGTGGGGACCGCCACCCACGCCGTCGAGCTCGGCGAGGTACGCCCCGTGGGCAAGAAGCCCATGGCGGCGGCCGACTGGGCGCGCGGCGCCGGACGCGCCGTCGTCGAGGCCGACGCCCCGCTGGGAGGGGCCCGATGAGCGCCGACCGCCCAGGACGCGACCAGCCCCGGGACGACCGCCGCAACGACCGCGGCCGCCAGCGCGGCGCCGCCCGCAGCCGCGGGCAGGGCCACCGCAGCGGCCAGGCGCCCTCGCAGCGCCGCCGGTCCACCGACCCGGCCCGCACGGCCGCCTACGACGTGCTGCGCGAGGTGGACGGCTCGGACGCCTACGCCAACCTCGTGCTGCCCCCGCTGCTGCGCGAACGCGGTCTGAGCGGCCGCGACGCCGGGTTCGCCACCGAGCTCGCCTACGGCACCCTGCGCCTGCGCGGCCGCTACGACGCGATCCTGGCGCGCTGCGTCAGCCGCCCCCTGGACCAGCTCGACCCCGAGGTGCTCGACGTGCTGCGCCTGGGCGCCCACCAGCTGCTCGGCATGCGGGTGCCCGCCCACGCGGCGGTGTCCGAGACCGTGGGGCTGTGCCGCGACCGTGTCGGGGCCGGACCGGCCCAGATGGTCAACGCCGTGCTGCGGGCCGTCGGACGCCGCCCGCTGGAGGAGTGGCTCGACGACCTGCGGGCCGACGCCCCCGACGCCGTGACCGGGCTCGCCCGGACCGGCTCGCACCCGGTGTGGATCACCCGCGCCCTCCGTGAGGCCCTGCACGGGCACGGCCGCGACGCGGGCGAGATCGCCGACCTGCTCGACGCGGACAACACGCCCCCGCGGGTGACGCTGGTGGCCCGGCCCGGGCTCGTGGACGCGGACGCCCTGACCGACGGCGCCGGGGACGACGTGCACCTGGAGGCGGGCCGCTGGGCGCCGACCGCCCGGGTGCTCGCCGCCGGCACCGACCCCGCCGACCTGCCCGCCGTCGCCGACGGCCGCGCCGGTGTCCAGGACGAGGGCTCGCAGCTGGTCACCCTCGCCCTGGCCGCCGTGCCCCTGGACGGACCCGACGCGCGCTGGCTGGACCTGTGCGCCGGCCCCGGGGGCAAGGCCGCTCTGCTCGCGGCGCTCGCGGGCGAGCGGGACGCCCGGCTGGTGGCCAACGAGCTGCAGCCGCACCGCGCCCGCCTCGTGCGCCGCGGGTTGCGGGCCGCCCCCGAGGGGGTCGTGGAGCAGGTGCGCACCGGGGACGGGCGCGAGGTCGGCACCGAGGAGCCCGGCGGCTACGACCGGGTCCTGGTCGACGCCCCCTGCACCGGCCTGGGCGCGCTGCGGCGGCGACCCGAGTCCCGCTGGCGGCGTACGCCCGCCGACCTCGGGGTGCTCACGCGTCTGCAGGGCGAGCTGCTGGACTCGGCGCTCGACGCCGTCCGGCCCGGGGGAGTGGTCGCCTACGTCACCTGCTCGCCCCACCTGGCCGAGACCCGGCTCGTCGTCGACGACGTGCTGCGCCGCCGCGACGACGTCGAGCGGATCGACGCCCGGGCGGCCGTGCGGGACGTGCTCGTGCCCGGGGCGCAGATCGACCTCGGGGCCGACGACGGCGGCGCAGACGGCCTGGACGTCCAGCTGTGGCCGCACGTGCACGGCACCGACGCCATGCACCTGACGCTGCTGCGCCGCGCGGGCTGAGGATCGTCGGGTGCAAGGAATTCCTTGCGCGTAGGCCTGTGTCGGGATAACCTGACAGCGATATCCGTCAGCAAAACCTGACAACGGAGGCACCATGGCCACCGACCGCTGGACCCATGCCCGCGGCCCCCGCGACCTCGGCCGCTTCGTCCAGCAAGCCCGCAGACAGCACGGACTCAGCCAGGCGGCGCTCGCGGACGAGCTCGGCCTGACGCGCCAGTACGTCTCCGAGGTCGAGTCCGGCGTCGGCAACCTCTACATCACGCGGCTCTTCGAGATGTTCGACGAGCTGGGGATCGAGGTCCGCCTCGAGCAGCGGGGCAGCGATGACCGCGCCTGAGCTGGACGCGTGGCTCTACGGCACACGCATCGCCCGGTTCTCCGCGCGGGACACCGGTCGCGGCGCCCCGCGCGTGGAGCTCGAGTGGGATCCGGGCGCCGTCGACCGCTGGGGGTACGGGTCGCGGGTCCTGTCCCACCTGCTCCCCATGGATCCCGACGGTGCGCCCGCGCCGGCCCGCGTGACGGCCTGGCTCGACGGGCTCATGCCCGAGGGGCGCGTCCGTGACCACATGGCCATGGACGCCGGTGTCGACCCGGACGACCCGGTCGGCTTCTTCGGCGCCTACGGCGGAGACACCGTCGGTGCGCTCCGGTTCGTCGCCGTGGGGGCCGAACCGCGAGAGCACGACCGCGAGGCGGTGCACCTCGACGACGCCGGCGTCGCGGACCTGCTGCGCGCGAGCATCGCCCGTGCCGGGGGACAGGCGCGCAGCCAGCGCCTCACGAGCTCGTTGCCCGGGATGGAGCCGAAGATCGGGCTCGTGCGCGACGACGGCGTCTGGTGGCGCGCCGCGCCCGACGAGGCGACCACGCACATCCTCAAGGTCGCCCGCGACGCCGCCTCGCCGACGGCCGACCTCGTGGACACCGAGGCGGCCGCCCTCGACCTCGCCCGCAGGATCGGCCTCACCACGATCCAGGCGCACGTCGAGACGTTCGCGGACGTGCGCTGCCTCGTGGTGTCCCGCTACGACCGCGTCCCCGACGACGACGCCGCCGGTGGGCTGCGCCGCATCCACCAGGAGGACGCCGCCCAGGCGCTCGGGATCAACACCCGTGACCCCGAGCGCAAGTTCCAGCACGGCCGGTCGATCCCGTCGCTGCAGGCGATCGCCCGGGTGCTGCGCGACGACGGCACCCGCCCGGACCGCCTGCTCGCCCTGACGGCGCTCAACCTGGCTCTCGGCAACACCGACGCCCACGCCAAGAACGTCTCGATGCTCCGCCGGGCTGACGGCACGGTGTCGCTCGCGCCCGCGTACGACATCTCGATGCACCTGCACCACGACCACGCCTCTCGCGTCTTCGCCATGGACGTGGCCGGTCAGCGCGACATGGACGCGATCAGCGGCACCGACCTCGTCGAGGAGGGCACCTCGTGGGGCCTGCCGCGCCGCCGGGCCGCGCGGGTCGTGTCGACGACGCTGGACGACCTGCGTGCGGCGCTGGGCGAGATCGACCGGGACGTGCACCCGGGCGTGGGGGCGGCGGCGTGGCGCACCGTGCAGGCGCGCACCGACGCGTTGCGCGGCGACCTGGCCTGAGCCGAGCGGCCCCTCGGCGGCGGTCAGTGCAGCGTGCGCTGCATCAGCATCGTGCTCACGTCGCGACCGTGCTTGCGGCCGACGTCGCGCAGGACGCCCGTGACCTCGAAGCCGAGGCGTCGGTGCAGCGGCACCGAGCCGGCGGCGGCCGGGTCGTCGGCGACGACGGCGATCACCTGGCGCACGCCGGCGACCGTGCAGGCGTCGAGCAGCGCCGACAGCAGCCGGGTCCCGACGCCCCGGCCCTGGGCCGCCGGCGCCAGATAGATCGTGTCCTCGACCGTGTGCCGGTAGGCCGCCTTGGGACGCCACGGTGCCGCGTAGGCGTAGCCGACCACCTCGCCGTCGAGCTCGGCGACGAGGAAGGGCAGGCCGCGGGCGTCGGCCTCGGCCAGTCGGCCGCGCCAGTCGGCGTCGGTCGGCGGCTCCTCGTCGAACGTGACGGCCGTGCGCGCCACGTACGGGGCGAGGACCGCGGCGACGGCGTCGAGATCGGACGCCGTGGCACGCCGCACGTGCGGGCGCATCACCGTCGCGGAGGCGTCGTCGGGGGAGGGGAGGGCAGCCACGGGGCGAGCGTAGACCGTGGGCGTCCTAGGCTGTGCCCATGCCTGCGCTGATCCACCCCAGCATCCTGTCGGCCGACTTCGCGAACCTCGAGCGCGACCTGCACGCCATCGCGACGGCGGACGCCGCGCACGTCGACGTCATGGACTACCACTTCGTGCCGAACCTGACGCTCGGCCTGCCGGTCTTCGAGCGGCTCGTGGAGGTCTCCCCGGTGCCGGTGGACGGCCACCTGATGATCGCCGACCCCGACCGCTGGGCGCCGGCGTACGCCGAGGCGGGTGCGGCGTCGGTGACCTTCCATGCCGAGGCGGCCCAGGCTCCGGTGCGCCTCGCCCGCGAGCTGCGCCGCCTGGGTGCGCGTGCCGGGGTGGCGCTGCGTCCGGCGACGCCCGTCGAGCCCTACCTCGACCTGCTCGCCGAGGTCGACATGATCCTCGTCATGACGGTCGAGCCCGGGTTCGGCGGCCAGTCGTTCATCGACGGCACGCTGCCCAAGATCCGCCGCGCCCGGGCGGCGATCAGCGAGCAGGACCTCGACGTGCACATCCAGGTCGACGGGGGAGTGTCCCGCTCCACGATCGAGCGGGCCGCCGAGGCCGGGGCGAACGTCTTCGTGGCCGGCTCCGCGGTCTACGGGGCGGACGACGTCCCGGCCGAGATCGAGACGCTGCGGGCGATGGCGGACCAGCACACCCACTGAGAGGCGTCGGGGCACCGACACCTGTCGTCGGTGCGCGCTGCTTCCTAAAAAATAGTGTGCCAAGCAGGTCTGAACCTGTGAGTTGCGTCCCGCAGCACGGACGAAGCAGGGACGCCCGGAGGTCGCCGTCTAGGCTGGGGGTGTGAAGACCTTCGACTCCCTGTTCGCCGAGCTGTCAGCCAAGGCCGAGTCCCGTCCCGCCGGGTCGGGGACCGTCGCGCAGCTGGACGCCGGCGTCCATGCGATCGGCAAGAAGATCGTGGAGGAGGCCGCCGAGGTCTGGATGGCGGCCGAACACGAGTCCGACGAGGCTGCCGCCGAGGAGATCTCGCAGCTGCTCTACCACCTGCAGGTGCTGATGCTGGCCAAGGGGCTCACGCTGGAGGACGTCTACGACCATCTGTGAGCGCCCTCGGGTGCTCTCGCGCACCCGGGCAGCGCGCTCCGACGTCTTCCTGCCGCTCCGTCCCAGAACGAGGTAAACCGTTGCTCCGCATCGCCGTCCCCAACAAGGGTTCGCTGTCCACGCCCGCCACCGAGATGCTGCGCGAGGCCGGCTACCGCCAGCGCCGCGACAACCGTGAGCTGGTGCTCACCGACGTCGACAACGACGTCGAGTTCTTCTTCCTGCGTCCTCGCGACGTGGCCGTGTACGTCGGGGCCGGCACCGTCGACGTCGGGATCACCGGCCGCGACCTGCTGCTGGACTCCGGCGCCGAGGCGGTCGAGCACCTGCCGCTCGGGTTCGCCGGCTCCACGTTCCGCTTCGCCGCACCGGCGGGCAGCGCGACCCAGGTCGAGGACATCGCCGGCAAGCGCGTCGCGTCGTCGTACACGACGCTCGTCGCGGGCTACCTGGCCCGTCAGGGCATCGAACCGTCGGCGATCGTCCACCTGGACGGTGCGGTGGAGAGCTCGGTCCGCCTCGGCGTCGCGGACGTCATCGCCGACGTCGTCGAGACGGGCAGCACGCTGCGTGCCGCGGGCATGGAGGTCTTCGGCGAGCCGATCCTGCGCTCCGAGGCCGTGATGATCCGGCACGCCGACCAGGACGAGCCCGTCGGTCTCGACGTCCTGACCCGCCGTCTGCAGGGCGTGATCACCGCCCGCGAGTACGTCCTGCTGGACTACGACGTGCCGATGGAGCTCGTCGACGCCGCGGTCGCCGTCACGCCGGGCTTCGAGTCGCCCACCGTGTCCCCGCTGCACAACGGCCACTCGGCCGCCGTGCGGTCCATGGTGCGTCGCGCCGACACCAACCGGGTGATGGATGCCCTCTACGAGGTGGGCGCCCGCGGGATCCTGGTGACCTCGATCCTCGCCTCGCGCCTCTGACCCGATGTCCGACGACGGCACCGGCCCGGCGTACCGCACGTTCCGTCCGTTCTGGGCGCGGGTGTCGGTGGCGGTCACCGGTGCCGTCGCGGCCGGGGGCAGCCTGCTGGTCGGGCTCTTCGCACCGACGGGCGTCCTCCTGGGGGAGGGCACCCGGCTGACGTTCGTCCTCTTCGCCGTGTTCGTCGTCTGGCTGCTCTGGCGGCTGGGCGGCGTGCACGCCCGGCCCGACGACGACGGTCTGACCGTCCGCAACGTCGTGCGCACCCGGCGGGTCGCCTGGCCGGAGATCGTCGCCGTGCGCATGACCCCGAACGACCCGTGGGTCGTCCTGGACCTGGCCGACGGTGGCACCCTCGCCGTCATGGCGATCCAGCGCGCCGACGGCGAACGGGGCATGGCCGAGGCGCGGCGGCTGCAGTCTCTCGTGCAGCGGCTGGGCGAGGCGCCCGACATCGACTGACTGTGAGGATCGCGTTCGCAGCCTGATGGTGCTGGGCTGTGGATCGGTGGTCTTGAGCGTGACCCTTCGACTGACTGGTCTCGTGCCTTTCACACGACTTGTCCGCTCGAGGCTGCCGGCCCCGGCCCGGTCG